>JAWUXW010000036.1:0-14792 GCA_034111125.1 Paraglaciecola sp.
GCACATGGGCAGCGGTGACTTTGACAAAGCCAAGTCTATGATTGAACGATTGAGAAAGGCGAATTTACAGGTAAACACGCCCCTATCAAATATTTGGCTGCACTACGCCGAGGCAAGGTATTCCTATCAAACCGCTGATTATAAGGGCTTGCGCAATAGTCTGAGGAAATGGCGCGTTTTTGAAGCGCAGGTGTCTAATGAGCAGTTGGCAGGTTTTTATCGTTGGTATAAGGCCGCACTGTGTTTATACGAGCAAGACAAAATATGTGTTGAGCAATATTTTGCGGACGTTGGCCAGGACAAGTCAACTTATCAAACCAACATAGATAAAAATAAGGGTTACTTGCGTTTTATCGTACAGGCCCATTTGTTTCTCGGTGATATTCCTGCCGCCCAGCAAAGTTTTAGGCATTTCGCCGAGGTGATCATAAAGAAAGTTCAGACTCAGCAGACTTCGGGTAAGGTGCTTGGCGTGGCAAAGTTGCATGTCGATATATTGGCTCTGGAGGCGAACCTGGCTAAGGCTGAGCAGCAACGATATCAATCAATGGCAATGATAGCGCTGATTATCTTACTGATCGCGAGTGTCATCTATTTTATATTTGTCAGGCCGTATTTGCGTAAAATGGCTACCGATCCCTTAACGGGGCTGCTAAACGAACGCGCAGCCCTGCAAGCAATCAAACATATCGTCAAACCGATTCGGGGGAAAACCAATGCATTAGCTCTATTTGATGTAAATGATTTTACCAAAGTGAATAGCCAATTTGGTCATATGGCTGGAGAATTATCGTTGAAGAGTGTGGCAAATTGCCTGAAGCAGGTTACACGGGAGCGAGATATCGTGGGGCGGGTAGGGGCTGATCAGTTTGTGGTGTGTCTTAAAAATATTGAGGATGCCACCGCGAAAGCTTTTTTTGAACGGATCCAATCTGTACTGGAAACAACTGAGTTTAGCAATGGCGTTGGCGAAGAAATTAACATCGACTCAAGTATGAGTATGTATATATCGCCGGATGATTTTCACGATATAGGCGAAGTTTTGCGTGATATACGTGACTCATTGAAAAAGGCATACACAGAAAAAACACAGCACAATACAAGGCCTAGTCATTACTAACCATCGTTTAAACATTGGCCTGCACCTGTGAGGTTAATGTTAGCCCTTAAGTATTATGACGAAGCCGGGCGTGTTGTGCCCTCTGCGGCACTGTATTGGTGTTTGTTGTATATGTGTCGCAGTTTTCTGGTGTTTATTGCTGCCTTGTCATTTCGTCAGGATAGTAGCAGCTTGTTAGCCCTTTTTTACCCTGACAAGGGCTACTTATATATCAGTTTACTGTGTGCAATACCTGCCGTGTTGGTGTTGCTGATAATGAGTTTCAGGGACAAAATTAGGCTCAAAGGACACTGTTGGTTGTTTACGTTAATTAAGCCGCTTATTTTGGCGACCTTAGCTGCGGACATTGTTTTTCACCTTGCCATCGGGAATAAGCAATACTGGGCGTTTTCCTGGTTAATTGCCCTTACGTTGCTGGTAGATATGCTGTGCCTGTACTTTGTGGGCAAAGACAGGCATTTGAGCTTTATGCTAAGGGATTGGGCTAAACCCGCAGTGAGCGAAAAAGAGGATCCCTCACCCAGCGGGCTGGGTAAGTCCTAGGCTACTGAATACTGTTTGCCACTGCTTGTTCAAAATAATTTTTAATACTCACCTGACTGTCATTTACTAAACGCTGATAACAGATACCGGCAAAGGCGTAGGAATTGCCCGCGTACTGCAATATGACATAGGGGGCATCCTGATCAGATTCGTCATAACTCCAGTTACCGCCGACTTTTTTACGGAATATTTCGCCCACATAAGCACCATAAATATTACAGATGGTGAATACCGCATTCTCCTCCAGTACTTGATCTTTATATTTGCCTAGCCAACTTAGGATCACATCATCAAGTAAGGCCAAGCTATGCTCACTGCCATCAAGGGTTAAATTAAATTCCTCCTGGGTAGTTTTAACCGCATTTTGTGCGCTATCTGTCATTAATTGTGTCAGTTCTTCTCGGGTCATGCGCATAGTTAGTGTTCCTTGATAATGAATTACGCTAAATTTTTTAGACGTATTGTTACGTTTATTCTTTGAGTTGTCGATTAGCAATCAATTGTTGATACAACATGTCTGTTCCCGGGCCAATATGGTCCGGTTTAGGTTTGACCAGAAATGAGGTGATGATGCGAAAGCTGCTACCCTTAATAGACAGTTTGCTTAATTCTCCGTCGGCTAGTTTAGTGGATACTTTATGTTCCGGTAACCAGCAAAAACCGACGCTATTGAGTAATAAATCAATCGCAGTGTTAAACTCACTGACTGTCCAGCGTTGTTCGGATTTCAGCCAACCACTTTTTTCATCCGGTGAGTGGGACGTATCTTTAATCACTAGCTGTAAGTGTTGGGCAAGCTCATTTGGGTCAATAGGCGAGGGCAAAGATGCAAGTGGATGCTGGGGATGACATACGGCTACGAAACGCATCTCTGCAAGGGGTTCACCTAGATACCCTTTAGGCACTGAGGTCCCTATTACCAAGTCTGCCCATTGTTGGGTGATAGCTTCTTCGGTACCAGTCAACACAGTGTTAATGATCTTTAATCTACTTCCACGAGACTTTGGCTGGAAGGCTTTAAGCACCGGGTAGAGTAATTCCCGGGGGTAAGCCAAATCTACCGCCAGGGTAATTTCTGGCTCCCAGTGCTGATTAATGTTACGTGCCAGTTCTTCTAAATCCTGAACATTTTGTGTGAGGTGCCGTGAACGACGCAGCATGACCTCACCGGCTTCGGTCAAAAAGGCTTTACGCCCCCTCACTTCGAGCAATTTCACATCAAGTTGATCCTGTAACTTGGCCACAGCGTGGTTGAGGGATGACTGACTCTTATTTAGTTTTGCGGCCGCATGAGCGTAACCACCAAAATCAACTACTGCCTGTAGTATTCGCCATTGCTCAATAGTGGTTTTAGCCCGGTACATCAATAATTCCATTTTATCCTAAGGTAAGGCTTATCCTAAAGTGCTGTTTACCCAAATACAACAAGCCGATGATCCCCTCGCGGAAAAAAAGCGTAGCTAGTGTATTAGTGTTCCAATAGTCTTTCCTAATGAAATATACCTCTACCTTACCCCTTAGCGCCTTACTTGCTTTATGCTTAATCTTTTTACTGGTTTATTTAGACGTTTTGCCACCGGGAATGGAATTACTCGAAAGTCTTGAACACAGTTTTGCCGATTATTTTTATCTGCTTATCGTGGTTATTATCCTGCTCGAATCGATTGTTTACGTCGGCTTTTATTTTCCGGGTCAATTTTTTGCGGTGGTATTAGTTGTAATGGCTAAGCCGCAAACCAGCGACATTGTTTTTCTTACGATCGCAATGGTGGTGGCAGCGACTATCGGCTCTGCGGTTAATTTTGCCCTCGGCAGACATTTTGGCAATGAATCGACAAAACCGCAGCGCCTATCCATGAAACCCTTGATGGCGGCGATGATCCATATTAACTCCTTAGCCTTCTTTATGTTTTTCCAGGGAGCCTCCCGACAATCTCCCAGGGTAATTGCCCTGGCAGGTATATTGAATATGCCCTATTATTTGCTGCTAATTTTTGCCACCTCGATGTTAAGTGAACAGGTTATGCAGGTGGCAGAGAACACTTGGTTGTTAATCAGTCTGGTGTCAATCTGGCTGATAATTGCTATTTATTTGGATGTCAAAAAACACAAAGCGCTAAATTTACCTGATGAAATAAAGGTATAGCGCTGCGGTGCTCTTATATAGATTCTGTTTGTGACAACTACATCGGACTTTGACGGGTAGATTTTTCAAGAATTCTTTTAATCACTCTGGCCGCTGCAATAAAACCAAAGCTGGCGGTAACCGCGACCGAAGCGCCAAAGCCATTGTTGCAATCGAGCTTGGCACTGCCACCGCTTAAGTTCTTAGTCGTGCCAACCGTACCATCAGCTTGGGGATAGCGAAGTTGCTCGGTGGAATACACACAATCGACCGCAAAACGGCGTTTAGGGTTGCAGCTGAAATTATGAAATCGACGCAGTTCGGATCGCAGTTTAGAGGCGAGGGGATCGTGTATTGTTTTGCTTAGATCCGTCACGCTAATTTGCGTTGGATCGACTTGCCCACCGGCTCCACCCACGGTGATAACAGGGATTTTGTTGCGCTTGCAATGAGCGATCATCGCCGCTTTGGCTTTAATACTGTCGGTGGCATCCACCACATAATGCATGCCTTTGTTTAACAGGTTTTGCACATTGTCGGGGGTGACAAAATCTTCAACAATATTGATTTTACAGTCAGGGTTGATTTGTCTTATCCGCTCGGCCATCGCCTCAACCTTTGCCTGGCCAACGGTTTGTTTTAAAGCGTGTATCTGGCGGTTGGTATTGGTGATGCAAATATCATCTAAATCGATTATGGTCAGTTGGCCCACGGCAGTTCTGGCCAAGGCCTCCGCCACCCAAGAGCCGACACCCCCAATACCCACGATACAGATATGTGCTTGACGCAAGATCTCGGTTTCCTGTTGACCGTATAAGCGCTCGGTACCACCGAAACGTTGTGAAGCTTGACTCATGAAATTTGACTCTTCTTGGGGAAAACGCGGTACTCATATTTCGCTATTATATCAGGGCATGTGTCTGAATTTTTAATCTTTGTGGTGAAAAATTAAGTGAAAGAGTTTGATGTAGTCATTATTGGTGCGGGGATCGTTGGGGCTGCTGCAGCCTGGTAGTTAATTCAAAAGTACCCGAGCAAGAAAATATTACTAATTGAGAAAGAGTCGGTTCCCGCATTTCATCAAAGCGGGCGCAATTCTGGGGTGATACATGCCGGGGTTTATTATCCACCAGATAGCTTGAAAGCCCAAGTTTGCTGGACACTATTAGCTTTTGCAAGCAATACAATTTGCCCTACCGACAATGTGGAAAGTTATTAGTCGCCACCGAAGACTCTGAGCTAGAGGGAATGGATGCGCTTTTTAAGCGCAGCCAGGCAAACCAGCTTTGTGTGCAAATGTTGAATAGGCAACAATTAAAGGAACATGAGCCAAATATTCAGGGCTTGGCCGCCCGCGATGTTGGTTAAAAATACCGGGATCACCGATTACACCGCTATCACCAGTACTATGCTTGCGCTGTTTGCTCATGCCGGAGGTCAAGTTGTTTATGGGCAGAACGTGCTTGCGTTACATGAGGGAGATGCCGAGATTAAGGTTAAGACTAAACACGCACAGTATAAAAGCAAAATTTTGCTTAACTGCGCGGGTCTGCAGGCTGATAGAATTATCAAATTGCTGGGTGAGGTCATAGACTTTCAAATTGTGCCTTTTCGCGGAGAGTATTTTAAGCTGCCGGCTAAATACAATTCTCTGGTTAATCATCTTATCTAGCCCATACCTAATACGGCCTTACCATTTTTAGGAGGGCATTTAACGCCAATGATTGATGGCTCAATTACTGTTGGGCCGAAAGCGCTATTGGCACTGGCACGAGAGGCCTACGATAGAGGTGAATTTAGCTTCGCCGATCTGCATGAGCTGATGAAATTTAAGCGGACGCTACCACTGTTTTGGCAAAACGCCGGTTTTGGTCTTAGGGAAATGAAAAATTCATGGTTCAAACGAGGCTATTTAAAGCAGGAGCAACTTTATTTTTCTGAGATCCAATTACAGGACTTATTACCTCATCCAAGCGCCATTCGGGCTCAGGCGGTGAACCAAAAAGGGGAGCTTATCCATGACTTCAAATTTGTACAAATCCAGCACAGTTTACATGTCGGCAATGCTCCTTCACCTGCGGCGACGTCGGCGATCAACATAGCAAGGCTTATCGTTGCAACACGGGTTGAATAAATGGCCTAAAGGGAGCGTAGCACTATTGAGTATAAGTAAGCCGTAATTCTATTTTTTCGTACTATAGCCGTGATCAATGAAGATGCTTGATTTTTCAACTAAAGAGGATCAAGCTCCATTCAATGAAAATTGAACTGTCACCTGAGCTAAAAGTAGCCTTAGCATGACGTCATCGTAAAATACACCACGGACATCAGCGTGACCGGATAAAGGCGGTGTTATTACGCTCAGAAGATTGGGGGCATTAAACAGATTGCTCAAGCACTTCGATTACATGAGGCAAGCATATCCCGCCACATTGATGAATTTTTAACACTTCATAAGCTCAACCCTGAAAGTGCGGGGGCACAAGGTTATCTGAATGAGGAGCAAACGCAGCAACTCATCGACCATCTATGTGATGTTACCTCTTTACACACGCAGCAAATAGTAGCGTACATATACCCAAGCATCTTCAAAATGCAGAAAGTAAGTTTCTACCCTTATACGAAGAGAACATTCTACGCATGAATAATTGTCTTTTGTTTGGGCTTGCTAGAGGTTTTTTAAAATGAGTATTTTAAGCACAAAAAAATATTCAACTTGAACAGGAATATAAGGAGTTCACTACCATGGTAAACTACGACCTAGAGAAGACTATGGGCCAAATGCCCCTTAAACCTTGGTTTCTTCATTCCCAGCCTGGAAATTTTGTACTCTGGCAAAAACAAACAGGTAGTCGGACAGGCGGTTTAGGTAGCGTAAGCAAATATCCGGTACCGGATAATCCGCTAAGAGAGCGACCATGCGTCGTTCGGCTCGCCGGGCAACTGTACGGCAAACATGGGCTTGGGACGCGGCAGTGCATCCGCTTGGCAGTATAAAGGTGGTTTGTACCGGCAGCATGGCCTGCATGGAGTCAATGTGGCTTTCGAGTAATTCAACGTCCCCATCTGTCAACTTAGTGGTGGCAGAGATGGCAAAGCCTATTTGGAACAGGGTTTGTTGAATGTGATCAAGGTGGATCTTGTCACTGGTCGACGAGATGTAACTGCCAAGCAAACCCAAGTGAGCGTTTAACTCGTCCAAGGTGCCATAACATTCCACTACCTCGGCATCTTTGGGCAGACGCAGCATTTTTTCGGCATAAACCTGGGTTTGCCCTTTATCGCCTGTTTTGGTGTATATTTTCATCTAATTCTCGGTATTCTGTGGGTTATTTGTAGCTTCTAGCTCAGGCCATTTATGACGTTTAATGTGTACTACCATGCCAAAAAGAGGATGATCAAAATAGTGCAGTTGCTTGCTGATCACTCGCCTTAGCTGGCTGAATTTGACGCTTTGCAGGTAGTTTGGCTGGCCAGAAGAGTCTGCTACTAAAGCTGCATCACTTTCAATTGCTAGTGTCTGACTTGCCGGGGCCAAACCTATATTGCTATCGGCTAAGACACTGGCCTTGTTTTCAACAAATATGGGTATGCGATATTCCAGATCGCTATCAATGTGCAGATACGGAGTTCTGCCCACGTTTTGTAGATAGACTTTAAGTTCCCCGTCTAGTTGCCACAGTTGGTTCACTTTTTTAGCCGAACTTGCTGCAGCAGGAGCATCTTCCTGCTCTTTAGCAATAACAATGGGAGAGGGATCGGCAAGAGCTTGGTATATTTTGGCGAATAAACTATCTTGTACCGTGCCGGTGGTTTGCTGAACAGAGGTATCGAATTCAACTGGATACTTATCCACGATTTCATCTGTGGATGGCTTGGGTGTTGTGGCTAAGATGTCGCCACTTGATGAATAGGTATCGGCGTAATTATTACCAGCGAACAGTCGGAACTTGGCAGCTCTGTTTTTACCAAACAGCACTGGCTGACGCCAGCCCAGGTGTAGGATGGGGTTTAATTCCCCTTGTCTGTTGATATCTTCAAAAAGTGATGAGAGCAGCAATGCCGATTGGGGTAACAAGTGAGGTTGCCGGACATTTGAACCCTCCTGTCCGTTTACCTGAACTGGAATACTGGCAACAAAATTCTCAAGTTCTGCGGGCTCAAAGGGGTTAACGAGTAATTTGTTTGGGTTCTGATAGGTGCAAGGAAGTTGCATGGGCAGCTGCCAGTCGATAAAAGGCTGCTCAAGTAACAAGGGGCTTAGCACTAAAGTTTTATCGTAGACGGATAATAGTCTGTCGATCACAGGCATGTTGTCATCGTCCTTGCCTGAGTCCGGATTGAGTTCTACGAGGCGTTCACTCTGAACCTCAACGATACGTTCTATTGCCACTTTAGCCGGGTTAACATTGTCTGATCTTAGGTCGGTATTGCTACTATCTGTTTTCCCATAGGTGACTGTATTCAAGGATTGCAGGTTTTTTAACTGCTGTGATTCTTGCTGCTGTTGCTCTGATTGGCGGCAAAAAGGCATTGAACTGGTTAAAAAGTCGAAGTCCGGTTTGATATAGGGTATTAGCAAATCGACGTAGGGCCTTGTTACCACGGTAGGCTCGCTCAGAGGGAACTTTTCTGCAATATTCTGAAACTCAATATTACGTTTAAATACAATCACTTCCACGTCAAACCACCACTCGTCTTGCTCTGCGGCGGTCCCGTGTGGACTGCACAGTGTGACGAGCAGGGAAAGCGTCGCAAAGACGGCTAAACTTGACCTTCTTTCTTTGCCATGAAGGGTATGCTTACGGGTAAAAAGTGTTGGCATTAAGCGGCTCTTAATTGTTGGCTAAATTGTTCTAACATATCGGCGACCAGTTGTAGTCTATCTTTGGCTGACTCAGTTGGCACATTAAATTTTAGTTTTTGTGGACCGTCCATGCGATAAATTTTGGGTTGTGATTGCAGTAGTTGAATAATAAAACTGGGATTGATCTGGGTTTCCTGAGCAAATTCAATCACACCGCCACTGGCATTGCCTTCAACCTTTTTAATTCCCACCACCTGAGCCTGCAGTTTCATTTGGGCAATTTTCATCAAATTTTTCGCCGCGTCGGGCAGCAGACCAAAGCGGTCGATGAGTTCTATTTGCAGTTCATTGATTGCCCGCTGGTTTTTGCAGGAAGCAAGCTTCTTGTACAAGGACAGGCGGGTATTTATATCGAAAATATAGTCATCGGGGAATAAGGCCGGCAGACGTAATTCTATTTCCGTTTGCTTGGCGGTAACTGCATCTAACGAAGGCTCTCTGCCTTCTTTTAGCGCTTCTACCGCCTGTTCAAGCATTTCCATATACAGAGTAAAGCCGATACTGGAAATTTGCCCGCTTTGATCGTCACCTAAGAGTTCACCCGCACCCCTGATCTCCATATCATGTGTGGCCAAGGCAAAACCTGCGCCGAGTTCTTCCAGGGATGATATGGCGTCAAGGCGTTTAGCCGCATCTTTACTTATACGTCTGGGATGGGGAGTCAATAAATAGGCGTATGCCTGATGATGTGAACGACCCACACGGCCCCGCAATTGATGTAACTGTGCCAGTCCCAGATGATCGGCTCTGTCCATCACAATGGTATTCGCCGAGGGCACATCGATACCGGTTTCAATTATGGTGGTACACACCAGCACGTTGTAGCGCTGATGGTAAAACTCGCCCATCACCCGCTCTAGTTCACGCTCACGCATTTGGCCGTGGCCAATGCAAATTCGGGCTTCCGGTACGATTTCTGCAATTTCCTCGGCGGTTTGTTCAATACTGTCTACTTCATTGTGCAGAAAGTAGACTTGCCCACCTCGCAATATCTCGCGCATGATAGCTTCACGGATTAACTCTTTGTTTCGTTGCTGGACAAAGGTTTTAATCGCCAAACGTTTGGCCGGTGGTGTGGCAATGATCGATAAGTCACGCATACCACTGAGTGCCATATTTAATGTTCTTGGGATCGGCGTGGCGGTCAGGGTAAGTATGTCTACATCTGAACGTAGAGACTTAAACTTCTCTTTCTGATGAACGCCGAATCGATGTTCTTCATCGATGACCACCAGACCCAGATCGGCAAATTTGATATCGTTTTGCAGTAGTTTGTGAGTACCAATAACGATGTCTACTGTGCCGGAGCTGATGCCACTCATAACTAGCTTCTGATTTTTTGTACTGACAAAACGGGACATTACTTCAATTCTAAACGGCCAGTCGACAAAACGATCTTTGAAATTTTCATAATGCTGCTGGGCAAGTAGGGTAGTGGGCACCAAAATGGCCACCTGTTTGCCCTGATTGGCCGCAAGGAAGGCGGCGCGCATGGCAACCTCGGTTTTACCAAAGCCCACATCACCACACACCAGTCGGTCCATGGCATTGGAGCTGCCCATGTCCTGGATCACGGCGTTGATAGCTTGTTGTTGGTCAGGTGTTTCTTCGAACGGAAAGCTGTCGCTAAAAGTTTGATACTCGTCCCAGACTATCTTGTAGGAGAAGCCGGGCTTAGCTGCGCGTCTGGCATAGACGTCCAGCAGTTGAGCGGCCACATCACGAACTTTTTCCGCGGCTTTTTTCTTAGCTTTGCTCCAGGTTTCGGTTCCAAGGTGGTGCAGGGGAGCATGGTCGACATCGCCACCACTATAACGGCTAATGAGGTGCAGTGAGGCTACAGGCACATACAACTTGGATTCTTTGGCGTATGCGATACACAGATATTCTGTTGTTACGCCGCCAACGTCCAGAGTTTGCAGTCCCAGAAAACGACCGACCCCATGATCTAAATGGACTATGGGTTGGCCTAAAGCCAATTCTGCAAGGTTGCGAATAACCGCATTTTCATCTGTGGCCTGGCGTTTATCCCGCAGACGTCGCTGACTGATCTTATGCCCAAGCAACTCGGTTTCAGTGATAAAGGCCAGATCACCTGTGGACTCTTGCAAAACAAAACTGTGCTCAGCCATACCAATGCTTATACCAAGCAACGCTTTACTGGCGACAAAATCATCCAGGGTGGTAAAAGCTTTAGGTGCGATGTCGGCTTTGCCTAGCAGCTCAAGCAGACTTTCCCGTCGTCCCTGGGACTCGGCGCTAAAGAGCACTTTATGTCCTTGCTTTTTATAATCTGTAACCAACTGTTTGATACTGGTCCAGGGCACCTTGTTTTGTGGTTTGACCGCGATGTCACCGATCGGCGCAGTACTAAAGTTATGTACCCCGGGCTTTTGTATCTTCGGCACATGGTTTATGGCGACCCGTGGCCAATGTTTAAATGCGCTAAACAGCTCCTCATGGCGCATAAATAAGTCTGCCGGTTCCAACAAGGGCCGTGCAAGGTTATAGCGCAGTTGTTCATAGCGCTTGTTTACATCGGTCCAATAGGATTCACAGGCCCCGCCAAGGTCACCTTGCATCATCACCGTGGTATCTGGGTGTAAATAATCAAATAAACTGGCGGTTTGATTAAAAAATAGCGGCAGATAATACTCAATGCCTGCTGGCATCAGGCCTTTACTGACCTGATAATAAATAGATTCTTTGCTCTTGTTGGCGTCAAACTTTTGTAAATATTGCTGACGAAACAAGGTACTTGCGTCTTGGTCGGTGGGAAACTCACGGGCGGGCAGAAGCTTAATTTCTGTCACTTGGTCGCCAGAGCGCTGAGTCTCAGGGTCAAAATGTCGAATACTGTCTACTTCGTCATCAAATAAGTCAATGCGAAAAGGCTGATGACTACCCATGGGATACAAATCGATAATGCCCCCACGAATGGAAAACTCACTGTGACTCATCACCTGATTAACGTGCAAGTATCCGGCCCGCTCTAGTCCACTGCGAAACTTATCAATATCCAGTTTTTGTTTTAGTTTTAAAATCAGTAAATACTTGCTTAGATAATCTACCGGTGCCATGCGTAACATCAGGGTATTTACCGGTACGATAAATATGCAGCGCTCAGACTGGGTTAAGCGATAAAGGGTTTCCAGACGCTGAGATACGATATCTTGGTGGGGTGAAAATGTATCATAGGGCAGGGTTTCCCAGTCGGGAAAATATTGCACCTTTATTTCTTTGTCGAGCAAAAAATAATTGAGTTCTTTTTCCAGCTTAATACCTGAGGGGGTATCCGCAGTCACCAGTAATATTGGGCCGCTGGCTTTTTCGGCGGCGTTGGCAATGGATAAGGCCATGCTGCTGCCATGCAGGTTGCCCCAATGGATAAAGTCGGCCTTTGCTTGTTCTTTATTAGTGGATTTAGATTGGGGCAGTGGTGGCGAAAAAATATTATCTATCATTAATTGTTTTCGTTATTTTGTTTAAGATTGCGCTTTTTTAAATTGGCTTGTTGTAAATGCAAGCTGGCACGTACCAGAAGATCCTGATCCTGCTCACGGATCCGCGTAAAAATTAGCGATACATGGTACTGGTCATCCTGAGCCTGACAAGTAATAACTTCGCCAAAACAGAATATTGCTGAGGATTCTTCCTTTATAAACAATTTTAGTTCTACCCTCTGGCCTATCTTCATAGCCTCAGTACAGACCAGTATCACACCACCGCCGCCAAATTTATAAGATTGATAAGCGAATTTTGGATCTTCCTCCTGTTGCAGAATAAGCGACATCATCAAATCAATTTTCCGCGACTGATGATTCAGAAAATCCACCAGTTCAGAGGCATGAGCCCCAAGGTTTCGCAAGGGCCTAAGGGCCTTAACGTCTAACTCTGAGGCCTCAGAGGCGACTTGAAATGCATAAGGCATGTGATCCACAAGGTATTCTACATCAGGCAGTACGAAACTGGGATCCAGAGGTTGCATACTCACTTTGATGGAATGGGTAATGCTGAAAAATTCATGGAACTGTTCCAGCTTTTGCTCCAGGCTTAGGTTGTCCATCGGGTCTCCGTTAAGGTGTCTTCAGTCTGCATACTTGTTTGCTTCGTTACGAGCACGTATTATTCATCAATCAATTTACATATACCAACAGTTAAACGTTTATTTCAAGCGATTGCTTTAACTGTATGTCCTTGCATAAGAGTCTGAATTCTCCATGTTCCATCCTGTATCCGCTTTTATTGGTCTGCGCTACGCGAAAGCAAGCAAGGGTAATCATTTTATTGCCTTTATTAATTTTTTTTCCGTTGTCGGCATTGCTCTGGGGCTGATGTCGCTCATTACTGTATTAGCGGTGATGAATGGCTTTGAAAGTCAGTTAAAACAACGAGTATTGGGTATCACTCCGCATATTTTGGTCGATACGCGGGACCACGATGTCATGGTTGTGCAAGAATTAGAAGGCATAGATGGCGTGCTGGCTAGCAGCAGGTTTATTGAAGCTGAGGGGGTATTGCAATCTACCCGCGGTTTGGAAGGCATATTGATCCAGGGAGTTGAGCCAGGGGTGATGAGCCAGCATTCGGTCATTGCGCAAAATATGTTGATCGGCAAACTGGATACTTTGGTCGCCGGTCAGTATGGGGTGGTGATTGGTCGTGCCTTGTCCTTAAAACTTAATTTGCACATTGGGGATAGAGCCCGGCTATTGGCAGCCGGTGCCAGCATATATAGCCCGGTAGGACGTATACCCAGTCAGCGTATTTTTACCGTAAGTGGCATCTACGAGGTAGGATCCGAGTTAGATGGCAAGGTGGTGTTGTTACACATTAAGGATGCCGCCAATTTATTGCGCAGCAAGGTATCCAAACTTAGCCAAACCCGTCTATTTCTGGATGATGCTTTTGACTATCAAAGTGTATTACAGGCAATACAACCTTTAGCACTGCCGAGTGATAATTGGCGCTCCAGACAAGGCCCCTTGTTTGACGCGGTAAAGATGGAAAAAAACATGATGGCCTTGATGTTACTGCTGATTATTGCGGTGGCGGCATTTAATATTGTGTCTGCATTAGTGATGGTAGTGACCGAGAAGCAGGGAGACATTGCAATATTGTTAACCCAGGGAATGAGCCGTATTCAGGTCTTGTCTATCTTCTTATTTAACGGGACATACAATGGGATCAAAGGGACGGTCTTTGGTGTTAGCGCAGGGGTGATTTTGGTCAGCCAAATTAATAATATTATTAGCCTGCTTGGTATCCCTATTTTGTTGGGGGCTGATGGTCAAAGCTTGCCAGTTGAGTTGCATTGGCAGGAAGTACTGGTATTGGTGTTTTTCTCGCTGATATTGTGTTTTGTGTCGAGTCTTTATCCCGCATACCGTGCGGTAAAAGTGGATCCAGCCCGCGCCTTGCAATACGAATAAGTCTAGCCAAGTCCCTAAATTTTTAAGTGGTTTGGGTATAATACTGACTGAATTGATTTTCAACCACTAAAAGTGAGGCCCATGCATGGCCTTCACGTCATAGTCTCTAAGGTTTGTAAGATGGAAAAAACGTTTATTACCGCCCAGAAATTGTTGGAAGATTCATTTCGATTGGCGGCCAAAGTTTATGAAGATGGTTTTAGACCGCACTTTATTATTGGTATCTGGCGGGGCGGGGCTCCCATTGGCATTGCGGTGCAGGAATATTTTGATTTTAAGAAGGTTGAAACAGACCATATTGCAGTGAGAACCTCATCTTATTACGGTATCAATCAACAAGCAAAAACCATTAAGGTGCATGGTTTGCACTATCTGATTGAGAACGCCAATGCGGAAGATGGCTTATTGATAGTGGATGACGTCTTTGATTCCGGTCGCAGTGTCGATGCACTGATCAAGCAAATTAAGACATTATCAAGAGCCAACATGCCTAAAGATGTGCGTATAGCCTGTCCATATTACAAGCCGCAAAACAATAAGACCGAGATTGCACCGGATTACTTTATCCATGAAAGTGATGAGTGGTTGGTATTTCCCCATGAAATTTCCGGTTTAACCCCGGATGAAATAATCCAGGGTAAAACTGATCTGGTGAACGTAAGACATTTATTATTGTAATAGCAATAGAAAACCAAGCTATGACTA
>JAWUXW010000037.1:0-11266 GCA_034111125.1 Paraglaciecola sp.
GTCTTGTAATTGGATGGGGTGCGATAATGTCATTTGCGTGGCGCTCATTTGATGATTTTTACTCAAGAACATTAGTTTGATCCTCAGCGCCGCTCTTTTCAAACATTATCTGATAATTTAACCGGAAATAGACATTCGAGACTCTGGAGCCGTTGATTTATATGGCACGGCTGGATCTACACCAGACTCTTCAACCGTGATGACCGCTAATTTTCCCGCTTTGAACAATACAGTAAATGCATGTGCGCTTTTTTCTGGCGTGATCTCAATTACTAATCCGGGCTGCACTAGAGTGATGGTGCCATAGAGGTAACAATTGGTGTCAATTTAACATTAAAGCTAGACCCAAGTATTGACATACACCTGCCAACAATTTAACGATAATTTTATACCAATTAATAATTAGTTTATTTCTTGCTTAACTGCTTATTACCTAAACGAACTTTTATTGCTATCATCTGACGATAGCTGTGATATTTAATACGGAACTGAATGCTGTGCAACAATTTAAAATGACGAGAGGGATTAGTTTTTCGCTATGCCACATTTGAAACTAAAAATAGTATCGGGCAGTGAAGCTGGTCAAAACGATAACTTTAGCTTTACACAACTTGGTGGCTCGATTGGCCGGGCTAACGATTGTGATTGGACGTTGATAGATGTGGACAGATTTATTTCTAAGCAACATTTGTTGATCTCGTTTAGAGATCGTCAGTTCATTCTCACTGATGTAAGCAGTAATGGAGTCGTTATTAACAACGCTAGCGCACCGTTGGGCCATGGTAATGAACATGTTTTGCAAACATCGGATACCCTGATTATTGGTAAACACTCCTTACAAGTGGACGAAATTAACCAACAAATTACCAATAACACATCGCCACAAACAAATGAGGTGATCGATGGTGATTTGTTAGGACTGGTAATGGGGGCAGAAGCGCCACCGGCGCCGGAAAAAGAGCTGCAAAGTATGTTTACATCATCTGCCATGCCAACTTTTGATGCAAATGATAGGCCGGCAGGTAACATAGGGCTTGATGATATTTTATCTGAGCCGCTTAAATCACCAGCACCGAACGGATACACTCCTCAACAAAACAGTGGTCCATTTAAGCCAAGTGTTGAAGTGAACTCGCCCTTCATCACTGCATCTGACAATGTCTCAAAGGCTGTCGATAACCTTATTCCCGATGATTGGGATACGTTTGATGTTAGTGATGTTTCACCAGTAAATGACACACAAGAACCTACCTCAGCGCGAGATAATGTCAATCCACTTGCTAATGTCAATCCATTTGCTGAAGAACCAAAAACACCCAGCATTGAACCCTTAACACCACTGGCAGGTGAGGCCGAAGGGCAACTAAACGACCCATTAAAAAACTTTTTTAGCCAAGAGGAACAAGCCTCTGCCCCCATTCCTGCTTCTGCTCTCGGATCGGTTACTGGCGTTTTAGATACAAACAAGGAAATTTCTGTCACTCAGTCGCCCACCAAAGCTGTTACTTCACCGCTACATAATGAAACCCCGGCGGTTAGCGTGGGAGGCAGTTCTGCCATTGGTGATGATGTTTTTTTTACCACGTTGTACCAAAAATTGGGTTTACGGAAAGAATTGATTACGACGATCGATAAGGAAACCTTTGCTGATGATATTGCTACTGTGCTGTTATCAACAACACAAGGGGTCATGTCTCTATTGGCCAGCAGAACCGCTTTTAAACAAGAATCCAGACTATCAGCAACACTGATAAAACCTAGATCGAACAACCCGATCAAGTTTTCTATTGACCCGGTGGACACCTTAGAAATGTTGCTCGTTAAGAAAAAGAAGGGGTATATGGCTGCGGGTGATGCATATGATGAGGCGCTCAAAGACATACAATTGCATCAAATGGCATTTATGTCGGGATTACAAGGTACACTGGTGGGTTTACTAGCTGAATTAGCCCCTGAAGCCATTGAAAAAAAGGTTAATGTTAAATCGAAACGATTTATGGGGCTAAATTCTAATTCACAGTGTTGGCAAGTATATAAAGAAAAACAACAGTCATTGGCGAGAAATGTATCTGAAAATCTTAATGAGATACTGGGTTCGTATTTCTCAGATGCTTATCAAGCTCAAATTAACAATTTTAATAATCTAAAGAATGAAAAATAAAAAAGGAAAAAAAATGCTAAGTTACTTAACAAAAATAGGTATTATATACTGTTGCTTTTTACTCACAGCCTGTTCTAGTACTACTGAAAAAACAGTTGATTTTAACTACTTCATCAGCGCCTCTGCGGATATTAATCCTGACATTACCGGTCAGCCCTCATCAGTTATTGTGCGGATATACCAACTCACCAATAAAATAAATTTTGAAAACGCTACCTACGATGTACTTTTTAAGAGTAATCAAAATGCATTAGGGACCGAATATATTGGTTTAGAGGAGTATTTAATTGACCCCAACAGCAAAAGAGAAGTCGAACTGGAAATATCAGAAAACGCCCGCTTTATAGGCATTGTCGTCGGTTATCGTAGTACTGACATGGTTACCTGGCGTACTATTAAGGCCATACCAGAAAACAGTTTTTGGAAAAGCTCAGGTATCGAAATCAAAATAAGTAAATTGTCTGTTCGTGTCGTTGAAATATAAATTTTAATAAAATGAATTAAGGAACTGTTAGTATGGCATGGGAAAAAAAAGTTGTCTGGTCTGAAGGTATGATGTTGCAACCCCATCATTTCCAACAACAAGCCAGATATCATGAATCACAGATACGACTGAGTAGCGCCTTGTGTCGTCCTTTTCATTGGGGCATTGCTTCAATTGAAATTGATAAGTCACATTTAAAGAACGGTAAATTCTGCCTAACGTTATGCGAAGGAATTTTACCTGACGGTAGCTATTTTGATTGTCCAGCTATTGATGCGCTTCCTGCGGCTTTTGATGTAAATGAAGATTTTCTGAATACCACTGTTTATTTGGCTGTCCCCATTCGACGAAATGGCAATACTGAAACATCGCGAGAAGCTTCAGTCCATAGTCGTTATCAAATCGAGGAGCATGAAGCGAGGGACGTTTCAGGTACATCGTCGTCACAACAAACATTAGAAGTCGCTGGTTTAGGCTTTTGCCTGCGCACAGACAAAGATGACAACAATGAATTTAGCTGTATCCCGATTGCTTTTATTGAAGATATCGGTTCAAGCGGAAGTATTAGCTTAAAAGCCAGTTTTGCTGGGCCCAGTTTGAATATCAAGATTAATCCATTCATCGCTGGTTTTTTAAGTGAGTTGGTGAAATTAGTAAAGCACAGGATAAGTGCACTTGCATCGAGGGTGTCTATTGCAGGTAAAGCATCAACGAATGAAGTTAACGATTTCTTAATGTTGCAAACACTGAACAGGCACTATCCTTTATTAGTCAATTTAGACCAAGCTGAACGCCTTGCACCATTGGACCTATACGAGAAATTTATCAGCTTAATCGGTGATTTGAGCACATTTATTAAAGCAGATAAGTTAGTACCCGATTTACCTACTTATCAGCATCATAAATTAAGTGAAATTTTTACTTTTCTCATTGACGAACTCAGGCAAGCATTTAGTGTTGTATTGGAGCAAAACTCCCTCAATATTCCTTTACAAGAAAAACAATACGGTATTAGTATTGGTTTAGTGTCAGATAAAACATTGTTTTCAACAGCCTCGTTTATTTTGGCTGTTTCAGCAGACATAACAACTGAAGAGTTACGTCAATATTTCCCACCCCAGGTGAAAATTGGCGCAATTGAACAAATCAAAGAACTGGTTAACGTTCAATTACCCGGTATTCAACTCAATAACCTGGCTGTTGTACCGCGGGAAATACCTTATCAGCGTAATTCGGTTTATTTTGAATTAATTCCCAAAGGTGAGTATTGGACTGCTCTGTCGGAGTCTGGCGGGATAGCGTTACACGTTGGGACTAAATTTCCAAATTTAAGTATGGAGCTGTGGGCTATCAGGAGTAATCAATAATGCAAGACGAAGATCTGTCTAAAACCATGTTCATTCCTAACCCTGGAGGGCGACGAAAATCCGCCGCAGCATCCACTCCTGAGCCTGTTGGGTCATCCCCTGCAGCCCACAGCGACTCACCCCCAGCTAACCTGAATGTGTCTGCCCAATCTGCTGGCGAAAATCTGTTGTTATCAGCTGCCAGTGAATTGCTGATCTTTGCAAGCAATATACGCTCGCTCGAACCCAATAATAGTATCGAACAATTAGGCAGTGATGTTGAAATTTTGATCTCAAAATTTGACCAACAAATCAATAATGCTAATCTTAGTAAAGAAGTGACGGTAACAGCCAGATATCTCATTTGTTGCCTGCTTGACGAACTGGTGTTATCCACACCCTGGGGAACGGATAGTGTATGGAGTCATCAAACGTTGCTTAGCAAATATCATAAGGAAACCTCGGGTGGAGAAAAGTTTTTTCTGATTATTGATAAATTACTAGAACAGCCACAAAAAAATATTGATTTAATCGAGTTATGTTACGTCTGTTTATCTTCAGGTTTCTGTGGTAAATATCGTATTTCAAAACAAGGTGAAGGTGAGCTTTTACGCATCAGCCAAAGCCTTTGTCAACCTATCGACCAGATAAGGCCTATCGCAAGGGATTTATCTCCTTCGTGGCAAGGTGTAGGCAAAGTCGAAACGAATTTTGTGAAGCAGTTTCCGCCTATAATAATATTTTTAATCTTGGGGTTTGTGTTTGTGGCAGTTTACATCACATTTTTATCGAACCTAAAAACCAAGAGCGAACCACTATATGAAAAAGTGGAGTCTATTGGATGGCATGACCTTGGGTCAAAGGTAAGTAATAATAACGCACAAAGCCCTGACATTAACGTCATAGCGACCTCACTAAAAAGACTTTTAGGTAATTATATCGAGCAGCAAATCCTTGCCATCGATATCCAGGAAAATAGGCTTATCATCAGGTTTGTCAGCACCAGTTTATTCGAATCAGGTAGCAGTTTTGTCAACCTGGCCGCCCTACCTGATGTCAATATTTTGGCAAATGGCATAAAAAATTATGCGACTCGTGTATCGGTAGTCGGCCACACGGACTCAACAGGCAAACCTGCTTCGAATTGGGTTATCTCCAGGAAAAGAGCCGAAGCGATCGCACAGTGGTTAGCCACTAGTAATATACCATTGGGGAATATTAAGACGCGAGGTGTTGCAGATAAGCAACCACTAGTGAGTAACGACAATGCTTACAACCAAAGTATTAATCGTCGTGTGGAACTAATATTGGTCTTAAAGGACAACTTATAATAATGGACAAGATAAAAAAAATAGTCGTTAGTGTCTGGTTTATCCCGGCAATCATCCTATTACTAGTATCATTATTTGTTTTTTTCGCAGGGCCCTATCTTGCCTTTGCAGGATATTACCCACTTGCCAGCCTAAATAACCAAATTATGGTTGTTATGGTTATTTTGTTTTTTTATTTTTTGGTGCAATTTTTTAAATACCGTCAAAAGGTAAAAAAACAAAAAGATATGGTAAAAGAAATTGGCGAAGAGGATGGGCTTAATGATGTTATTAACGCTGAATCCACGGCGTTAAAAAATAAATTTGAGCAAGCTTTTAGTATGTTAAAGGATAAGCGAGGGGGCAAAGTTTCACTCACTGAGCTTCCCTGGTATATGATTATTGGCTCACCGGGGAGCGGAAAAACAACATTGTTGGCAAATTCTGGCTTACCATTTCCCTTGTCTAATGAATTGGGAAATCAAGCAGTTCAAGGTGTTGGAGGAACAAAAAATTGTGATTGGTGGATCACACAAGACGCCGTTTTATTAGACACCGCAGGAAGATATAGCTCGCAGGACAGCCATCTTAAAGCAGACCAATCTGGCTGGCACAATTTCTTAGGGTTAATAAAAAAATATCGACGTAAACCTATCAGTGGCTTGTTAGTCAGTTTTAGCATGTCCGATTTGATAACCATGAACGATTATGAAATTAGTCAACATACCTTGCAATTAAAACAGCGTATTGCCGAGGTTAATGATTTTTTTGCCACGACCTTTCCTGTCTACATTGTGGTCACTAAATCAGATATGGTCGCAGGTTTTAGTCAATTTTATGAAACATTTTCTCATAAAGAAAGAGAACAAACTTTTGGCATAACCTTTAATAAAGATGTCAGCATTCAGGGCGATCTGGTAGCAATTTTTTCTAATGAATTCAGATCGTTAATACAATCAATTACCAGGCGCCAATGGCACCGAATGTCATTAGAGCGAGACCCAAGTCGCAAGACCCTAATTTATAATTTTAGTGGCCAGTTTTCCTCGTTAAAACCCACACTGGCTAATATTGTTGCCACGCTATCTAAAAAAGACGATGGTCTGTCGAGCGGTATTATCCGAGGGCTGTATTTTACGAGTGGAACCCAGCACGGAGCACCGATTGATCGTATGGTGGCCAAGGTATCTAAAACCTTTGGATTGAAAAACACGGCTAAACCACTTTGGAATAATGATCAGCGCAGTTATTTCATTAGGGAATTACTGCAACAAGTGATTTTCCCTGAAGCTGATCAGTTTGGGGTATTAACCGGATATGAAAATCGAAAAAGCCTGATTAAGCGTTTGATGATAGGCGGGGCTAGCGTCTGTACTTTAATACTCTGCATTGGCTTATTTATCAGTTACGGTAACAACACACAGTACATTATCTCCAGTGAGCAGGTTGTTGATAATTGGAATCTACAGTATGAAAATTCAGTTGCCAGTGGCAATAACCCACGTAACTATATTCCGGCGTTAAATGCTTTTGCCAATAACATTGCAGGCTTAGTTGAACAAAGTGAAGCGCAATTTGCCGGACTGGGTTTGGCTCAATCTGATTCATTACAACGTGCATTAACGGCCAGTTACAACAGACTACTAGAAACCGTTCTATTACCTTATGTAAAAGCCCAGGTTGAAGTAAAACTGCGTGCTGCAGACAAGGTAAGTGACAAATATCAAGCCTTGAAAGCGTACCTGATGCTAGCGAGTCCTGATAAAAGGGATAATACCTTTTTAATGAATTGGCTGTCGAAGAACGCAAATAATAATTCGTTCTTCTCGGATGCTCAATTCCTGGAACTGTCTGTTCATCTTAAACAACTGGTACAAAATAACATCACCTTTAATGATGTCGATGAGCCCCTGGTGACAACCGCAAGGCGTACACTTAGGTCGCAATCGATAACAGATATTTATTACCAACAATTTAAAATGGCCTACTATAATAGGCCTGATGAAGCTCTCTCTATGGCTCACCTGGCCGGCAATAATTGGCGTACCGTATTAACCACCAGTAAAGATGATATTCGTACTATTCCTTTACTATTTACGCCCGACGTACTTTCTCAAGTGCTGACAAGTGAAATTGAAGCCTATGTGCTTCAATTAGAAAATGAAACGTGGATCTTGGGTGAGGGTAACGTGATTAGTAAAGCTGCGCTGTCCAAGCAGTTAAAAACAGCCTATGCACGTGACTATGTTCAAAGCTGGCAAGACTTGCTGACATCGGTTTCGATAAAACAAAGTGTTAATATAGCGACTTTAGATTCAGCATTGAAGTTAACCAGTGGGACAGATTATTCACTGTTTCTTCTTCTAATTTCTGTTTATGATGCCACTAAGCTAGTAGAAACCAGCACATCTTCGTCTCTTGTAGACTTTTCATCAACTGCAACTCAGAATGTTAGTGATATGGGCAGCACGGATACGCCTGAATACTTTATTACCTCACAGTTTACCAAACTTCATGAATTGATGAGTAAGGAGCAAAGGGCATCGTGGCAGCAAAATTTCTCTTCAATTGTTTCTGAAATATCTGTTGCGATTAAATTTAGTTTTAAGAATGAGCAAGTCAATAATTATGATGACGTACTTGATCCATTAGAAGCCTTTGGCTATGTGCAGGGGGAGCCGCTTAATCGATGGGTGTTAGAGCTCGTAAATAATATTAAATCGGTCAGTAATCAAACTTTTCTGGGGAAGATTGAGAAAATCTGGCAGCAAGATGTATTACCCCAATGTAATGACAGTACTAGATCTAAGTATCCCTTTAAAAAGTCTGCCCGAACTGATGCCAGTTTGCGGGATTTAAACGCATTATTTAGTTCCTCTGGATCAGTTTATCAATTCTTTGTTGAACACATTCAGCCTCTTATTAGAAGTAAGTCATATCCTTTTCGATGGAAAGAAAATATTCAGCAAACATACGGTTTTGATGAAGAGGTTCTTGCCTTTTTTGAGCGAGTCAGTAAAGTCAGAGACAGCCTATTTGTAGCAGATGGCGATGGAATGTTGTTGAACTTGGCGTTTAAACCTATTTACCTGATCAGTGGTTTGTCGAAGTTCAAGATGTCAGTTTACGGGCACAACCTCAGTTATCAATATGGACGATCAAATGTAACTGTCGTATCTTGGCCACCAGAAAATCTCAGCAGCAGTACAAAAATTAATTTTGTGCGCCGTGATGGCAGTGAAGTCGTCGAGAATGTCAATGGCTTATTTTCATTATTCAGATTAATTGACAATGCAAAAGTTAAGCGACTCAATGGAAAAAAAGTTGAGGTTACTTTTAGTAAAAATAACTACGAAGTAATATACGAAATAACATGGCAAGGAAGGGGCAATCCACTGATTTTTTCTGAGTTGTCTGATTTCACTTGCCCCACTGCATTTTAGGGTAAAATATGAAAATAGGCTTTTTTGGCAAGTTACCCGGTTATGGTGATTTTATTCAAAGGAATGTGTGTCCAGATTTTGCTAAAAATTGGGATAACTGGTTATTAAAGTCTTTAGACGCATCTCACCAACAGTTGGGCGAAAATTGGCGGCCAAGCTATTTTAGTAGTCCTATTTGGCGGTTCGTGCTCAATAAAGGCGCGCTCAGTAAAACAACGGTAGTTGGATTGATGATGCCCAGTGTAGATAAAGCGGGTAGATGCTATCCATTCACTGTCATTTGCCAAGTCGAAAGGCCAGTTAACCCCTTTATTTTAGCTAGGAAAATTGACCCTATCCATGTGGCAGGAGAAGATTTTTTATTATCTCTATTAGAAAAAAAACGCCCAGATCTTGATGAAATAACTAAGATACTGGGTGATATTTATTCTGTTGTGGATGAATCATCGAATAAAAGTGCTGATAAAGTAGAAGTCGCTTCAATAATGGAACTCATGTCAGTGACTGAACTGAATGAGCTTGATTTCTCAATAAGTAATGAATCACTTTTACAGACCCTTATGGAAAGTCAAAATATCAGTATTTCAATATGGTCGATGGGAAGTACAATCACCAAAAATCCGCAAATAAGGTATTTTTCAGGCATGCCGCCCACCGACACCTTCTACTCTTTCCTTCACTGCGTTCAGCAGCCAATAAGTTAATGAGATCTACTACTGGAAAGATGAAAAGCGAGTATGGTTAAGCTCTATTGTAAGACCCTAATCACAGCCTAACTTTTAGTTTAACCGACATTCGCATCTTTTTTAGATTCAAATTGTTTTTACTTAGATCCGGCCTGACCAATCCACAGACGCATCTGGTCTTGCCGGTAAAATTGTTCTCGTCAAATGTCAGGATCGCCAAACCTGCCGGATTAACAGCACGGTATACTCCTGACTAAGGCTAAACCAGATACACTCGACAAACTTCCGGACCAAATAAGCGGATGATTTTTTCTTTTTCTTCATTCAACCCCGTCAGGCAGCTACCCTGGCCCGGTATGTGAACCCGATGAATACCACTCATTCTCTGAAATATCCAACGTAATGTAGGCGTCTTTGTTGGCTTTCCAACCTGACTGCATATTCGCATTGATGCTGATCACCTGTTCTCATCGAAGCTGATCACCCATTCTATTGATGCTGATCACTTTTGCTAGTTAATTCAACTTCAAATGAACTCTTCAACTCAGCCATTTTGCATTGTTAAAAACCGCATAATGTTTGCTCCTTTTTCTACTAAAGAGCCGTTATGCCCGCAGAGTCAATTTCAATGCGAAAACTTAAAGAAATACTTCGCCTAAAATACCAAGCTAAACTATCTCACCGTAAGATTGGGTCAAGCCTGTCTATCTCACCAGGGTATCAACCTACACTAACCGCGCCAAGTTGATGGGCATTGATGAGTGGCCGTTGCCCATTCAGTGGGACGACGTCAAACTTAATAAGCATTTTATCCAAACAAAAATTCAACCCAGAACGGCTATTCCTTTACCTGATTGGTCAGGTATTTCATCCCTGTGTAAACACCGCTCCAAAAGCGCGGTTATTTGCCGAATTCTAGATTTCTTGAATATCTCCGGCCATTTTTTGATATTTTTGAATTCTATAAGAATTTGGTTATAAGTTAATTCTTATAGCGTGAATTATATTTTTCTTAGGTAATTATATATGGCCGATATTGCTAATGAGTTTAACAAGCCACTATTAACCAAAGGAATTAACAGAAGAATTAACAGGACAGCCAAACAATTAACAGGATGAAGGTATGGTGGTAAGTATGAAGGATGTTTTGCACTGCGAGAGCGAGTACTGCCGAGGAGCCGGATGCGGGAAAACCGCACGTCCGGATCTGTTGCGTTTTTAAGGGAAATCGCACTCATAGCTAATTCAAAAACCTCTTATACATGAAGAATTTAGTTTACCTAATTGTTGAATGAGAAGCATATAGATTGATAAATACGAGGGGAAATAATATTGGGCAAATAAAAGCAATGTCTTCATGAATAGGAGGAAACATTACTATTATCAGATGTTCGTTTTAGCAAAGTATCATACCTAGCCCATATAAAGTAAAACTTTGCCAATTAGATAAGCTAATGCCTGTTTCTGACTGGCAGGTTATACCGAGTTCGGCAATAAACGGATGAAAAAATTCGTCAGAAAATCGTTCGCGCTGCACCGAATTATCGATATAAGACTTAAGTTAACCCTGCCCCCAGTCTTATGATGGATGTCTGGTTAAGTCCTGTATAGGTTTACAACAATCCTCTATTACCTTATATCAAAAAGTTAGGACGTTGCTTTAGCGTTATTGTGGGTGGCTTGTTAATTTTTTCTTCAATATAATAAAATAGTTAAGTGTTAATAACCGATTAATACAGACTTAGAGAGAGTATCAAAATTAGAGATGAAAAGCAATATAACCCAGCCTAACCGCGTTGTATAACTACCTTTTTAGCCTTTTAATTTATCACCTAT
>JAWUXW010000038.1:0-10253 GCA_034111125.1 Paraglaciecola sp.
TCCATCGAAGATTTCAAAAAATACCGCAATATAGCTCTATTTTAACATGAAAACGTTGCTACACGGTCAATCTTCAATAGACGAATTAACGATAAGGCGTTGATTTTTATAAGTTAATATGCTTTCCGGTCAAGCACTAAATACTCGACTGGCACCTGGGGTTCTGAAATAGGGGAGGGGGGACGCCTTGCTCTACTCAATGCATTTTGATCTGCCATGCACTAAAACTATGTTGTTTGGTAAAGACGTTCATAACAATTTCTAGATTAAAATGAGAAATATTAGCCAGTTTAGTGACTGCGTTTACAACTGAGGGTAACGAGGGAGTGACGCTCCATATTGAAAACCTAATTAATGAAGTGATTAAAAGAGCGTAAAAATCATTCAAAAAGTTCAATAAGCGACCAGAGGTAAGCACTTTTTGACGTGCGATCTATGCTCATGTTGGCTAAATTACACTTGCTATAAAGCTGGCTTGGGAAATTTTTCAGCCTACAGTGCTACTTGGTTAGCACTAGCATCTCTCGCAAAAATTCATCTGGTTCACCTAGCGTTAATACACATTTAAAGTACTTAATACACGGTGTTGAGGGGTAATAATCATTCGCGTAATATCACCTTTTTACGCGGCACTATCATACGCCAATTAACTTGGCCGGTCGTATTCCGTTCTTCACTTTTGCTCTGCCTCTACCTCGAAGCGGCACAACGTTGTTGGGATAAATGTTGTACCGCCACAGTAAATCATTTGCCGGAGGATTTAATAGCATATGACCCTTAGAAAATTGGCCCAGTGCGACCTTTTAGGGGAGCACTGCGACACATTTCGACCGGGCTAACATTTAAACAAAGCAGCCTTTAATGCGTACTAACTACTTACATCATCCTAAGCAGAGATTTGGTGGTAAAGAGAATTTTTTGCCAAAAATTCAAATAATAATCGCTATATTTTCCTGAATAAAAAGATTATTCCCAGCAGTGTCAATAATATTGTCGACAGAAATACTCAATATACTGTTTGCTAGCATTTTTGAACTCATTTTAGTTAAAGACTAGAACGGAGTCGTAGCTTAGATGACACCGCGATGCACTTTAAGTTAAAAAAACTGCCCCCCCCATTGTGTGAAACCTGGGTAAATAGACTATGTTCTATTACTTATGAATATTTTCTGAACGCGTCGGTCAGACAATTTGCGAAGCGTTTAAGTTTAGTGAACTTGAAGAAGAAGTATTGGATTTACGCCAAAATAATCGAGCAGTGGTAACAACGAGTCCTTTACAGAACGAGATGAATTGAATAATAAATCAATTAATTCAGTAAAAAATAGCGAGAATAATATGGGTATTTAATGACCGTTTTGTTGATTCTTAAGCCACAATTTTTTGTTGATTCTTAAATTACTATTAAATTAGCGAGTATGAATGTTTGCAAAAATCATGTTTTTTCAAAATGCAAATAAATATTTTAACAAAATGTTAAGGCATCGGATGAGTAGGTTCTTGACAATTTGATAACATCCATGTGAATATTCGTAGGTCTTAGCCTTTATTATTATAATTGCTAAGCCCTTATAACTATACAGTTTTACAGCCCCTTGCTAGGTAATGTCATTTCATAGCGAGGATCCAAAACAAGAAAATTGGTTGGGAATTATGTCCAAAATGAGCAAGAGAAACCTTATTGCCTGTGCCGTCATAGGTGCTTACGCACTTGGTAGCAGCGCTGTTGTCTCTGCAGACCCGTTAAACGATCTTCATAAAGAAAATTCGAAAACTCACGTGGCTGCAGCGAAATCCCAAAATAAAATTAATAATTTGTACGAGCAATCACAAGAAATTCTTGCTGAGTACCGACAAGTTGTTGATGAAACGGAAAATCTCAAAGTATATAACGATTATGTTGCAACGTTAGTAGTGGATCAACAGCGTGGAATTAACTCTCTGCAACGTCAAATTGACGGGATTGAGGGCGTGAAACGTGGGGTTGTGCCACTGATGTTCCGCATGATCGATAGCCTGGAACAATTTATTGATTTAGATATTCCAATCAATATGGAAGAACGTAAAGACAGAATCGTGCGCCTTCGTGATGTTATGGGTAATTCAAACGTAACCACGTCTGAGCAATTCCGTCAGGTAATTGAAGCCTACCAAATTGAAAATCAATACGGTAAAGGTATTCGTACTTACCAGGGTAAACTTAATGTAGAAGGTACAGAAATTACAGCCGATTTCTTCAACCTTGGCCGTACGGCTTTACTTGCCTTGTCGCTAGATCAGAAAAGTGCCTGGGTTTGGGACAACGATGCACGTGCCTGGGAAGCGCTAGGTGGTGAGTATACAAGTTCAGTGATAAAAGCTGTTCGTATGGCGGGTAAACGTCTGCCGGCTAATCTTATCAAACTACCAATTAAAGCCGCGGAGTAATATCGATGAAAACTGTATTTAAATCTATATTGGCCGCAGCGTCGATAGCGTTACTCGCGTCGACTGCTCAAGCCGCCACTTCTTTAGAAGCTTTACTAGAAGAAGTTAAGAAGAATCGAGTATCTGAAGCACGTATTAATAAACAGCGTGAAGCTGAGTTTCAATCTGCTCGTGCGGACAAACAGGCTCTATTACGTAAAGCTCAATCCGAGCGTAAAACAGAACAATCTCGTGGTGATAGGCTGGCCAAGCAATTTGCTGACAATGAAGTTGCCCTGGTTGAGAAAGAGACTGAGCTTGACCAAGCAACCGGCACTTTAGGTGAAATGTTTGGTGTAGTTCGTCAAGCCTCTGCAGAAGCCTATGGACAAATTTCTACGTCAATTGTTAGCGCTGAATTCCCTGGCCGTGGTGAATTTCTGAAACGCATGTCAGAAGAATCTAAGGGTCTGCCAAATATTCAAGAATTGGAAGATTTGTGGTTTGCCCTACAAACCGAAATGACCGAATCAGGCCAAGTTTCTCGTTTTAACACCGAAGTTATTAGTTTAGACGGTGGTTCTACTATGCAAGAAGTCGTGCGTGTAGGTACCTTCAACTTGGTCGGTGAGCAAGGTTATCTTATTTATGATGACCAAAATGAAATTGTTCAACCTCTAGGCCGTCAACCAGACGGATACTTGGTGGATTCTGCCCAGGATTTACTTGGCGCTACTTCAGGTTTAATCCCATTTTATGCTGATCCCTCTAGTGGTGGCATATTGGGTCTTCTTAAAGAGAAGGCGACGATGACTGAACGTTATCATGCAGGTGGTGTGGTCGGTTATGTAATAACAGCGATGCTTGCACTTGGTTTATTGATTGGACTTTATAAAGTCGTAACTTTAACCCTTATTAGCGGCAAAATGCGCTCACAGTTAAATAACACGAGTAATCCTTCAGAAAGCAACCCTCTGGGTCGCATCCTTAAGGTCTACCATGACAATAAATCTGCTGATACTGAAAATCTTGAGCTTAAACTTGATGAAGCCATATTGCGTGAATTGCCTAGCATAGAAAGCGGTATCAATATTATTAAGATATTTGCTGCCATTGCACCTTTACTGGGCTTGTTAGGTACGGTTTTGGGTATGATAATGACTTTCCAACAGATTACTTTGTTCGGAACAGGGGACCCAAGATTGATGGCTGGTAGTATTTCAATGGCGTTGGTAACCACTGCCCAGGGTATTATAGCTGCCTTGCCGTTATTGCTTACTCATAGCATCGTGGCAGGACGCAGCAAGTCCATCGTGCATATTCTCGACGAGCAGTCTGCTGGGATCATTGCCGCTCACGCTGAGACGGAGAAAGCCTAAGATGTTATACCTGATAGAATTATTAGAATCTGTCAGGGACTTTATCGCTGCCGGTGGCGACGTACTTTACGTGGTCGCCTTTGCTCTCTTCCTGATGTGGGTATTTATGGTTGAGCGCTATTGGTATTTAGCTTCCGTGTTTCCCAAATTGAGAGATGAAATAATCTCAAATTGGGATGCCAGGGAAGATACTACCTCTTGGCATGCGCATAGAATCCGTGACACATGGATTTCACAGGCGTCCGAAGGTCTTAGCAACAGAATGCTGTTAATCAAAACTCTCGTAGCTATGTGTCCTCTTATTGGTCTTTTAGGAACAGTTACCGGCATGATTGGTGTTTTCGAAACCATGGCGGTTCAGGGTACAAGTAACCCTCGTCTTATGGCTGCTGGGATATCAATGGCAACCATTCCTACCATGGCTGGAATGGTTGCAGCTTTATCTGGTGTGTTTTTCAGCTCTCGTCTCGAAGCGAAGGTGAAAATGGCCCGAGAAAAGCTGATTGATAGTCTGCCCCATCATTAAAAGAGGTTCGTATGGCTCGAAAGAATCGTGTTGAAGAAGACGCAGAGATAGATATGACTCCTATGTTGGATATCGTATTTATCATGTTGATCTTCTTTATAGTTACTACAGTCTTTGTGAAAGAGGCGGGTATTGAGGTTAATAAACCAGGTGCAAGCCAGTCAATTATGCCGAAAAATGCCAACATCTTCATCGCTATTACTGAAGACGGCGACGTTTGGATGGATAAACGACAAATTGATGTTGATAGTGTTCGCGCAAATCTTGAACGACTGATGGCGGAACAGCCCTCAGATGTTCTGATAATCCAGGCTGATAAAAATACTGAGCATGGCGTAGTTATTGACGTTATGGATCAGATAAAAGCCGCGGGTATTGATCGTATTTCTATTGCAACGGAAGGTGGTTAATATGCGGTTATTAATATCTATTTTATTAGGCGCCGTAATTGCCTTCGCATTGTTTGTGATAATGGCTAAATTGATAGCTAATTCCTCCAGACCTGCTGAAAGTGTGCCGCCTGCTCCGGTTATTGATATTGTTATGGATACACCGGACGATTCCACCCAGACGCGGAATAGGGTGCCACCACCACCACCACCACCACCACAAGCGCCACCTAAGCTTCAGCCCGTAGAACCGGACGTTGCTGATGCTAGTACTGACGGCTTAAGCTTTAATATGCCAGCTGTTGATATTGGCGGTGCGTCTGTAGATATAGGTGGTGTGGGAGCTATGGCACGTGATGGTGATGCAACACCTATCGTAAGGATTGAACCTAAGTATCCGGTTCAAGCTGCCCGTGATGGTAAGGAAGGTTGGGTTAAACTTTCGTTTACCATTAACGAAGTCGGTGGAGTGGAAGATGTTACGGTTATGGAGGCAGACCCAAAACGTGTCTTTGATAGGGAAGCTAAACGGGCACTTAAGAAATGGAAGTACAAGCCTAAAATCGAAGATGGCAAGCCGATGAAGCAGTTCAATATGAAAGTTCAATTAGACTTTAAGTTGGATCAATCATGATGAATATATACATTAAAAAAATATGTGCGATTGCAGCTGTAGCCGCTGTTACCCTTACTTCAAATTATACCTTGGCTCAAGGAGCGGCTATTGTTTGTGCTGATTACAAACGAAGCCCTACGAATATTCCAAGTGCGCGAACCGGTAAAAAGGTTCAAAAGGCATATGAGGCTTATAACAATGATTTGGTGGATGAGGCCTTAGAGTTACTCTACGACATCGACACATCTCAGGCTTTTGATCGCGCCTTTACGGATCGTTTTATTGGTAATCTGCTCGCTACTAAGAGTGAAACTGGTAAAAAGGCCTTAGAGTATTTAGTGAAGTCGGTACAAGTTAAGAAACTGAATGATTCAGAACAGGCCGGCACATTGCGCTTGATTGCAGATTTAAGTATGCAAGAAAGAGAATATGCTAAAGCGATAAAGTGGTACAAAGAGTGGATGGACTTTACTTGTAAAGAAGATGCCGACGTATACCTTCGTATGGGGCAGGCGTTTTACGAGAACAAGCAATATCCGGAAATGATTGGGCCGCTCGATAAGTCAATTGCTCTGGATGATAAGCCTAATAAAAACGCTTATGCCTTGAAACTACAGTCTTATTACGCACGTAAGATGTATAAGGAAACCCTTGGAGTAGCGGAAACCGTAGTAGCCATATTTCCAGATAACAAAGCTAATTGGACTTCATTAGGGTTCTTTTACATGTTAGTGGAAGATTATAAAAAGGGTCTTTCGACTTTCGAAATGGCTTTGAATCAGGGCTACTTAACGAAAGCGTCTGAAATTAAGGCACTGATGCAACTGTATGCGACTAATGAAATTCCTTATAAAGCCGCCGTGCTTTACGAGAAATATTTGAAGTCTGGCTTGATAAAAAAGGATGAAAAAAGTTTAGCTAGTTTGGCGAACACCTGGCATCAAGCTAAGTACCATGAAAAAGCTGCAGATTATTATGGTCAAGCCGCGGCATTGAGTTCGGACCCAGAGCACTATCGTAAGCAGGGTATTTTATTACTGGCTGCTGAAAGGTATAAAGAAGCGCTGAAAGCTTTGCAAAAAGCATTGGATGAAGGTGCAGACAACAAAGGTCGTATTCATATGGCGATGATGGAAGCTAACTTTTATACCGGTAATTTCAAAACTGCACATGTGCATGTTAAGGAAGCTAAAAAGGATAAATCAACAGCTCGTAGTGCGAGAAGTTGGGAACCTTATATAAAAGAGAAAGCTAAAAATCGCGGTATAAAGATTTAAGTTCTACCTTTAAGTTGACCCTTTAAAAAGCTCCCTCCTTTTGGGAGCTTTTTTATGTTTGCCCATCCTGAAATATATTGCTAATAGCCAGTCGAGCTTTATCTTGAATGTGTTTTTTCCCTGTTAGTTCGTACTCTTTGCATAAAAACTCATTACTTTTGTTTTGCAAAAGCAATGACGTCAGAAAAACAAAGTCATTCTGCAGGCGCTTCGTGACGTTCTGCATACATTGCTGGACTAATTTAAACAGCGTGTGTTCACACGAATCCAAGGGGCGCTGAAGATTGATAAATTGCTGAACCATAGTGATTTCGTGATCGTTTAACATCTCATCACGGGTGTTGGGGGCTAAAAGGGATAGTAGTATCAGTGAGTCAAAATGTTTAAATTGCCTTGAGCAATGAAACGTTAACTCATCGTGAAAGGTTTCTTTTAATCTGCTTATTAGCGCTGACGAATTCGAATTTAGTGCTTTTAAGACGATCGCACTATGTTCGCCACTTGCTGCATCTCGTTTTAGCCCAAGTTTTATAGGGTCAAATTGGTTTATTTGCCAAAATTTAAGCAAAGAATATGTTGCACCAAAGGCGCTGCTCAACACATCAATTTGCTGTTTTCGGGCCGTTTTTTCTATGTTAGCCATCAGAAGCGTCCCCAAGCCTTGTCCTTGAATTTCAGGCTGGATGGCAATTCTGACGATACGCCATTGCCGTATGCCACATATAGATTGCATCCCAGTATGAAAAGCCAGATTTTGCGCTGCCAGGTGACCTTTCACCCTGCGGGTTCCGCATGTGATCTGATTGGCTATAGAACTTAAGCAGTCACCACCTTCCTCTGCAATGAGTGCTACACCTAATAAGGTATTGGATTGCATGAGAGTAAATACCCTTTGTTCTGGGGCATCTAGTAGTCTAACTAAATCGTCTGGAGTAGTTTGATAATGGGCGTTAACCAGCAATTGGAAAACGCTTTTTAGCAAAGTGGCGTTGGCCATAAGTTGAGTAGAACTGAGTACGGTAACTTTGCGCTGTTCGTTGTTGCTCGCTGCAAAAGGTTCCTTTTCCACTTCCTTATCCATCAGCATGGTTTTAAACCAAAAGGCTTCCAGCACATCTCCCTGATACCAGCGGATCGGCTGGGAGATATGCCTTGCCTTCCAGTTGGATTTTGCCTCATTTAAATGCTTTTTAAAGCGCAGCTCAAAGCCTCTACCGCTTCCTTCATAGCCATGCAAGGTTGTACTAAAGACAGTGCGAGAATACTGTTTGAGAATTTTTTTTAATATGGGAGTAGGGAGTGCGGCAGCCTCATCAACCATTACCATATCAGTAGTAATCGTTTTTTCAAGCAATGCGTCGGCGGGTATAAAACTTAGTCGCCCTTGCTCTGTCACAAGTGTTTGTCCGTCAAATGTTGCGTCAGGCAATAATTCACGAGCATGCCTAAATACTTGCTCTACGGTCTTGATAGTAGGGGCGGTAATAACAACATTCTTGTTATGATCTTTTATCAAACTTGCGGCTGCTATGCCTAGGGCTGAGGACTTTCCTCTTCCCCTGTCTGCAGATAACACAAAGGGGCGATGCCTGTGACCCAAGGCGGTTTTTAGGATGGCTGTAATGGCCAAGCCTTGCTCATCTGAACGGCAATTTAACGTTGCCAATTGAGAGGGGTTTTGCAGAGGAACGAAGCTCCCGTAGAACTCCTGTTGAGTGAGTGTAGCTACACTTTTATCTTTTTTAATTTGCCTTAGTAGATGCCGAATAAAGTAGCTTTGTTTAACAAGACTTTCATAGCCAAAAGATATTCTTTGCTCACGTTCGGGGTCATCAAAGGTCGGCCATTGCTTAAAATCCGGACATATCAGGATCATCAATCCCCGAGCCTGTATTGTGCCACTAAGCGCTAACGCAGCGCTGGCTCTAAACCCAGAATAGCAATTGTAAACTAGGGCTGAAAATTCCTGCCCGAGGTATTGGCGATAGCTTTTAGCTGCAATATGAGTATGTTGCTCACCACCTTGGCCGACCCATAAAGGGGATTCGTACTGGCAAGTGCCGACGACGTATTCTGCCAGTTTACTCGCCCAACTTTCAGGGCCACTTATAACTAGTAATTGTCGGTGGCAAAGCTGTTCAGCTCTATTCTTAAGCCATTGATTTAATTGCTCTTGCAAATCCACTCTTCTGTTTACAATACGATGTATAATTGTCCTAGTGTAACAATGTTGATAAGGAATACGAATGCGCTTTTTATCCCGCAGATTGGTCATGCCGAATGATCTCAATTACGCAAGCTCTCTTTTTGGTGGACGTGCTCTTGAATGGATAGATGAGGAGGCGGCTATCTATGCTATATGCCAATTGGAAAGCAATGTTTTGGTAACCAAACATATTGGTGAAATTACCTTTGAATCACCTGCCATGCAAGGTGATGTGGTCGAATTTGGGCTGGTGACCAAAAGAGTGGGTATTACTTCTATTACCGTCACCTGCTTAGTGCGTAATAAAGTCACCAAGAAAACTATCTGCTTGGCAGATGATATTGTATTTGTGCGAGTCGACCCTGATACGAGACTGCCTGTCCCTCACGGTAAAACACTTGAAGCACTGGATATCCAATCAAAAGAAGAGATTATTCAACTGGCTTAGTAATCTTAATCCATACTGCGCTGACTTAGATAAAGACTCCTACATGAATTCCAAACTATTAATATTGTTAGTGCTAGGCAGTCAGCTTTTTGCTTGCCATATAGCACCGCTCAACACTAGCGGCTATACCATTTTGCAACAACTTGCATTACCCGACGAGTTGTTTGAAACATCTGGTTTATACTGCCCTACAGAGGGCAAAATATATAGCATCAATGACTCAGGCAATGAGCCTGTGATATATCAACTGAGCGAAAGTGGCCAAATTGAGACTGCTGTCACTCTGAATGCTAAAAATAAGGATTGGGAGGCTATCACGGGTGGTCAAACTCATTTTTATGTGGCAGATATTGGCAATAATGCGGGAAAGCGAAAATCTATTGCTGTGTACAGATATTCAAATCACCGTCGGTCTGCAACCGCAGTCAAATCGACGGAGATTAAGTATAAAAATAATATTCCGGCAGATAATGAATATCTACAACATGACTTTGATGCAGAAGCCCTAGTTGCCAAGGGAAAACACCTGGTATTGTTTTCTAAAAGTTGGAAAAGTAAAAGCTTAAACGTTTACTTGCTCGACAAAGCAAGCGAAGAACAAAACGCACAAGCATTTGTCACAGTCGATAATATGCCAGGAGTAGACACAGGAGCAGACTACTATGACAAAAATAAACGGTATATTTTAGTTGGTTACCGGCGAGCGGATCTCGGTTTAGGGGAACCTTTTATTGCTGTATTAAATATGGACTTTGAACTTCAATACTGGCATGAACTGCAAGGCTTTGGACAGGTGGAGGGGTATGTGTCCGTCCCAAAAGGCGAAGTCTGGTTTACTCAGGAAGATTATTTTTTCGGTGAAAATTCGCTTTGCTAGTGATGGATGAATTGCCTCCGCTTCAATACCACTCATTTAGCGAAAGATACACTTGCACTTAGGATCAATATTGTTACACTGCTGGCCGACAATTTGCTGATATTAAACTAGTCAGAAACTAGTCAGAAA
>JAWUXW010000039.1:0-14136 GCA_034111125.1 Paraglaciecola sp.
GCACTTAGCTGGGCCAGACGAGTTTAAACTTAGACAAAACAAATTTTGTATCGATTCACCACTGTCCATTGCCTTAAATAGAAAACGCGTAAGTGATGAGATGAAAGTCGTTACACCAAGTGGTAATAAAAACTATTTTATTAGCTCAATTTATTACTAAAAAAGTCCACCTGGGACGCGCAAAAAAGACAAAACTCGACTAGGCTTAAACCTATCAAAGCAAAGTAAATAAACTAGGTAAGTGCTTTCCTACTATGAGGCTTTGATGAAGCTAGCACCATGAAATGTTGCCGTCATTGTGCCAATTAGAGTGTGTAATACAACTTAAGAGAGTGGTGTAAGAAAATAGTTTGGTTTAGCAGCGTAAATTTTCAGTTTTACTAAAAATTGAGGTAAATAAAGTTTAAGCGAGGCAAAGCTATTTGCATTAGACATTACCAAAAATGTAGTCTCCTTTTACCCGGTTATACTGGGATAAATCGCCCTTTTGAAGGGTAACAGTAATGAAGGAATAAGGTTCAGCAAGGACACCAGCTGATAAAGTAAGACAAAATGAGGCCGAACATTTAATAATGTTCGGCTTTTTTTGTGGCTTCAGTTTACCTGAGTAGCCAAATAATACCATTCCTTCTTGATATGTGATCAACTCAGAAGGCGCTGGCAAATTTCATAGCAAAGCGTAGCGTTGAAGGAATGCTGGTTGCCTTCAAAGACCTTGCAATGCAGCTAGGGAGCTTGCCAGGCGTTCCCGAAGGGCGGCACCAAGGCCGCCTACACTTTAGCCCTTAGACGGGCAAAAAACACGGCGCGATAAAGCCAATTTCATCCATCGCTGAGTGAGCAGATATCTAGGTAGATTGGCATAAGATTATTAATTGGCTTCTTTATTTTCCGCAGCAACAATTTCCAATAACTCAACATCAAAAACTAGCGTTGAATGGGCAGTTATTGAGCCTGTAGCTCGTGAACCATAAGCTAATTCAGATGGAATATGGAATTTGAACTTAGAGCCTACTGGCATAAGCTGTACACCTTCTGTCCATCCAGAAATTACCCGGGTAAGAGGGAAAACTGCGGGTTCGTTACGTGAATAAGAAGAATCAAATTCCGTACCATCAAGTAAGGTACCGCGGTAATGAACTTTAACCGTATCGCTTATAGCTGGTTTAGTACCTTCCCCTGCTGTGACTACTTCGAATTGCAAGCCAGACTCGGTCACCGTGACACCCTCTCGTTTGGCGTTTTCTGCCAAATACGCAGCCCCGGCAGTTTTATTGATTTCACCGGCTTCAGCGGCTTTGGCTTTTTGCATTTCTTGTGCTTCACTTTGCATGGCTTGCATAAGGGTCTGTACTTCTGCCTCTTCAAGTTGCGACTGCTGCTGCAAGGCAGCTACAAAGCCTTTTACTACTACAGCTTTATCCCGGCTCATGCCCATTTCAGCCTGCGAACTTAGTTGCTTATCGACAAACTGGCCAATATTGGCTCCTAAAGCATAAGCCTGTTTCTGCTCTTCGGTCTCTAATACCGCGACTTCAACTTTCATTGGATCAACGGGATCTTTTTGACATGCGCTTAAACCTAGCGTAGAGGTAACTAAAATAGCGATTGCTGTCTTTTTCATGATAATTCTCCAAAACATAAATAAACCTGCAAATACATATGCAGCTAACAAAACAAAGCGCATATACTAAACAACACTGGCACAAAGTGAAACCCATTGAGAGAATATCCTTTGTATAAGTTGTTAGCGCTTAATTTTTTGCTATTTTTGCTCAGTGCATGTGGTGGTGCAAGCCATACCCCTTTAGAGTCCTGGCGGCACGCAGATGAGGGAGTGTATGCAGCCAACATTTCGGCAGATAGTAGCATTAGTGTCGTATCGAGCATATCTAACGGCATTGTGGTGTGGGATCTGGCCAACAATAAAAAGTTATACGAATGGCATCACCAGGGTGACGGAAATAATCTGGTGGCAAATATTCATATTGCCTTTGATAAAAGCTTCGTAGTGACCTCGGATCGCGAAGCATTTGCACTGTGGAGTTTAACCACCGGTGAGCCGGAAGGTTTCTGGCGTATAGACGAAGCCAGCATTCGAGATATAGCGGTAACCAACCAAGGCCAGGGGATTATCGTTGGCCGTGGCAATGGAAAAGTCATGTATTTTGAACCAAAAACCGGACGCAGACTGGAGTTTCTTGGTCATACAGAAAAAGTAAATAGTGTGGATATTTCACCTAATGGTCACTATGCCCTCTCCGGTGGTAACGACTACGTGGCTTATCTATGGGATACCCGCAGCGGCCAGGTTATCCACAAGTTCACCCACCCCAGTAGGGTCACTAAAGTTGCACTGGATGATCAAGGGCGTTACGCCTTTACTGCGGACAGTCAGCGTCAAGCCAGAGTCTGGGATTTAGTTAGTGGCCAGGAAGTGAGCGCTTTACGCTACACTGCGCGGCAGAGAATATTCAGTACCGTTGTGTTTTCACCTGACGGTAAATATTTGCTTACGGGCTCACCTTCCAAGCGCATAAATCTATGGAGTGTTGCTGACGGCAGCGAACTGAATGAATGGAAAGTATCACCAAGAGTAGGCAGCCGACCACAAACCGCTGTAGTTTACGCAGTGGGTTTTTGGCAAGACAACAAAATAGTGTCAGAAAGCAGCAGTGGTTTAGCTGAAATCTGGCCTATAGAACAGTAGGAAATTTAAACAGTATATGCAACAACTAGAAACAGACATAGAACAACTACAAATGAAGGTCGCCTTTCAGGAGGATACCATCGAAGCCCTCAACAATGCCTTAATTGCTCAACAGCGACAGATAGATAGCCTGGAATTTAAGCTTAAGCAGGTGATAGGCAAAATCGAAGCGATAGACCCATCAGCGGGCGAAAAGGAAGAAGCAGACCCCCCTCCTCCGCACTACTAATATTTTTAATAAATGCTACTCGGGCTTAAATACGCCAATGACATTTTCACTTGATCGGCTAGCAGCACTGACCTCATCGTCAGTTTGCGATTTGCTGTAGCCACAACTTACGCACTGTATCTTTTCAACGTTGTTTTCAAAATACAGCATTAAAGTGTCCGTCGTTTTACACTTTGGGCACACCGCGCCGGCGACAAAACGCTTTTTTATCTTATTTGTCATTATTAATGGGATCTCTTTAGTTCTGCAACTTGCTATTATACCCGCAATAAACGTTCTGCGTTATCTATCAACAGGCAAGCATGATCCAATTTTCAGAACTATCCCTTATGCGCGGTACTAAAGTGCTGTTACAAGAAACCAACGCGGTTGTTTACCCTGGCCATAAGGCTGGCTTGATTGGCGCCAATGGCTGCGGAAAATCCAGCCTGTTTGCCCTTATTCGCGGCGAGCTTCACCCGGATCATGGGGACTGTAAGATACCTAAGGATTGGCAAATCGTATCTGTCGCCCAGGAAACTCCGGCTGTTCAACGCTCTGCTCTGGACTACGTCATTGACGGCGACAGACAATTTCGTGCCTTACAGGGTAAATTACAACAAGCCGAAGAGGCACATAATGGTGAGCTTATAGCCGTCTTACATGGTCAATTGGAGCAAGTAGGGGCTTATGATATTGAAGCTCGTGCCGCGACTATTCTGGCCGGACTTGGTTTTGCCAGTGGGACCATAGGCAAATTGGTGACTGAATTTTCTGGTGGTTGGCGCATGCGTTTAAATCTCGCCCAGGCCTTGCTCTGCCATTCCGATTTATTGCTGCTAGATGAGCCCACCAACCATCTGGACTTAGATGCGGTTATCTGGTTGGAGAAATGGTTGCAACGCTATACCGGCACGCTTTTATTGATCTCTCACGACAAGGCTTTTTTGGACAGTACCGTGAATGAAATCATCAGTGTTGAGCAACAACAGTTGGTCAGTTATACCGGTAATTATGATGCCTTTGAAAGACAGCGAGCGGAGCGAATTCGCTTGCAAGGCCTACAATTTGAGAAGCAACAGGACAAAATCGCTCACTTAGAATCCTTTATTACTCGCTTTGGCGCGAAAGCGAGTAAGGCCAAACAGGCACAAAGTCGGGTAAAGCAGTTAGCCAAGATGGAAACCCTGTTGCCGGCTTTGGCTGACTCACAATTTTCCTTCCGATTCTTAAGCCCACCAAAGTTACCCAATCCTTTGGTCAAAATGGAACAGGTAAAAGTAGGCTATGAAGACACAGTGATCCTTGAGCATTTGCAGCTTAATTTAGTGCCCGGCAGCCGTATTGGCTTACTTGGCAGAAACGGCGCAGGTAAGTCTACCCTGATAAAATTACTGGCCGGAGAAAAAGCGCCCATGCAGGGCTTGTACGAAACCTCAGCGGGTTTACGTATTGGCTATTTTGCTCAGCATCAATTGGAATATCTACGGGGTGAGGACTCCGCGATCGCCCACATCCAGCGTCTCGACAAAAAAGCCACAGAGCAAAGTTTACGCGATTTTTTAGGTGGCTTTGGTTTCCGGGGAGAAGAAGCACTAAGCAAAGTCGCTCCCATGTCTGGGGGAGAGAAAGCCCGTTTGGTACTGGCCTTGACCGTATATCAAAAGCCAAACTTATTACTGTTGGATGAGCCTACCAACCATCTGGACTTAGATATGCGTCACGCATTAAACATTGCCCTGCAAGGCTTTGAAGGGGCAATGGTTCTGGTTTCCCACGACCGGTTTTTACTCAGCTCTGTGTGTGATGATTTTTACTTGGTAGACGCGGGCAGTGTTACTGCCTTTGATGGCGACCTGGATGATTACAGGGACTGGCTGCTGAAATCTGAGCGCGCTGCTGCAACGGTAGGTCAAATCTCCGGAGAGCCTGCTAAAAAACCAGATCGAAAAAACGTTAAACGACTGGAAGCAGAGTTTCGTCAGGACACGCAACCTTTGCGCAAACAGATCACTCAGCAAGAAAAATCCATGGCAGAATTACACGGCAAATTGCAATTGGTCGAAGGGCAGATGGCCGAGCCTGATATTTATAATGTCGACAACAAAGCCAAACTAAAGCAAATTTTAACTGAGCAAGCAAAGTACAAAACGCAGTTAGAAGACATTGAAATAGAATGGCTGGACGCACAAGAAGTACTGGAACAGAAACTTCAGAACTTTGAACAAGCAATCGCCAGCTAGTTTGTAATTAATCGTAATCGCGTAAATACTCAGGAACCTATGCTAAACAAGACTAAACCCGAGAACATCTCGGAACATGCCCCCACGGCAATTAATGAGCCCTCAAATAAGCGAATTCATCAAAGCAGCTTCAAACCAAGCTGGTGGGCTATAAACAGACATGTACAGACCATTTATCCGCGCTTTTTTCAAAAGCGAGCGAAAGTTGATATTCGCCATGAACGCTTCCCACTGCCCGATGGTGATTTTGTTAATTTAGCATGGCTTGGCGACGCCAAAAAGGCCCGGGGTTTAGTCGTGATGTTTCACGGTCTGGAAGGTTCGATAAAATCTCACTACGCCAATGATATGGCCGCTAATTTGCAGCAGGGCTATTTAGTAGTGCTGATGCATTTTCGGGGCTGTGGAGGGGAGCAAAATCTCTTGCCGCGAGCCTATCATTCCGGTGAAACCCAAGACGCCTGGTATTTTATCAATTGGCTTGAACAGAAGTATCCTGATTTACCCAAAGTAGCAATAGGCTTCTCCCTAGGTGCAAATATGTTACTCAAGCTATTGGGAGAGCAGCCTCAGCAGGCAATTCTTCGTGCTGCGATTGCCATTTCTCCGCCCTTTCGATTAGAGCAATGTGCGTTAAGCATTAATCAAGGTTTCTCCCGCCTATATCAGGCCTACTTGCTTAAGAGCATGGTCAATAAGCTACTAAAAAAAATGCAAACTATTGACTATAGAGGACTATTAAAAATCAATAGTACAGAAACCAAAGGACTTAAAAACTTTCGAGAATTTGATGAGCATGTCACAGCAACTTTACACGGTTTTACCGGAGCGGATGATTATTATCAGCAATCCAGTGCCGTGCGCTTTATGCACCAAATACAAACACCAACCTTAGTATTGCATGCCAAAGACGATCCCTTTATGAACGAACACGTTCTGCCCAACGAAGGCGAGCTATCCTATCAGGTACGGCTAGAACTAAGTGACAAAGGTGGTCATGTCGGTTTTATGCAAGGCACACCCTGGCGACCCGTCATTTGGACACACCAGCGAGTGAATGCGTTTTTTGCGGATGTTCTAATCAATAAAAAACCGCTACAAAAGGCTAGCTAAATGATAATCCCCATACAAGAGCTTGCTCAAGATACCTTATTTAAACTGATTGAAGGTTTTGTCTTGCAAGAAGGTACTGAATATGGGGCGGCTGATGTGAGCCTGGAAGATAAGGTACAACAAGTGTATCAACAACTGCAAAAGGGCGAAGCTGTAGTGGAATACTCTGAGCTACATGAAACCGTTAATATTGTCCCAAAGGCCTGCTGATATTTTGCATACACCACTGTTGATTGCTGTCCAATATTTTTACAATCATTAATTCCCACTTTGCACCTTATCTTAATATACAATTGCTTTAGTTCCGCCACATACTGCTGGTAAGGTTTGTGCTTATACCAATCACCACAAGTAATTGCGCACTCAGAAAGCACCCGCCATTTTTGGGTAAGGCGTCGCGGCGCAGCAATGGTGTACCTCGGTTACCGAATCCCCTTTCAAGTAGCGAGAACCCAGCACAAAATCGGCTGGTGCATTGCCAAAGGGCGAGGTTTAAAGCAGCTTTAAATCTCGCTGAGTGGGTAATTACTTATGGCGATTGGTATTAAACATAGATGCATAAATAAAATGCTAATTTGCTGAATATTTATGGTCCTAGGCCATTAAATTAATATGGCCGGTTTGGTTTAATAAAATTACTGATTAAGATGTACAGATGTCTTGTTTAACTAGAAAATTACAACAAAAGCTTACTCGCTACCTGCAGCGCAGTACCTCCCTGTCTGGGAATGATCCTGAATCTATTCGAGATGAACTGGTCAAAAAATGGCTCTGCCCATCCGATGTTACACGCTGATCAAATTAGAGTTATCTTGCAGCAAGCATCGTCAACTTAACTTTGTTTACAGCTAATTTAAATTGTTGAATATCGGCTAACATCTAGCTTTAAGGCCCTGACGGTAAGGCTTTTTGTATTTGGACTTGTGTGCCTATTCAGCCAAAGTCCAATTCAACTGGTGGCAAGAAAAGGGAATGAAACACTTTAACCAGAGATTTCTGAGGGATAATGCATTGATGCTTGGTAAAACCAATGCTTGATTACCCAAACGCAAAACACTGCGGCATCTTAAAACTCTAATTTCCATAACATTTCTGCTAAATCAGGTTGCCAGCCAAAAGCTGCTAACCTCACTCTATTATTAAGCACGACAACACCCTCCTCTTGCAAATAGTCCTTTTGGGTTTCGGCCTGCTCAGATCCTTCAGGAAAAGCAATTTGCCCGTTTGAGCGCAAAATACGATACCAGGGAACGTGCACATCAATTGGTGCATATGCCAACGCTTTGCCCACCAAACGTGCACGACCAGGCAAACCGGCCAGATCCGCAACTTGCCCATAGCTGGCAACTTTACCTGAGGGAATAAGTTGTGCGGTTCGCCGGATTCTTTGATAGTGAGAATTAGTGGCCATATTTAATCTTGGGAAACCAAACTCATAAAGGGAAAAGTGACACTAACTTTTCCTAAGACATCTAAGCGCCCTCGTTGGGTAAGTAGATAGATTAAATAAGCACGCCTAAGCACCTCAACATACGGCTGCTTAGGATAGGCAGTATCATCATCGTGCCGCCAATTGATTATCAATTGATTGAAATCGGCCAACCCTAGTTTTTCCATCCAAGTAAGCCTCTGAGAATTTTGTTGAGAAGTTATTTCTTTAACGAGTGAAGCTAAGGCACTATTTAACACAATAACTCGACCGTGGGCTCGTTGCCGCTTACACCGGATAACACAAGAGCAATACCCACCATTTTTGTTTCTGCAATATTGCTGTATCAGTTTAAGAATTTGTCGCCGCTTCCTGTGTTGAATACATCGTGGGAAGAACATCGACCTTATTTCTAAATGACATGTAAAATTATCCGCTTGGAATTTGCTAAAATCCCTGCTACTTAAGAGCAATGTTTGTCACTGCTGTGGTAGGTAACCATAGTTTAACAAGTCCGCGCCCATCAGGTTAGAGGAAATTAATATTATGATAGCGATAATAGAAAATCATAGGCAAGAGTCATGACGGTTAAACGCACTTACTGCAACATTTGCGCATACCCTCAATCCGTTTGCATTTGTCATGTTATTGAAAAGTTGCATTGCCCTATAAAGATTATTGTTTTACAGCATCCCGCTGAAAGTAAACATGCAAAAAATTCGGCCAGGCTATTACCCCTTTGTATGGATATGGTTGAAATATGTATAGGTGAATCTTCGGAAGATTTTTTGGATATTGCCAAAGTATGTGACTCTGCTCCGAATGAGTTCGCCGTGTTTTACCCCAATAACTGCAGTACCGTGCTCGAACAACATTTATCCCAGTTCAAACAGGATATGCCCGCTACGCTTATTTTTATTGACGCCACGTGGCGTAAGGCGCTGAAAATGTGGAAACTCAATCCCTGGCTGCAAACTCTAAACTGTTGGCATTTTGCCACGCCTCCCAGCAGTCGCTATAAAATTCGCAAGGCCTCAATAAAAAACAGTTTATCTACTGTTGAAGCGGTTGCCTATGCACTGGAACAAACACTGGATATGGATTGCCAGCCTTTACACAAGATTTTTAGTGCTATGCAACAGCTTGCTTTTCGGGAGCATCAACACGTGTAAATTTAACTCTGAAGTATTGGAGATAAAAGCACTTATAGGGAGAGGTACGGCACAACATTCTACAACTAAGTGGCTAAATGTTTATAAATAATACTTATCGTATACTGTTTAGTTTGTATTACGCCCAACAACAAGTAACAATGATCGGAGAATGATGCACAACTAATTGGTAGGAAACGCTTCGAGCGGTAAAAGGATTTCCTTGAATAGAGTCGTAAGTTTAACGTTATTTTTCTGTTGGTTAGCTGCCAGTTATTCCAATTTCCACAATGAGCTAGAAATGATTAAAGAGGCGGCTCAAGAGCGCCTGCACAATATCCAACACATTACCATTTCGCTTACCTCGCTAGATCAACAACATTTCCCAGACAACGGCACCCGAGACAGTTATCACTTTGGCGGTCTGCGATGAGGCAGGTAGAGAGTAAAAAAATTAACCTCATCCTAAAAGTTTGGATTGTTTTATCCCTGTGCCTACCCTCTCTGGCCCTTGCTCTGGTGCTCGATACCTTAGATGAAAACAGCGCACAAAGTACTGAAATAATACAAAGCACCCACCTATTCCAGGGCGGTAAAGACCTTGTCCCGCCGCCCTTGCGAGACAGCATTGACCCATGGTTATCCACTTTAGACAAAGCTAACAACCTGTCACTAACGGGCGGCACCTATTGGTATAAATTAACGATTGAGCATCAACAAGAATCAGCAGCGTGGGTACTAGACGTCGCCAACAGCCTGGTCGAATACATAGATATTTATCTTTATGATGAGACCCTGATCAAACACATGCCCAGCGGTTACTATCAAACAGGTGAATTCGCCTTTCATTACGCTCGTTCATTGACCTTAGAGCCGGATAAGCCATATACCCTTCTAGTGCGCTTAAACAGTCGCTACTTTCCATCACAAACACAGATCAAATTGCATAGCCGGGATGCATACCAAAAAATAGTGCTAAGGGATAACTTGATGACCATTGTGTCACTGGGCACATTATTGGCTTTGGCCCTGTACAATATATTTATATATGCAGGCACCCGAGACAGGAACTGCCTGTACTACTCAATATATCTATTTTGCTATTTTGCTGGCTGGGCTATGGTAATTCATCTGCCTAATGAGCTTTTTGGCTGGAATTTACTCGAACTAAACTATATACCCTTTTTCCTACTGCCACTGGTTAGTGCTCACTTTTGTATTAACTTTTTAGCGCTAAAAAAGTTTGAGCCAACCTTGACAAAGGTTCTAAAAATCAATGGCTATGTGTCGCTTGCCTTGATACCAAGCGGCTTCTTTTTGATACCCTATTTCCATACTCTGGCCACTATTATCGTAGGTATTTGGGTGACAACGGCGATCATCGCCGGTGTTAAACGCTGGCAACAAGGTTATCGACCCGCTGGCTATTTGATTTTCGCATTTTTGTGCTTTTTGATCCCCGCAAGTTTCATCTTACCGAGCAATATCGGACTGCCCCCGGATTTTTATAGTAATGCAGACTTGGTGATATTGTTTGCTGGCACCTTACACGCCATCCTCCTGGCATTTGCAATGGCTGATCGCTTAAACCTAAGAAATCAAAAAAATCGGCAATTGACCACAGAGCTTGTAAAAAAAGTTGAATCTCGCACCAAAGAACTCAAGCAAGCCAGCTTTCATCTGGAGCAAAGTAACAACGAGTTAGTCCAAGCCCGCAATGCCAAGAGTCGGTTTTTAGCCAACATGAGTCATGAAATTCGCACACCACTTGCCTCCATTATTGGTTATGCAGATGGCATATTGTTAGGAGACATTGATAAGTCGGAACAAGCAAGAGTCATTAAAATGATTGGTGAAAACGGTAGTCATTTAATGAATGTGGTCAACGATATACTGGACATCAGTAAAATTGAGGCCAACCAACTTGATTTTAAATCTATCCCTACACCGTTATTTTCAGTATTGGCGCAAATTGAATCGATAGTCGGCAAACGGGCACGGGACAAAGGACTCGCCTTTCATCTGGAATATCAATATCCCCTGCCCGCGCAAATATATACTGACCCAACTCGTTTAAAGCAGATACTGTTTAATCTGACTAACAACGCACTTAAATTTACCGAGCAAGGCTATATTGGTCTGTCGGTGAAGGCTTATCAGCAGAAATTGCTCATCATAGTAAAAGACTCTGGCCAGGGTATAAGTACTGAACAGCAGACCAGACTATTTGATCCTTTTTCTCAGGCAGACAGTTCAATTAACCGACGTTTTGGTGGCACCGGCTTGGGCTTAAGTATTTCTCAGCGACTGGCGCGCGGCCTTGGCGGCAAAATCGAAGTCAACAGCGCTCCTCGAAAAGGCTCTACTTTCAGCTTAAGTATTGACTTAAAGATGGTTGAAGATAGTCCATCAATCAACTCTGTCAGTGAAATTTGGCAATCTACGCCAGCAGAGTCGGTCACCCCAGAAACATTACCAAGCTTCGCAGGCAGCAAGGTACTGTTGGCCGACGATCACCCAAGCAATCGCGAATTGATCGCCTTAACGATCAAAAGGATGAATGTTGAGGTCATCGAAGTCGCCAATGGTAAGCAAGTACTCGATAGTATTTTTTATCAGAGCTTTGATTTACTGCTAATTGATATTCATATGCCAGAAATGGGCGGTATCGAAGCCTTAGGGAAAATTCGCGCAGCGGGAAATAACACGCCAGCGGTCGCCTTAACTGCCAATAATATGAAGCATGAAATTGATCATTATATGCGCATTGGTTTTTCAGATCATCTCGCCAAGCCCATCTCCCGAAAGCACTTTATTGCCACGCTGACAAAATATTTACGCAAAGAAGGGCAGGAAGATGGGCCGTTCAAATAAGTGACATGCTGGTATTAATCAAAGATTACCAACAAGACTTGAAACAACAACTCAACAAGGTCGAGAATGCCTGGCGCAATCGCAACCTTCCTCTTTTAGCTCAGATCTCTCATCGTATTTGCAGCTCGGCCGGCTCATTTGGTTTTGATCTTGTAGGCACTCAGTTTGCTGAACTTGAGCAGTCCGCATTGCAAGGCGACCAGTTAGCTATCGCTAATAGAATTCAGCAGATGATAGACATTACTCGTCTTTGTGTGGACTTACCTGGCGTAAATATCCCGCAGGCGATAATTAACCATAACAAATAGTGTTGAGCTGTTTATGCACAAATTAACAAACTGTCTAGCCCAAGGATTGCAAACCCTAAGTGATCTGCAAAATACCATGAACAAAGGTGAAGAGTAGCGCCTTGGTGCACTTATACAAATCCTATGCAGCTGCGCGTTTATCGGCTCTTTAGGGGCCTTGGCCAATCTTGAAACCATAATTAAGGGTGGACAACTAGCAAACGCTGACTACCAAACATCGTTAGATATAATTCGTGTTCACCTTGAAACCTTGCAAAACACTTTACAGCAGCGCATTAAGGCTGTTTAAAAATCGTATAATGTCACATATGGAAGGTCGAATAAGTTAAAAAAGTGAATGTATTTGAAGTGTTATAGGAGGGATACTTATTTACTGAAACTAACTCAGCAAACAACTTACTGCCTTGCAGTTCGTTGTTTGCTTCGTTATATGTCGTTATGACTCAGAATTACTGAGGAATAACGTTGTTTGCGCATGGTCCTTTTTGACCCTGGCCAACTTCAAACTCTACTGCTTGACCATCGTTAAGAGTCGCGTAACCGCCGCCACTTTTAATTTCTGAATGGTGTACAAATAAGTCTTTACCGCCATCTTCTGGAGTAATAAAACCGAAACCTTTGTCCGCATTGAACCACTTTACTGTACCTTTACTCATATTCTACTCTTTAAATTAATAGTTGATTGATTGCAGTAACCTGCGGCGACAGTATAACGGTTAAATTTAACTTTAAGTAATAAATAAACGTTATTATCACCTAATTACCTAAAAACAATCATTTAAACCGCTTAAATAGATGAATAAGCTCTGATTTTTGTCTTGGCCGCCAGCAAATTTAAATTTTTCTCAAAAAACAGCAAAAAACACCAGTTCTGAAAAACGGACTAATTCTTGTACTATTTTGAATCCGCTCGACTAGTAAATTTATGATCAGAGGTACTCACCTTAATTTTTTCGCCACTTGAAATATATTCAGGTACCTGAATATGCAATCCGGTAGATAGCAGTGCCGGCTTAGTGCGGGCACTAGCAGAAGCACCTTTAATTGAAGGATCAGTTTCGGTGATAAACAGCTCAACCGTCGCTGGCAGTTCAATGCCTACCGGTTTGTCGTCTACGATCAGTATTTGCAGTCCCGTTGTGTCCTCGGTGATAAATAACAACTCTTCCTCGATCGTGTCCTTATCAAGGCTGTAAGGAGTGTAATCCTCATTGTCCATAAACACGTATTCTTCACCGTCTACATATGAAAAGCTCACCTTAGCCCGTCGAAATTCAGCCGTATTGATCATCTCATCAGCTTTAAAGCTCTCATCAACTTTTAAACCGGTAGCCACTTCATAAAGACGCATTCGGTAAAGACTCGCCCCGGCACGGCCACTGGGCGTTAATTTGCTAATTTCTTTGACAAGTAACACCTTACCGTTGTGTTCGATGGCGGCGTTCTTTTTTATTTCACTGGCTTTTGGCACGACAAATACTCTCAAATTAGTTACGACCAAGAAAATATCATGATCCGGAATGAATACCAACGCCATTAATGGCGATGGGCAAACCATGTTGCAGAAAATTAATCACTGCACTCTTGTATCTGCGGGTAATAAAACGGGATATAGCAAGGTATCAGCAGGGCTCCAGCGCCTATTTGATAATGCTTATGGATCACTAACGAATATTGGCGGATCATCTAAACCAAACAAGAAGTCATGTAATGCACTATTAGACAGCTTCAACCTAGATGCCGCTATTTCTCGTCGTTTAACTACGAAACTAAGGTTCAAGCGACATTGCCAGTTTTTCAATTCCATGTGATGGCGTCCATCGTTTAAATTCAACAAAACCATGTTTCTTGTATAAATTGATCGCTGGAATATTTACAAGCGCGGTTTCTACAATAGCTTCTGAAAAATCAAACTTCTCCAGAACATATCTTATTAATTTGTTGGCGATACCTTTTCTAAAATAATTTGGGGCGACAGTTAAACTATGAATTTTTATTTGCTTATCTTCTATAACAATCTCTATTATTGCCGCGATACATTCATTTTCACTAAAACCATAAAATAGTGTTTTTGAATTTTCTATATCTTTAGCGCTGCGA
>JAWUXW010000040.1:0-9266 GCA_034111125.1 Paraglaciecola sp.
TCTTGCCTATAAAGATCCCAGTCGCTGGGCCAAGATGGCCATCTTGAACACGGCTCGTATGGGTAAGTTTACCTCCGATCGCTCCATAAAGGACTATGTGCAAAAAATCTGGAAGTTAAAACCCTGTCAAGTTGAGTAGGGTCGCAACTGAGCTTGTGCCTCTGCTTCACTTGCAAACACCCATGCGACACAACGCTAAGTAACTAAATGAACTATTAAAAATAGGCTCGGCCCATCGGGTTGAGTTTGTCTTTGTTGCAAACAGATGTTAATAACATAATCAAACTTCTCCACTAATACCTTATTTGGCGATATTTTAGTTCTCAGCATGTCTGAATACGAAAGAACACCTGTCACTAATAATACTAATACTAATACTAATGTCTAATGGCCGAAGTAGTGTCAGTCTGTTTAACTTAGTTATAACATTAAGCTCAGGTTTATTTGGGCTTTTGTAACTTTATACAAGGTTAATGTAGCTCAATGAAGCCATTACATAAAAGGTTAATGACAATCCCAAGTCGCAGTATGTTCTTGGATAAGGTCGCTCAAGTTATTTCTGTTGAGCCGATGCAATCCTTATTGCTCATTGACGTGGTACGTTTCTCTGAGGTTAGTAGCACGTTTGGCTATGAAGTCGGTGACGAAATACTGGTGGAAATTGCCAATCGTATCTCATTGTTATTTGATGATGCCTTACTGGGTCGTCTTAGCGGCGATATATTTGCTCTACTTATATCAGGTTGTCATCGGGCTCCGCAATTAAATGTTTTTTACAACCATCTAGTGGAACACTTTAAAACGCCAATTGCTTGTCAGGATCATTCTTTTATTGCTGACTTTAATGTTGGGGCAGTTGCTAATTCAACAGGCAACGGCAATATCAATACGTTTTTCTGCCATGCTGAATCTGCACTAAAACAAGCTAAAGAAAATAAATATGAAAATTTTCATTACGCAAACATAGTTAAAAAGGCAATGACAGGACGTTCATTAGCCATGAAAGCCGATCTAAAGAGAGCTTTTAGCCAAAATGAGTTGGAAATTTATTATCAGCCAAAAATTGACTTGCAAACCCTGCAAATTATTGGAGCAGAATGCTTACTGCGTTGGAATCATCCTCTTGACGGTCTGCTGTTTCCTGGAGCATTAATAAAAGCGGCTGAATCTTATAATATGATGAATGAAATGGGTTATTGGACTCTGGAAGAGGCTTTTAAAGGAGCGGTGCGTTTAAACCAAAGTGGCAATAACCTTAAGATATCGGTGAACATGTCGCCTACTCAACTGTATGATTTAAGCTTTACCAGCAAGTTACGTGCTTTAGCAAAGAGATATGAGGTTTCTTTAAGCCAGTTTGAGTTGGAACTAACTGAAGATGTGGCGTTATCAAACTCCTTTATGGTCAAAAAACAGCTGGCGGAAATACGGGCATTAGGGATATCTATCGCCATTGACGATTTTGGTAAAGGATATTCTAATCTCGCATACATGCGTGATGTGAAGATCGATACCATTAAAATAGACAAAATTTTTGTGATGGAGTTGGGTGAAAACCCGGTCAATAAGGCAATTATCGAAGCCACCCAACTGATCGCAAATGCGGCCGGTTGCGATGTAGTCGCCGAAGGGATAGAGACTTTACAACACCTGCATATATTAAGAGAGCTTGGTATAGGCGAAGGACAAGGTTTCTTGTTTTCAAAAGCCTTACCGATCGAGGAGTTTATCGAATTTTCCCAGCAGGAGTTAGCTGTTGGCGGGTCCTTTTCTCGGGCAACAATGGCAATTTAATATTGAGGTTATAAGCCGGTATTAAAACAGAGTTACAATTTGTAAGATGAACAGGCCCTGAGGTATTATCAGCCATTATTTAACGATTTTTGAGTGTCATTTTGATAGAACAAGGCTCCACCCCGGAAAAAATTTCTCAACAGCTCATATTATCGGGACAATTTTTAGCACTATCCCGAACGCATTCCAGTATATTCAATCAGCCAATCACGTTTTCCTTAGAAAACGGCACCCAGGTACATATTGTTGCCGCCGGCATTATTTGCTTTGAACCCCAACATTCGGGTAATAAAGATATCGTGCTGTCATGCGGTGTGCATGGCAATGAAACTGCGCCAATCGAAATTTGTGATACTTATGTTCAGTACATACTTACCGGAAAAATTCAGCTCGCTCACCGAGTGTTATTCTTGTTCGGTAATTTGCCTGCCATGGATATTGCCCAGCGCTTCGTAGAAGAGAATATGAATCGTTTATTCAGCGGTGCCCATACCGATGACCTTTGCCCGCCAAGCGCAGAACGAGACAGAGCTAAGTTATTAGAAGATGCGGTGAGAGACTTCTATGCAAAGTTCGAAAGGGCCGATGATAGGCAGCGTTATCACTACGATCTGCATACCGCTATCCGCAACTCCAAGAATGACAAGTTTGCTGTTTATCCTTTTCGACACACTAAGCCCTGGGATAAGGCCCAGTTACAGATAATGTTAGCCTGTGGGGTGAACACCATTTTACTTTCAGGTAGTGCTACAACGACTTTTAGCTACTTTTCTTCCAATGAGTTTGGGGCAGAAGCCTTTACGGTTGAATTGGGCAAAGTGAAACCCTTTGGGCAAAATGATATGAGCCAATTCAGCCAAGTTGAATTGACACTAAAGCGGCTCATGTGTGGTGAAGATTTGCAATTGATACCCTTTAGCCCGGACGACTTTTATATTTACAAAGTTAATCAGGTTATTAATAAACAGCATGCAGATTTTGCATTGAGTTTCGCCGATGACACTCCTAATTTTAGCGATTTTTCTCGGGGTGAGGTACTGGCTACTGAATCTGCCAAAGTTTACATCGCGGAATATGAAGGAGAGGCAATTGTGTTTCCCAACGCCAATGTGGAAATTGGCCAGCGTGCGCTTTTAACTGTCATACCAACCAGTATCTGATACAAAATATTCAACCTTAGCTACACAGCCGGCAGATTAAAGCGTCCTGCTCTGTTTAAACACAGCGGTCTGGGCGTTGAATGAGATCAAACAACGCCATTCGCACATGGCTGTGCTGTTCCAAATTTTTTCCTTTTAAAACAGACACAGAGCAAGCTACACAACTAAGTGCATTCCGTTCAAAGCCTTTGCGTGGACAAAGTAGTCGATACTGCATTATTGGTAGATGACAAAAGGGACGCAATACGTCCCTTTTTTTAGTGTTTGATGTCTGTGTGGGGCGGGCGGGGAAGCTCCTAAGCTTAGGTCTTGTCCCAAATGCCTTTTTCACTTTCACCTTGAATTTCACAATCGCCGGTTTTGTAGGTGAAATCCTCGCCATTCTTACGCTTAGCGAAGTAATCGTTGCTGATGGCCACGATGGTTGGGGTGAGCATCACGATGGCGGTGATGTTGATCACGGTCATCATACCCAGTGCCATATCGGCCATCGCCCATATTTCCGGTAAGGCCGCCATCGAGCCCCACAAAATCATCGCCAGGTAACCACTGGTGTAGAGTGTTCGGCCGATTCGGTTATCAAGCTTAAACATATGCAGGTTACTCTCACCATAAGCGTAGTTAGCCACCACTGAGGTAAAGGCGAATAAGCTAATCGCCGCCGCAACAAACTGTATACCGCCGTCGCCCAGATGTTTGCTCATGGCCGTTTGAGTCAGCCGTATGCCCTCCATTTGCTCGCCGCTAGAGCCACCTGCCAATAGGATCACCACCGCCGTGCAGGTACATAGAATCATCGTATCGATAAACACTCCGAGCATTTGCACATAACCTTGGGATACGGGGTGGTTGGGATTGGGACTGGCACTTGCCGCAGCATGGGGCACACTGCCCGAGCCTGCTTCATTTGAATACAAACCACGTTGTACGCCATGTTTAAAGGCGGCTCCCAACGCTCCGGCACCAGCTTCCTGCAAACCAAAGGCAGAGGTAATAATGTCATACAACATCGCAGGTACTAGCTCGATATTCATTAGGGTGATAACGATAGTCACTGAGACATAACCCACCGCCATAAAAGGCACGACCCATTCAGCGAAACGTGCGATGGCGCGTAAGCCACCGATAACAATCAATGATGCCAGGGCGATGATCACCAGCCCAGAGTAGAGGGTAGGGATGTCATAGGCAAAGTTCAAGGCATCGGTAATCGTGTTTGCTTGCAAAGCGCTGAAGATAAAGCCGTAACCCAGAAATAGACACAAAGAAAAGGCAACGGCTAACCAACGCTTGTTTAAGCCTTGCTGAATATAATACGCCGGGCCACCGCGGTATTCGCCGTTGGCATCTTTTACCTTATATAACTGGCCTAAGACGCTCTCAGCGAAACCTGTAGCCATACCGAGTAGGGCAATCATCCACATCCAAAATATTGCCCCGGAGCCTCCCAGAGAAATAGCCACTGCCACACCGGCTAGATTACCGGTGCCGACTCTGGCGGATAAACTGGTACATAAAGCCTGAAATGAACTGATCCCTGACTTGTCGCTTTTGCCACTGCCTTTCATCACGCTGAACATATGGCCAAAGTGACGAAATTGTACAAAGCCTAGCTTGTAGGAAAACCACACCCCGGCAAGAATAAGCATGTAAATGAGAACCTGGCCATTGCCCCATAAAACATTATTAACAGCGGCGACAATTTCATTGATCAAAAGTAGTACCACAAGTTGTTGAATTACTGTTGGAAGTCTGCCGTTTACAGGCTGTGCTGTCTAGGGTAAAAGGGGATTGCGTTGTTTTAACCTGGAATCTGCGGTTGGAGAGGCGCTGAGGCGCAGGTAAAATTGTTGGATCAAGGGATGAATTGCCATAAGTGCTTGTTCTCGGTAACGGCTCCTGCGTTACCCTACCTTGTCACGTCCAGGTGGTTTCTAGGTTTAACTCACGCAAACAAAAAACGCCAGTCTTTCGACTAGCGTTTTTTGTGTATATGGCTGGGGTAGCTGGATTTGAACCAGCGCATGGCGGGATCAAAACCCGCTGCCTTACCGCTTGGCTATACCCCATAAGTCTGTATTCGGTTTTTTAAAAAAACACCGACAAAAAATGGCTGGGGTAGCTGGATTTGAACCAGCGCATGGCGGGATCAAAACCCGCTGCCTTACCGCTTGGCTATACCCCAATTACTTCCCAAAAACTATGGTGCGGAAGGAGAGACTTGAACTCTCACGCCCTAAAGCACTGGAACCTAAATCCAGCGTGTCTACCAATTCCACCACTCCCGCATATTTCTTAATCTCTTCAGGAATATCCTGATTTGATAAAGAAATGGTGGCTACGGCGGGACTCGAACCTGCGACCCCATCATTATGAGTGATGTGCTCTAACCAGCTGAGCTACGTAGCCATTATAGTCACTCCCTTTCAGAGTGGCGCGTATTATGCTGATCTACCTTTTTGTCGTCAACCGTTTTTTGTCTTAAATGTGGTGATTGCCTAGATACTAAACAAGATGCTTATTTTTAAGCTGATTTTTGTAAAACAATCGCACTGTGCTAGCTCAACTGGATACAAAAAAGCCCGCTGCCTATGGCAAGGTAGCGGGCTTGTTATTTTTTAAATCTTAGACGTTAAAACGGAAGTGGATCACGTCACCGTCTTTGACAATGTATTCTTTGCCTTCCAAACGCCATTTTCCGGCGTCTTTGGCACCTTGCTCACCATCAAACTCGACGAATTGCTCATAAGCGATAATTTCGGCGCGAATAAATCCTTTTTCGAAGTCGGTGTGAATGATCCCAGCGGTTTGTGGGGCGGTTGAGCCTTCAGGGAAGGTCCAAGCCCGCACTTCTTGCACACCGGCAGTGAAATAGGTTTGCAAGGTTAGTAATTCATAGCCAGCACGAATCACTCTATTTAGACCCGGCTCATCTAAGCCCATGTCAGCCATGAACTCTGCTTTTTCTTCATCGTCCAACTCGCCTATCTCTGATTCAATTTCAGCACATACGGCTACTACTGCGGCCCCTTCACTGGCAGCGATTCCCCGCACTTTATCTAGATAAGGGTTACTTTCAAAGCCGTCATCGTTCACATTGGCAATGTACATGGTTGGCTTCAGAGTAAGAAAATTCATGTAACTGATGAGTTTCATTTCTTCTTTGTCTAACTCAAGAGAGCGTAGCAAAGCACCTTCATCCAGGTGGGGTTTGATCTTCTCCAGTACCTTCATTTCCGATTTGGCGTCGGAGTCACCACCTTTGGCTTTTTTAGCTACCCGAAACAGGGCCTTTTCAGCAGTTTCTAAATCGGCCAGTGCCAATTCTGTATTAATTATTTCGATGTCGTCCAGGGGGCTGACTTTACCGGCAACGTGCACAATATTATCGTTGTCAAAGCAGCGCACTACGTGACCGATGGCATCAGTTTCTCGAATGTTGGCTAAAAACTTATTACCTAAGCCTTCCCCTTTAGAGGCTCCGGCAACTAATCCGGCGATATCGACAAATTCCATAGTGGTGGGAATAACCCGCTTAGGATTCACAATAGCGGCGAGTTTGTCCAAACGAAGATCCGGTACTGGCACCACGCCAGTATTCGGCTCAATGGTACAAAATGGGAAGTTGGCTGCTTCGATACCAGCCTTGGTGAGGGCGTTGAAAAGTGTTGATTTACCCACGTTAGGTAAACCCACAATGCCGCATTTAAAACCCATCTTGTATTCCTCGTATTTATCGTTTCGGCCTTTTGTCGGCCTATAGTCATTTGTATTGAAATTATTCTGTTTTAAAAGAATGCAGGCGATTCATCGCCTTCTTTAAATCATCTTTCAACAGTATCTCGGTACAGCGAATTGCTTCATCAATCGCTGCCTCAATTTGTATTTGTTCATTTTGCGGGGCTTTGCCCAATACATGACCGGTGACTTTGTTCTTGTCACCTGGATGGCCAATGCCTATGCGTAAACGCAGAAAATTTTTTTGATTCGCCATGGAGCTGACAATATCACGAATACCATTTTGACTTGAACTGCCACCAATTTTAAACTTGGCAATGCCTGTGGGGAGGTCGAGTTCATCAAAGGCTACCAGCATGTTGGTTAAGCCGATGCGATAAAAATTTGCCATGGCGGAGACTGCCTGGCCGCTTCTATTCATATAAGTAGTAGGGATAAGTAAGCGAATATCTTGACCAGCAATCGTTGTGCGGCCGGTAAAACCAAAGAATTTATTATCAAGTTTGAGGGGACAGTTATGTGATTTCGCTAAAGTCTCAACGAACATAGCCCCAGCATTATGGCGGGTATGTTGATATTGTGGGCCTGGATTACCCAGGCCCACAATTAGCTGAATATCAGACAAGCAACTTATTCCTCAGTCGCTACGTCTTCGCTTTCAGCTGCATCATCTTCATCACTGCCGCCACTTGGGCCTTTGGCTAACTTAACTGTTACCACTGCATGGTCGTGATCTTCGCCTTTATTAAGCTCAATCAAGGATACGCCTTCTGGTAAAACAATATCAGTCAAGTGCAAGGTTTGACCCAATTCAACATTCATCAAGTCAACTTCGATGAACTCAGGTAAATGCTTAGGCAAACAGCTAACTTCTACATCAACCATGTGATGTTCAGCATGACCACCATTTAGCCTGATAGAATCCGCTTTTTGTTCATTAATGAAGTGAAGAGGAACGTTGGTATGCAGTGCTTTATTAGCATCAACACGTAGGAAGTCCAAGTGCATTACGCGAGCTTTGAACGGGTGACGTTGCATGTCTTTAACCAAGGCTTCTACTTTCTCGCCATCGACATTTATAGTCAGAACGTGAGAATAAAATGCTTCAAACGATTGAGCTTGAAATACTTTATTATGAGAAAGGGTTAAAGATACGGCTGCTTTATCGGCACCGTAAAGGACAGCAGGCACTTTATCTGCATGACGTAAGCGGCGGCTCGCACCTTTCCCTAAGTCAGTACGGATTTCGGCGTCTAGAGTAAAAATTCCATCAGACATTGAGATAACTCCAAAAAATAAGTAAATGAGTGTAGATTTTCGCGACCAAAATCTACAATTAATTGGCAATTCAAGATGCTTAGCACAAAAAATAACCAACGCCCCCAAAAAAGGGCGGCGAATATTACCATTGACATTGCTGTGAAACAAGCATGCTGGAGCCTTGTATTTTCATTTTATAAAAAATGACGTTTTATTTTACCTATACACTTATCTGGTTTATCAAAAGACGGATACTAAGCGTTGGTAAGTTAGTCATCTCGTCTGCTTTAACTTTTTTTATAATTTAAAATCAAAATCTGTCAACTATTTTTGCATGAATTTAGCAATTCACATTCTGGATATTTCTAATGAGTCTGATAGCTCGACCGAACCTCTAAAAATCACATATAAACACAATGTTTAAACTGCGTTACCTTTTTGGAACCCAAGCCCAAATTATCTCACATTCTACTGACTCGATTCCTGTGGCATCGGTGACATGTACTTTGACATTCACCTCACCTTTTTGGGCTGTTTGCATCAAGGTCATTTGTTCATCTGTTAAACTGGCTACAGCTGTCATGTCACCCATCGCACGTTTGACATAATTTAAGTTCATACGCTTAATCAAAGGTAACTTATCGCCCGGCAAATTAATTCCAACAATAAACCCAGTGCATGACTCAGCCAAAAGAGCCATTGCCGCAGCATGCACACTACCAATATGATTTTGTGCTTTGCGACGGTTTTTCTGACGATATGTAGCCGTTTTACCGTCTGTATGTAACACTTCTATGCCAGTTGTGCCCGCAAGTTTGACCTTGTATCTAAATACCCACGTAATCAACTTCGCGCTAAGCCATGTCGGATATTGGTTTACTTTGTCTACAAACGTTCTTAATGGGTTAATTACCGCCATGATTGACACCTCTGGTTAGACCAGTGATGATTATGTGTTTGTGTGGGGGCAATAGCAATGCTTTTCTATTAGGCTAATAGTCGAAACATTCGATAATTTAGGACCAGACAGTCCTGATGTTTCATTTATGATCTTAAAAAAGTATGATAAATGAGTTTGTGAATTTTTGACACAACTTAGTCAATGGGAATACTAGTCAACGGGAATACCTGTACCTATCAAAAATGTTTCTAATTCATTTGTATAAGGTCGAAACTTTTTCCAACGCCCAATTGATTTGGTATTAATAGGCTCTCGTACCTGTACTTTACTTGCTGTGGAAACAGGTGCAGTATTTTGTTCCACGTGCAGGCATTTTTCTTGCCAGCTAAGACCACAAAACTCAAGCAAATGAC
>JAWUXW010000041.1:0-9679 GCA_034111125.1 Paraglaciecola sp.
CAGGGCATGCATATCTGGCTTGCCTTGATAGATGGAAGATTCCAACCACACATCACCGGCTTCTAAAGCCTCTTGTTCAGTAAGTGAAATAGGGGGCAATACTTTTTTAAGACTCGTTCTAATACTCATAATGTTTACTCATCCTCTCATCTGACCAGTTGGGTTGATAATAACGTTTTTTACAGAAAAATCAAAATTCTTTGTTAGGTTTGTTAATCATTGGTTGTTGATAATTACCATGAAACAGACAAAAATAGTTTCAATTCAAAGGCCTAATTACATGAACTAGTCACTGAAAATTATGATTTTTTTGTATAAAACGAGGAAAATAGACTGGAAATGAACGGATACTGTAATAATAAACAATGAGTAATATTAACAGTATAAATAACAGGGGCATTAGGCGTTTTGACCATTTTTCAATACCCTGTTTAACGCCAATTACAATAATCGAAGCGCTTAGTAGCACGATGATCAAGGTGAATAAAAGCTTGCGAGCCACGCTTTGTGTGGTGACAAATTCAGCGGCCTGTGACAATCCAATGGATTGCAGGACAGGGCCGGTGGCATGTGCCAGCATCCATCCCGCGACGATGGAATAAAAACTGAGCATCATGAGCGCACCGAACACATTAGTGAAGCCTGCAACTCTGCCTAGTGTAGGGAAACGTTCAGATGATTGCTGCATGCGGTCACTGGATTAGCCCGGGCAGTATGGCCAATCAGTAGTTCAGCATAGAGGGCCGGTAAGGCTAATAACAGTATCACGATTAAGTAAACCAGAATAAAGGCGCTGCCCCCTGATTGGCGGCTTGGGTGGGAAAGCCCCAGATATTCCCCAAGCCTACAGCTGAGCCAGCTGCTGCCAGAACAAATCCCACTCGAGATGAAAAGCCTTGTCTGTTTTTCATTTTTTAATCTTATTCTACTTTTCGAGTTACTTGGGTATAACAGCTAAGGGATACTATTTTTGACCTTGTCTGCTTTAGCCAGCTCCGGGCTGGCCGCAGATTTATTTATAAATACCTGGCATGAAACCTAAGATGATCTTCGATAAAACTGGCGATAAAGAAGTAGCTATGATCGTAACCAGAGTGATATCTAAACTCGGCAGGGTAGTTGAGTTCTTTGGCAATGTCTTCAAGGGGTTTGCTGAGCTTTTGAGCATGATAAAAATCATCATTCAGTCCCTGATCAACCCACATTGGAAGTTGTAAAAACTGGCCTTGTTGGCGCATCAGGGCGCAGCTGTCGTACTGCAGCCAATCACGTTTGTCGTCCCCCAAGTAATGGCTAAACGCTTTTTGCCCCCAATGACAATCGGAAGGGCTAACGATGGGTGCAAAGGCAGACACCGAACTGTAGTGTTTTACATTGGATAGGGCGATGGTCAAAGCGCCGTGCCCACCCATGGAGTGACCGGCAATAGCTGCTTTGGGCTTCACCCTAAAATTTTTTTTGATGAGCTCTGGTAGCTCTTCAACAATATAATCGTACATATGGTAGTGCTTGTTCCAGGGGGCTTGCGTCGCATTTAGATAGAAACCTGCTCCCTGGCCTAAGTCGTAAGCGCCGTCTTCTGCATCCGGCACATCTTCCCCTCGTGGACTGGTATCCGGCATGACCAGCATGATCCCGAGTTCGGCAGCAACTCTTTGTGCACAGGCCTTTGTCGAAAAATTTTCATCGTTGCAGGTCAAACCGCTTAGCCAATACAAAACCGGCAGTTGCATGTCTTGCTCACCAGCAGGAGGCACATAGACGCTAAACTGCATATCACAATTTAACACTTCAGAGCGGTGACTAAACCGTTTCTGCCAGCCACCAAAACATTTGTTTGAGGATAGTTCCGCTAAGCCGATGACCTTATTCATCAGAAATGCACCACTGAGCGTATGGATTTGCCGTCATGCATCAAATCAAATGCCGTATTGATATCCTCCAGAGGCATGGTATGGGTAATAAAGGTATCAAGCTCAAATTCCCCGTCCATGTAGCGCTGCACGTAATCCGGTAATTGACTGCGCCCTTTTACCCCGCCAAAAGCCGTGCCGCGCCATACTCTGCCCGTGACAAGCTGAAATGGGCGGGTTGAAATCTCTTGACCGGCACCGGCAACACCAATTATTACTGACTCACCCCAACCTTTGTGGCAACACTCCAGCGCCGAACGCATTACATCTACGTTGCCAATGCATTCAAAGGAGTAATCTACCCCGCCGTCGGTCATCTCGACAATCACCTCTTGAATCGACTTGCCATAGTCTTTTGGATTAATCACGTCGGTGGCCCCTAATTGTTTGGCAATATCAAATTTGTCTGTATTGACATCAATCGCAATAATACGTCCAGCCTTTGCCATTTTTGCGCCAATTAACACCGACAATCCAATGCCACCCAAACCAAAGACGGCGACGGTATCACCGGGTTTCACCTTAGCGGTATTGGTCACCGCGCCCATGCCGGTAGTTACGCCACAGCCGAGCAAACATACTTTTTCTAAGGGGGCATGCTTAGGGATTTTCGCCAGAGCGATTTCTGGTACAACCGTATGCTCGGCAAAGGTGGATGTGCCCATATAGTGATAGATAGGCTGCCCCTTAATGGAAAAACGAGTAGTTCCATCGGGCATTAGTCCTTTGCCCTGGGTGGAGCGAATGGCTTGGCAAAGATTGGTTTTGCCCGACTTGCAATATTTGCACTCCCTGCATTCTGGTGTATATAAGGGGATCACATGATCGCCCACCTCAACTAACGTAACGCCTTCGCCCACAGCCTCTACTATTCCAGCTCCCTCATGGCCTAATATGACTGGAAAAATGCCTTCGGGATCATCACCTGATAGGGTATAGGCATCGGTATGACAAACGCCGGTAGCTACAATCCTAACCAGTACTTCGCCTTTTTGCGGTGGCATTAAATTCACTTCTTCAATTTTTAGTTGCTCGCCTGGGCCCCAGGCCACTGCGGCGCGAGTTTTAATACTTTGCATTTTTAAGTCCTAATAATATGATGGTGTTTGGGCTCACAAGCAGTTGCCCATTAAGCGAATCCGCCCATTCTCCCAAATAACTTGCTGTATAGCATGACCTTTGGCACACAAACCTTGGTTTTTCAGCTTATCGCTTAAGCCAAGGGCCGCTTTATCTTCAAGTTCGAGCTTGGTTTCCTTGTCAGCTTGGTGAGCAAAGCGTCTATCATTGTTGGGACGAGCAGGCGTTTTCGCCTCGTTAGTGAAACTGGGATCAAGTTTGCTATTCTGCCATGAAATGCCATAGGCGAATTGTGTAAGCCCCGCATCATCCACCCGACTACTAAAACGCTCGATAGTTTGAATTGGCTCCGGTGCACTTGCACACGCCGTGAGTACCAAAAGACCAATACTTGTGATTAAGGGTATGTGAAACACTTCTTTAAAAAACAATGGGCTATGCCTGAGCGCGCTTGGGATTAGCTACATACTAACCATAGGGATGTGCTTAGGCAATTGGCAGCAGTGATTAATCCATTAAGGAATGTGCATTGAGTGAATTCAGCAACACATTGCCCTTAGGAATTAGTGTTAGTATCACATGTGGAATTAGCGCCCTGGGGAAGTAAGTGAAAAGCAGATCTTTATTCAGTATGGTATTTTTGAGTCTGTGTGCTTTTAGTACTGTGGCTGCTGATAATGTATACGGTGTGTTTAGCTTATACCAATCACCACAAGTAATTGCTTTCCCAAAGGGCGAGGTTTAAAGCAGCTTTAAATCTCGCTGAGAGGGTAATTACTTATGGCGATTGGTATTAGGTAATTCGGATGCTGAATTTGCTATGAGTGAAGGGGCAAGTGCCGCTTACAAATTGGACCTAGGCTATCAATTTCACCGACAGTGGTACGCCGAATTTGGTTATTGCAATTGGCTGATGAAAGTTTGCAGCGAGAGCTTCTAGGGTCACTTGAAGGCGCTCAAAACTATCAGAACGGAATGAAAGGCATGGGGCTGTATGCGGCTTTACTGAGTAAGGCTTCAAACCAAGTAGGTGAGTTATATTATCGCCTAGGGGTGCTTAATACCTATATTGAAGGGCAAAGTTTGTTAACGGGTTCGGCGACTTGTGAGCTGGTTGTGGCAACAGAATTTAACGTGGCTTTGGGGATACCTTTACCTTATGTGATTATGATGAAGGAGGAGTTGCCGGTGTGATTGGTATAGGCTTTGATTTCTATCTAAGCGGAAAAACCATGTTACGGACTGAAGTTGAACATATTCAGGGAAAAAATAACTTGCAAGTCAGTGTCGGATTTATCGGTATTCGTTACAATTTTTAGTGTTTAGTCGGGTAGCTTAAATCTGATTAAATTTGTACCAAGTGGCGGCATTTTCCGACGATAAACGAGCCACTAACGAGGCATCCTCGCCTAATAGTTGAGTATAATTTAGCCAAAGTTCCTGCAGTGAATAGCTCCAAGTGCAAAGGGGGAAGTTACTGGCCAGCATCACCCGCCTATTAGAAAATAGCTTCAAACAAAGCTCCAGCACCGGTTTAATATCGTCAACCGTCCAATTTCTGTTGGACATTTCCCAGCCAGATAATTTGATTGCTACTTGAGGGTAGAGGGCGAGCCGTTTAAGGTTGTCAGCCCAGCATTGCCATTGCTCCTTATCGTTATAGGTTGGCGGCCAGCCCCCATGATCAATAATCACTCTTAGCGCTGGCGTGTGTTGCAACATGTTGATTAGTCCTGAGACGGCTGCACTGTCAACCAAAGACAGTTGGGCATCGAAACTTAAATTATGTTCTTGCAGGACGCTAAAATGGCCAATTGTCTTAGGATCATTCAGTAACGTTTCAGCCTGTTCATCGAGAATATGCCTTACCCCACTTACCGATGGCCGTTGGCAAAGTTGTTCAATGTGCCAAGCGAATTTTTCGGCGCTAAGCGCAAGTTCAGTAAAGGCGACACTGCGAAAGGGCAGGCTACAGTGTTGTTCCAGCCAGTCTATTTCTCGCCAGGGTTGTTGATTATCGAAACCCGCTTCTATGTGCACAAACCCCATTAGTTCCAGAGGCGTTTGTAAAGCGACGTCCGACTCTCGGTAGTCTCTGTTGATAAGGGCTTTGTCTGCCCAACTTGGCGGGTTTTCAGCTTTTAACCAGGCATAATCCCCCAAGTGCAGGTTAAATAAATGCAGGTGGGGATCGATGATTTTAATGGGACTGTTTATAATTGCTTTGCCTGTCTATTGAGCGGTGTAACCACCGTCTATCATCTGCAGACTACCGGTTATGAAGCTGGCTTTATCGCTTGCCAAGAAATAGCTCAGTTCTGCGACTTCTTCAGCTTGCCCCAGTCGGCCCAGTGGCTGTAATGCCGCTTCTTCAGCGTGAACTTGCGCCTTGTCGGCCCCGTACCTGGCTACATAGCTGTCAATGGCCTTATGGTACAAAGGGGTTTCGATAGTCCCTGGGCAGACCGCATTGGCACGAATATTAAACTTGGCATAATCCAGTGCAGTGGTCTTAGCAATGGAGGCTAAGGCGGCCTTGCTTAAGTTGTAGGCAAAGGACTTATGTTTGGCGATGACCGCCTGATCTGAGGCCATCAGGATTATGGCGCCTGACCGTTGTGACTTCATGGCAGGCAGTACTGCCCGAATGGCAGCGTAGGCTCCTTTTACGTTGATGGCGAATATGCGATCTAGGTCCTGTTCACAAGTGTCTTCAATATTGGCGGAAAAATGCACGCCCGCGTTGGAGACCAGGGCATCGATGCGCTTATATTGCTCTATTATTTTGTCGATGGCAGCCTCAACCTCTACAGGCTTTGATATATCGCACTCAAGCCATTGTATCTGGTTGCTTGCGGCTTTACTTTGGGTAATGTCCAAATTTACCACCTGATAACCCTCGGCCAGAAATTTTTCACACACGGCGAAGCCGATACCCGCGCTACCACCAGTGACAATGCAAACCGGCTTTGTATCCATATTATTCATCGACAAATTCCTTGCCCATCTGCAAAGTGTTGGCGGCCAGCTGGACTTCTTTCAAAAACAACAGTAATGCGAAGATCAATAGCAAAAGGGCGATAATAAACATGCCCACAATTACCTGGCTCAAATCAAAATTCCAGAAATCACCTAAAAATAGCGATATGACGACGCTACAGACAAAGAGTGCCGAGGCGGTACACATGCCGATAGAGCGATTGATAAGGGTAATTCTACGCCATAAATTTTTCAGCTCTGCTTCCGAAAGGGCCAAGAACTCAGGATTCTTAATGGTCGATACTTTGCGTTCCATGATCCGTGCCCGGTCGACAATTCGCCCAAGACGACCTGACATGACGTTGAGAAAGCCGGCAATGCCGGTCAGCATGAATACCGGCGCGACGACTATCTGGATGATGTGTGCCAGGTCATTGATCGAATTTTCCATGAGTACTAAGATCCTTATGCTGTTATGGCTACTCTGCTTGCCCACAAATCATACTCATCTGCATGGTCGATTTTGACTGTTACCAGATCACCTGCCTGCAAACTGAGATCATCATTTAAGTAAACCAGTCCGTCAATTTCCGGCGCATCGGCGTAACAACGACCAATGGCACCTTCCTCGTCTACTTCATCAATCAATACCTGCATGGTTTGGCCTATGCGCTGTTGAAGTTTGGTAGCACTGATTTTTTGTTGCTTGAGCATGAAGCGATCAAAGCGTTGTTGTTTTAATTCTTCGCTAACCGGATCCGGAAAATTATTGGCCTTGGCACCGTCAACATCTGAATACTTAAAGCAGCCCACTCGATCAAGCTGGGCTTCATCGAGAAAATCCAATAGCATCTGGAAGTCTTCTTCGGTTTCACCGGGGAAGCCGACAATAAAGGTCGAGCGAATGACCAGTTGAGGACACAATTCCTTCCATTTTTTTATCCTGTCCATGGTGCGCTCAGCAGCGGCCGGGCGTTTCATTAACTTTAAGATACGAGGACTGGCATGTTGGAAAGGAATATCCAAATAAGGCAGAATTTTACCAGCTGCCATCAAGGGCATGATTTTATCTACAGAAGGGTAGGGATAGACATAATGTAAACGCACCCAAATGCCCATCTCGGCTAATTTTTCACAGAGCTCGGTCATGCCTGTTTTGACCGGCATGCCATTCCAGAAGCCCATCTTGTTTTTTACATCCACGCCATAGGCGCTGGTGTCTTGAGAAATAATTAGTAGTTCTTTCACTCCAGCATTTTTAAGGCGCTGGGCTTCGTCGAGGATTTCACCAATTGGCCGGCTGACCAAATCCCCACGCATGGAGGGAATAATGCAAAACGTACAGCGGTGGTTACAACCTTCAGAAATTTTTAAATAGGCATAGTGACGAGGAGTGAGTTTCACCCCAATGTCCGGTACCAGGTTTAAATAAGGATTGTGCACCGGTTGGGGCAAGTGCTCATGTACTTGACTGACCACTTCTTCATAGGCATGGGGGCCGGTGATGGCCAGCACATTGGGATGCACTTCGCGGATTTCATCTTCTTTGATACCCAAACAGCCGGTGACGATGACCTTGCCATTTTCTGCCAATGCTTCACCAATGGTATCCAAGGACTCTTGCACCGCTGAGTCAATAAAGCCGCAGGTGTTAACAATCACCAGATCCGCATCATTGTAGGTGGGCACCACATCATAACCTTCGGTGCGCAGCTGAGTCAGAATACGCTCTGAGTCCACTAAGTTTTTTGGGCAGCCGAGGCTAATAAAGCCGATGCGTGTTCCGCTACTAAGACTATTAGGCGAGTCCGCTTCTAGAATCTTAACGGGCGTTTCTAAGGTGGTGGTTTTATTTGGGGTAAAGGTTTCGACGGTCATAAAATCTCATAAACAGACAGCAAGTGCATAATGGCTCGATTATACGATAGTTTTACTGCGGGACGTATTAGAATTAAGTTTAGTTTTTGTAAAGAGGCTACGCTTAACGACTTAGTCATATACCCCAAACAATAGTTTTTACCGAACACTGATCAGCCGAGCCTTGATATTCACTGGGGTATTATTATTGGAAAAGACACCAGATTAACTCATTTCACGTTAATATAGGCTAAGCCTTGTACTGCAATTTTATGTACTACACCTTCTTTTAGATCTTAGGGATGTTTATTGTTCTATGTCTGATATTAAAACTGAATTTTTCACCCTGCTTAATTCCCTCTCACCACTGTTGTTTTCAGAGCAAGGTCATGTAACTAAAGCTATGCACATCGAGGGGAAGAGCTTGCGTTTATGTTTGCCCTTTGTATGTAATAGCTTGTTTAGCGCCGATAGCGTGAGCAAAATAGCCATCGACAGCTTTGCTAAAAAGCATAATGTTGACTTGAAAATTGAGTATGAAATCCCCTCAATAAAAGGTCAGAATCCTAAAGTCGCTAAAAACATCATCGCCGTGGCATCGGGTAAAGGTGGGGTTGGCAAATCCACAACGGCGGTTAATTTGGCTGCAGCTCTGAGTTTGGAAGGGGCGACAGTGGGGATACTCGATGCGGATGTGTATGGTCCATCCATACCCACTTTATTAGGGACCAAAAATACACAACCAGAGTCGCCTGACAATAAGCATATCTACCCCATCGTCAGCAATAATCTGCAAAGTATGTCAATTGGCTATCTAGTCGATGACGACTCAGCGACGATTTGGCGCGGTCCCATGGCCAGCAGAGCATTTCAGCAGCTTTACAACGAAACCCTATGGCAGGAACTGGATTATTTGATAGTCGATATGCCACCAGGCACGGGGGATATTCAGCTGACGTTAGCCCAAAGTCTACCGGTGACCGCAGCGCTTATTGTGACCACTCCTCAGGATCTGGCCCTGGCAGATGCTATTAAGGGGATCGCCATGTTTAATAAAGTTGATATTCCGGTATTAGGTATTGTGGAAAATATGAGTTACCACATTTGTAGTCAATGTGGGCACAAAGAACATCTGTTTGGCGCGGACGGTGGCCAGCGTATTGCGCAAAAATATGCTACCCAGTTATTGGCCCAATTACCCCTGACCATGCAAATTCGTCAATTGGCTGATAATGGTGGTCAATTTATGTTTGACGGTGATGCGGACGCTGATATTAAGCTGATCTACCGTCAGCTGGCCCAGAGTCTATCCCACAAAATTTCACTACTAACAGCATCGACCCAACAAATAGGCAGTCGCACCGTTGACTGATTGAATATCGACTTATACCACTGCGCCTTGATATGTGATCAACTCATAAGGCCTTGGCAAGTTTCATAGCAAAGCGTAACGTCGAAGGAATGCTGGTTGCCTTGAAATACCCAAACCACCTGAAAATGCATGTTTCAGCGGTAGTTAAAAACACTTTAGACAAGGCAACCGTTTGAAAGCATAGTGGTTCTATGTTGAGAGCGGTTAACGCTGGATAAAGTGTTTTTAAACCCGCCGTCCCGGAGCGCCACAGGGCCCCCACTTCTTCGTTCCATCAAATAACAAGGGAACGGCCATTGCTGCATTGATGCGCCTCGAATTGGACGCCCTGTGAACGTGACCTGGTCAACCTAATACGACTACTCTAGTTAAGCTACTTTTTGTAATTCATTGTTTTGTTGTTCAAAGTTATTAGGACTTTGGTAATCCAAGTACGAATGAATTCTATGGCTGTTGTACCACATGGTTATGTAATTCA
>JAWUXW010000042.1:0-9926 GCA_034111125.1 Paraglaciecola sp.
CTCTGCGGCAATCTGCGCCGCCACCCAATAAAGGTGGCCTACTAAGGCCTTATCTTCGGGCTGAATGTCATTTAGGGTCGCAATGGGTTTTTTCGGTATCACCAAGAAGTGGATCGGCGCCTGGGGATTAATATCGCTAAAAGCCAACGCCAATTCGTCTTCGTAGATAATTTCAGCCGGAATGTCTTTGCTGATAATTTTGTCAAAAATAGTACCGCTCATGCTTTGTCTCCAGATGGGTCTAATTTTATTTTGTATTCATGCTTATGAAAATGCGAAATAAAGCAAAAACGCTCCTAATAATAAACGGTAGAGCACGAAGGGCAACATGCCTATCCGAGAAATCCAATTTAAGAACAAATAAATACAAAGATAAGCACTCACAAAAGAAAAAGCCGCGCCGTAAAATAACGCTGACCAATCCACCAGAAAATCACTACTGATCAAATCCAGTGTGGACAGCAAACCTGCACCTAATATGGCAGGTATAGACAACAAGAACGAAAAACGAGCCGCGCTTTCACGATCAAAACCGAGCATCAAGCTTGCCGTCATGGTGATCCCCGAGCGTGACGTGCCCGGGATCAACGCGAGGATCTGTGACAAACCAATAATTATAGCTTGCCCACCTCGCATTTCAGTCATTTTTCGGCTTAGTTTGGCGTTCGCATCTGCATACCACAGTAACAAACCAAAAAAAATAGTTGTGCACGCCATCACTAATACGGTTCGTGCGTTTACTTCAATCCAATCCTTGAGTAAAAACCCGACCACCATAATTGGTAGGGTGGCAATAATGATCCACCACGCCAAACGGCTGTCATCAGTTTGTTGCTTACGCCAACCGTGTGTACAAAAATCTACAGTCATACGTGACACGTCTTGGCGTAAATAAATTAACACCGCCAGCAAACTGCCCACGTGAACCGCCACATCAAACGCCAAGCCTTGGCTACGCCACCCTAATAATTCTGCCGGCAACAACAAGTGAGCAGAACTTGAGATCGGCAGAAACTCAGTGATCCCCTGAATAATTGCCAGAATAATTATTTCAAAAATTGTCACTAGTCGTTCGCACTCCAGGTAAATTCAATAGTCCATAGCTTTTGTTGGGACTGGTCATAATCGTCCCACAGGACTTGATAACTTCTGCATTCAACTGGATGAACACTATGAGGGGCAATTTCTGCCAACGGTTTGAGTACAAAAGCATTGTAAAGAATTTCATCTCTGGGTAATTCGACACCCTCTTTAGTCACCAGGTTGTCATACAGCAGAAGATCTAAGTCTAAGGTACGAGGTGCAAATTTTTTATCTCCTCTGACCCGCTGATTATCTTCTTCAATTTGTTTTAAGACACTACACACCTGGTTTACTGACAAGATAGTGTCTGTCTTTACCACTAGATTGTAGAAATGACTGCCGGCAAAGCCTACCGCCTCACTTTCATAAACAGAAGAGAGGCTTAGCTCGCCAAAAATTTGATGCATGGCCTGCAAGCCAGAGCGCACATGTTTGTCACGCTCAATGTTGCTGCCAACACTAATAAAAACAGTATGCATGGTATTGTTTTCTAGCTTCAAAGGACTTTATTCCTGGTCAATTCCACCGCCACATTTTGTGCGTCGGCCAAGATTTCAGGTTTACTTAACTTCAAGCTGATTTTATCTACTGGGAATAACTCAAATACCTTGCAGAGCATAGCGTTCGCAAGCGCTTCCAACAGCTCAAACTCACTCTCGGTTGCGACCTTTTTTACACACTGGGCGACCTCGGCATAGTTTAAGGTATCTGCCACTTTATCCGACAAGGCCGCCGGTTGAAGATTGGTAAATAAGACTAAATCAACTAGCAGAGCTTGTTTGGCCTCACGTTCCCAGTCATAGACACCGATCAGCGAATAGACCTGCAAACCTTCGATATAAATTTTGTCCATCAGAGATCCGCGCTGTTTTTTTACTTGGATTAGGATATTCTGCAAATTGTACCCCGTTTAACGAACACAAGTACATGACAGCCCTGACAATTTTAATGCTCGCCACCGCCTACCTACTTGGTTCAATTTCAAGTGCGATTGTCGTCTGTCGTTTATTTGGCTTAGGTGATCCCCGTTTAGCCGGTTCTGGTAATCCCGGTGCCACCAATGTCTTGCGTATTGGCGGTAAATTTCTCGCCTTACTCGTGCTCACTTTTGACATATTAAAAGGCACAGTACCGGTTTGGGGCTGCTACTTTTTAGGTTTTGAGCCAATGATGTTGGGCCTGGTGGGGATCGCGGCTTGCGTAGGTCACATCTTTCCTTTGTTTTTTGGGTTTAAGGGGGGGAAAGCAGTAGCAACGGCCTTTGGCGCTATGTTACCTATTGGCTTAGAGCAGTCTCTATTACTCATTGGCATTTGGCTGGTGGTGGCTGCCTTGAGTGGTTACTCTTCTTTGGCGGCGATTATTTCTGTCAGCCTCTCGCCACTTTTGACCTGGTTTATCAAACCCGCCTACACCCTTCCTGTGGCCATGCTCGCCCTGTTGATTATTGTCCGTCACAAAGACAACATCCTTAAACTGACTAAGGGACAGGAAAGCAAAATCTGGGACAAGGGCAAAAACAGGGAACAGCCCTGAGCGTCTGGTATAACCCTAGGCAAATGACTCTCAACTAAGCGCATCAAATTAGGATACTCCAACCAATGTCATCGTATGCTAGCCGGTGTTTTTATCGACCTTTTCAAAATGCTCACTTTTAGCAGCATTTTTTTTATTAATTAACACTTCTTTACAAAGTCCTGTCGGCATTTTTTTCAAGTTATGATAATCTCTTGGAAATTTTGCCATTAAGAGAATTGAGCGACCTATGAAGAAAATTCTATTATCACTTGTTTTAACTATATTAATCCCACTGCAAGCCTGCGCTCAAGAGCAATGGAAAGAGGGAGAGCACTATGTAGTTATTAATGACACGGCCACTGCTGCACCAGAAGTACTGGAGTTTTTCTCTTTTTGGTGCCCACACTGTTTCAGCTTTGAACCAATAGTTAGTAACATCAAACAGAAATTAGACTCAGATGTGGCATTTAAGAAAATTCATGTGAATTTTATGGGCTCTGCTGGACCGGATATACAAGACGATGCCACTCGGGCCATGATGGTCGCCCGCGACCTTAAAAAAGAACAGGCGCTAAATCAAGCAATCTTTCAGTATATTCATGTGCAGCGCTCTGCTGTCACAGGTCTTAAAGATCTACAAAATATCTTTATTGCGAATGGAGTTGAACCTGCATATTTTGATAAATTGGCCAAGAGTTTTGGGGTCAACAGTATGCTGCAAAAAAACAATAAAACCATTGCCCAGTATCGCAAGCACCTAAGCGGCGTACCAAACTTTATTGTCAATGGTAAGTATCAGGCCAAGTTTACCCGAGATATGAACAACGACGATATCGCTAACTTGGTTGTATGGTTATCTAAGCAAAAATAATAATGTAAAAATTGCATTACTATATTATTGAGTGACAAAAAAGCCCGGAAAACCGGGCTTTTTCTTGGGGGAAATTTAAGAATTAAGACAGTTTATCACTTACAATATGGTAGCGGGGATCTTCATTTAAGTTCATCTCTACAAACTCCTGAGCCTTGGTCATCAGTTCACGACATTCCGGGCTAATATGGCGAATATGCAGCTTCTTGCCCTGCTCCTTATACTTATCTGCCAAACCATCAATGGCGTCTATGCCTGATGAGTCCCACACTCTGGAGTCGTTAAAGTCGATCACCACATCCTGCGGGTCATTTTGTGGGTCAAACAAATCTCTAAAATACTGTACCGAGCCAAAGAATAAGGGCCCTTCCAACTCGTAGACTTTCCAACCATCATCATCCGTATGGGTACGGGCATGCATATGTGTTGCGTGTTTCCAGGCAAAAACCAGGGCAGAAACAATGACACCGACCACTACCGCGATAGCCAAATCCGCAATAACTGTAATAAAGGTCACCAGGAACAAGACAAAGGCGTCTTCCTTGCTTACTCCACGAATTATACGGAACGAAGCCCATTCGAAAGTACCGATCACCACAATAAACATCACGCCGACAAGTGCAGCTAAGGGGATCATTTCAAGCAACGGAGCGGCAAATAATATAAAGCCCAACAGAACTAAGGCCGCAGTGATGCCTGAAAGGCGTCCCCGACCACCGGAGTTAATGTTGATCATGCTTTGACCAATCATGGCACAGCCACCCATACCACCAAAGAAACCATTAACCGTGTTCGCCACGCCTTGCCCAACACATTCTTTATTGCCGCGGCCCCTGGTATCGGTCATTTCATCAATTAACGACAAGGTTAATAAAGACTCAATCAAACCCACTAAGGCTAAAATAATCGAAGTCGGTAGCACGATATAAAGAGTTTCAAGAGTAAACGGCACCATGGGAATTTCAAATGTCGGAAGTTCACCGGCCAGCGTTGCTCCCGCCTTTTGATCCGCTGGCAGCATATCCCGCACAAAATCAATCACGGTACGGGCATCCAAGTCCAGCCCATGTACTAGCAGGGTTACAGCGACAATCGCCACCAGTGAGGCAGGTACCGCAGTCGTCAACTTGGGTAAGAAGAGGATAATAGCCATTGTAAGGGCCACCAGTCCAAACATCAGATACAACATTTCACCTTGCATCCATACTTGCTCACCCAAGGCATCCATCACTTTAAACTGGCCGAGTTGGGCCAGAAATATCACGATGGCCAGACCATTTACAAAGCCAAGCATCACCGGATACGGCACCAGTCGAATAAACTTGCCCAACTTTAACACCCCGGCAAGTATCTGTAATACCCCCGCCAGGATCACTGCGGCAAACAAATACTGCACCCCGTGCTGAGCCACTAAGGCAACCATGACCACCGCCATTGCACCGGTAGCACCGGAGATCATGCCTGGTCTGCCACCTATCGCTGAAGTGATTAAGCCCATCATAAATGCGGCGTATAAACCTACCATGGGCTCAACCCCGGCCACAAAAGCAAAGGCTACCGCTTCTGGCACCAGGGCCAGGGCAACAGTAATACCGGACAACACATCATTTTTAATGTTGCTGTCTTTATTGGTGATCAGATCAAACACATAGCTTCCTCATAAAAGGTGGGAGTACAAAAATTAGGCGCGCAGTCTAACAGGAAAAGACTAGAGTTGCTTTTAACAGATTGTTAATTGACATAAAAAAAGGGAGAAACCGGTTATTTTAGAAGCACTGCTTTGAACAGCTCGACATGCGACCTGCATGGATACAGGAAGGTAGTATAACGCAGGAGCAGATATCGAGAAGTCGAGATTGGGTGCCGATCATCATGGACGTGTGATTGACCAATTGATCCATCCTGTTAAAAGTAAAATTGAAAATTCAGATTTACAGTTTGTTAGAACTAGACTGTCCTGAATAGGATGATTTAAAAGCCACATAAAAAAGGCCGGTTTCCCAGCCTTTTTATTTCAATGTGCGAGCTAAGCGATTATATCTAACAACTCAACATCAAAGATCAAAGTGGTATGGGGACCAATTGCGCCACCTGCACCTTGTTCGCCGTAAGCGAGTTCTGCAGGTACGCATAAACGCCATTTAGAACCGACCGGCATAATCTGCAGTGCCTCAGTCCAGCCCTTGATCACTCCACCTACCGGGAATTCTGCTGGCTCACCACGATCGTAGGAACTATCAAAGACGCTGTTATCTAGCAAAGTGCCGTGATAATGAACACGTACGGTAGAAGCTGCTGTTGGCTTGTCGCCATCACCCGCTATTACAACTTCATACTGTAAACCGCTGTCGGTGACCGTTACTTCATCACGCTTGGCATTTTCGGCTAGAAACTTCTCACCTTCTTCAATCGCCCCGGCAAATTGTTCTGCCTTGGCGGCTTGCATGCTCTCATGAATTTGGTTAAACGCGGCGCGTAATGTCTCACTGTCTACCTGGGCAGCTAGCTGATTGAACGAATCCGTCAAACCTGCTTGCACCGCTGTTATGTCTAATCCCTCAAATGGATTGGAACGCAACTGCTCTCCCATTTGCAAACCAATACCGTAACTTGCTTGTAACTCAATACTTGAATATTTATCTGACACAATCTCTCCTGTTTCTCTGTAAAAAAGTTAAATTAAATATACTTAGGTCGAATTTGTTTTAAAGACGCGAGAGTATATCAGGCTCATTCACTTAGACAAACCGCCTCTTAGCCAGTATCTTATGTGACTCTTTAATTCTGCAACCGGAGGCCGCTGTGGCAAACACCCTTGATTCTCAACTTCTCGATACAGTACGTAGCCTTGGCACCACTTTGGGAGACACCATTCGCGACCAGCTCGGGGAGCAATGGCTAGCCAGAATTGAAACTATCAGAGTTGATGGTAGAAAAGCCTATCAAGGCGATGAGCAGTGTGCACAAGAGCTAAAAAACCTATTTACCGAACTTAAAGACGATGAACTGCTCACCGTTGGACGGGCATTTTCCCAGTTTCTGAACTTGGCTAATATTGCTGAGCAGGAATTTAACAGTAATAAGGCTAGCAACGACCCTGTTTCTGAGCTCTTCGCCCATTTGGACAAGGCCGGCGTGCAAGCCGACACCTTTGCCAAGGCGGTCGAGCAACTTGATATTGATCTAGTGCTGACAGCCCACCCGACTGAGGTGACCCGTCGTACCCTCATTCATAAGCACAGTGAACTGGCAACGTGTCTTAGCAAAATCCACACAACTGGGCTGAATGACTCACAACGAGATCTTATTCAAAAGCGTATTGCGGACCTGATTAGTCAGGCCTGGCATACCGAAGAAATCAGAACCATTCGCCCTACCCCAGTGGACGAAGCGCGCTGGGGTTTTTCAGTTATTGAGAATTCTTTATGGGAAGCGGTTCCTGACTTTATTCGCGAACTTGATAGCCGCTTTCAGCAAAAGTACGGATTATCCCTGCCAATGGATACCTGTCCGGTTAAGTTTAATTCCTGGATGGGCGGCGATAGAGACGGCAACCCCAATGTGACCTCCAAGGTCACCGAGCAAGTGTTATTGCTCGCACGTAAACGGGCGGCAAAGCTGTTTGCCAAAGACTTCGATGGTCTGCAAGTAGAGCTGTCCATGAGCGATTGCAACCCAACATTGCGCGCAGAGGTGGGCGATGTGTTAGAGCCCTACCGTGCCTTGCTTAGACCAATATTAAGTAAGTTAAGCCTCACTAAAGATGGGATCATGGACTATCTAGATGGCCGAACAGCCGATCCTAAACAATGGATAAGCCATAAAGACGAGTTACTCGAACCGCTGATGTTGTGTTTTCAATCATTGCTGGATTGTGGCATGCATCGAATCGCCAATGGGGGTTTGCTTGACACCATCCGTCGTGTGCATTGTTTTGGAGTACATCTGCTTAAGTTGGATATTCGCCAGGACGCAGAAAGACACGCTAATGTGTTCGGCGAGTTGACCCGTCATTTTGGTATGGGCGATTATGTGCAGTGGAGTGAAGCTGACAAGCAGGCATTCTTACTCAAAGAGCTCAGTTCCAAGCGCCCACTGTTTCCAGCCCAATGGCAACCATCGGCCGATGTTCAGGAAGTTTTAGATACTTGCAAGGTGGTCTCTGAGCACGGCAGCGACGGTTTCGGCCTGTATATTATATCCATGGCAAGTCTGCCCTCAGATGTGCTGAGCGTGAACTTATTATTGAAGGAAGCCGGGGTCAATTGGCCAATGCCAGTGGCACCCCTATTTGAAACCCTTGACGATTTGAATGAAGCGGCAAGTGTCACTAAAGACTTATTGGCCATCGGCTGGTATCGCTCCTATATCCGGGGCCATCAATATGTGATGATAGGTTATTCAGATTCGGCAAAAGATGCAGGGGCCATGGCTGCCGGTTGGGCTCAATATGAGTCACAGGAAGCTCTGGTAGCCCTTGCCGACGAAAATGGCATCAAGCTAACGTTGTTCCATGGACGTGGCGGCACAATTGGTCGTGGTGGCTTGCCAGCTCATGCGGCGATCCTGTCACAACCTCCCGGCTCGCTCAAAGGCGGCTTTAGAGTCACCGAACAGGGCGAAACCATCCGTTATAAATTTGGTATGCCTATTTTGGCCCAGCGCAGCTTGGACTTATATGCCAGTGCGATCCTCGAAGCGATCATTCTGCCACCGCCTGCACCCAAGCAGGAATGGCGTGAAGCGATAACTGAGATGGCAGCCGCCGGGCGCGACAATTATCGCCAAATCGTCCGTCATGATCCTGAGTTTGTGCCTTATTTTAGAGTAGCGACCCCGGAACAAGAATTAGGCAAGCTGCCCTTAGGTAGTCGCCCGGCTAAACGCAAGCCAAGCGGCGGCATCGAAAGCCTGCGCGCCATTCCATGGATATTTGCCTGGGCGCAAACGCGCATGGTACTACCCTCTTGGTTAGGCGTAATGAAAGCAGTGCAAGGTGCGCTGGTTCAGGGCAAGGGCGAGCTGATTGACGATATGTTGCAACAGTGGCCGTTCTTCAATTCACGCTTATCCATGCTGGACATGGTATTTGCCAAGGCGGATCCCCTGATTAGCCGTGAATATGATCGCCGCCTAGTGCCCCAAGAACTACAGCATTTCGGAGATGCACTGCGAGACGAACTGGAACAAAGCATCACACTGTTGCTCAAATTGCTAAATCAAGATTCAGTGATGGCCAGCGATCCTCAGGGCGCTATGTCGATGAACATTCGCGCCAGTTATTTGCAACCCTTGCATTACCTGCAGATAGAACTACTTAGTAGAATTCGTACTGAAGGTAATGAAAATGATCCTACACTGGAGCGGGCCATGATGGTCACCATTGCGGGTATTGCAGTAGGCATGCGAAACACAGGCTAGTACCAATCTAAATTGGCAGCGATAAAACAAAAAAACAGAGCCTCGGGCTCTGGTTTTTATTTGCTCTTCGCCTGGTACTTTGCTTGGTCCTGCGCTTAACTATTCACCTACGCTATAGGCTTTACGCAACCTGACAATTCCATCTTAATTACTGCTCATTTTTGCACAATCCCACGAACACATCTTTGTCACCCCTTAAACGCAGTGGGAGAGTAATAAAGATTCATCTTCGATTGGACCGGTTTGAGCGATAAGCGGTCGGTGGGCTAATTAGTTTTTCAATCGTTAATGCCCATTGCGTATTCTCATGAAGATGATCACTCATTCTCACCGAAGCTGATCACCTGTTCTCATCCATGCTGATCACTCTTCGGTGCTATTTTTCGCAATTAACAAGCCACCCAAGATAACGTGCCTTGCATCCATCTCCGCCAGTAGCTTGACATCCTTTGTGCTGTAAATGGTTGAAAAGCCGTTAGTTCGGCAAGGTTGCCAGTTAATTCTGCCGACATCCTTGTATTGTTTTATCAATCGAGTGAGTTGTTGCCGCGAATAGCCTGTTACTTTTTTAAGGTATTGATTGACTATGCCTTTGTCGGGCTTTTTTAACGTGATATAGCGAAACTTTATCAATGTTTTTTGAATGAATTGATATCGCTCGTTTGTATCACCTAAAACGGTAAAGGCTACAGCTTGGTTACCTTCAATAAAATGTTCAAGCTCTTCAATAGTGGTGAGGCTTTCAACCGAAATTAACAGGACAGCCATCGTAATTAAAGGCAAAATAATATTTTTTCTGCTCGTTAACATGGCTGTCCTGTTAATTGTGGCTTAGCCGTGAGGAGCCTGTGCAGCTCAACTACTCCGTGCCCGACCGGGTTTAGGAGCGTTGGCGCAAAAGCAGAAGCCAGTATTGGAGCAAGTTGGAGTAATCGGCCAGTCTATTTTGAACATCTTTAGGAACCGCCCTGTGCCCAGCAGCATACAGGGTGGTGTGGGGGCTGGAGGCTAGATACCTCCGGCTACCCGATTA
>JAWUXW010000043.1:0-7372 GCA_034111125.1 Paraglaciecola sp.
CCTAGAAGAAATTCGTGATGCCACGAATAAAGCATGGGTGTTGGGTGAGAATAAATTTAAACAACAAATTGAGCAGCAAGCTGGTAGGCGAGCATCACCTTTGGGCAAAGGTGGGGATAGAAAATCAAAAGCGTATAAAAATCAACCGCTCTGACCCTATCGATTCTATCGATTTCATTCATAAAACGTTGTTATTTCCCCCAATTTAACGAAAGAAAAGCGCAAGTAAGCAGGAGAGCCTGACTTGTGAGTAGAAATTGAGAGTTATTTTCATCTTATTGCATCCTAGATACTAGAGATGGCTTATTATGGATGTATATTTAATTATACAATCTAATAAGCCCCCGGCTCTGTCGGTGGTACTTTAATTAATTTTTGTTAGTCTCAGGCACCCATCATCAGCCGTTAACTACCTTCAATCCTGGGTGCTTACCCAATACTCTGGCTTCTCTTTCTTTAAGCTGCTTTAAGTATTTACGTAGGGTTTTACTGATCATGGTATTGCGTTTGATCAAATCTAGCTGAGGCCAGGTCGCACGCTCACCATGATGCATTAACTGGTCAATGCTACTTTCACTGGGGTTAGAAATAATATGCGCTAAGTTGGTCAAGCTAGCATCGGGCAGAATATTAATATCACCCACATATTGCTGATCAATGATGGAGCGAATTTTATGAATCCCCAGCTTAGTGGCTCTATGACTGATTGCGCTTTCTAATACATCAAAGGCATAGATACTATTAATTTTGGCTATGTTGGCAGCGTGTCGTAAGGTTAATCCCAACAAACCTTTGGTGTCTCGTTTATCTCGTGCCAGAAAGAGCATAGAAATAGGATTGGTTTGACTGACGATACTATGGTTAACGCCATACAGGCGAGCCAGACGGTCAAAGGGTAAATCGGCCATGACTGAACCGTCGGCAAATCGACGGTTAGGAATATAAGGTACAACTTCTCCTGCCTGATTCTTCGCCTTTAGTTGCACTGGTGTAAAGACAATAGGGATAGCGCAGGATGCTCTAACCGCTTGAGTAATAATAGCGTTAGGCGAGGTTTTAGCGTTTAACAAACGTGAATATTGATGTAAGTCTGCCGGTGAAACGGTAATCGTCAAATGTCTGCCGGTTTTTTGATAGGCCTCCTCAAAGGTGGTTAAATCAAACAGTTCAATTAAGGCATTTTCAAGATTGCTACTGTCTAGCAAACTATCTTTACCAAATCCGGTCCATAGTCGCCATGCCTGAAAATTTTCGTGGATCACTTTGGGGCTGAGGACTTCCAGCAGTTCTTCATCGGTCCGGGTGCCAACTAAGCCAGCAATAATCGAACCGGCACTGGCACCGGAAATTACTTCCGGCAGTAAACCATGTTTCAACAGAGACTTGACCACTCCGCCGTGGAAAAACCCGAGACCCGCACCGCCACTTAGCATCATACAAGTGCGGCCAAAGGCATGAGCCGTTTCGTCAAAAAATGACAGTTTTTCATAATAATCGATTTCGTTTTCGTCGGCTTGATAGATAAAATTCAGGGATTCACAGACTTGTTGAATGAACTCTTCAATCAAGTGCTTGGTGCCCAATTTTGTGTGACGATTGAGCGTTGAGGCCGCAATATTGCCCAAATTACCGTGCAGTCCTTCATGCAATATATACATCAAACCAGCAACGTCGCCGCTAGATTTCGCTTGCTTAATTCTTTGTACCCGTTTGCGGATCAAACGATAGTCATAGTCCTTGCACGCATCTTTGGCCTTCCATTCGTGTGCGCCAGAGAGTTCGTCATGGGCTTCTGCCGCTTCCTTATATTCCTCATAAGTCGCAGCCTTTTTCATAACATCCATTAATTCAGAAAGTTTTTTATCAGCCATGCTTTTTGCCTCTTACTACATCATGATCTTGATATAATCGTAAAAAATTAGAAAACGCTACCAAAAAAATACATTTTTCTAACAGATATGCGGAGGAATTTGCGAAGCTGAACTGATATTTGCATACCGGCAACTAATGTATTGTTTTACATGAATTTTTGTATTTGACCGAAAAACACTCAATATCAAAGAAAAATACGCTTTTTTAGATTGACCATTCTAATTCCAATGGTTAGCCTGATGAATAGGGTTTCGGCCCACAAACAATATAAATAAACGGCGCAACACCTTTCTATGGATTTTGGTTTTAACTTTGCAACCTACAGTTTATTATCTATTCCGATCATCAGCGCGATTGTCGGCTGGTCAACTAATTTTCTTGCGGTAAAAATGATGTTTTATCCGATCGAATTTATTGGCATTAAGCCGGTTTTCGGTTGGCAGGGTTTAATTCCGGCCAAACGTCGGGAAATGGCAGAAATCGAAGTGGAATTGGTATTGGGTAAATTGCTCAGTGTGCAAGAGCTAGCCTCCAGAATTGAACCTGCAGAATTAACCAAAGCAATTGAACGACGTTTAAAACAGGTGCTGCGTAAAATTGTTAATGAGGTCATGCGCAAATCTGCGCCTCAGCTTTGGGCGTCGTTGCCGGTGCATGGTAAAAATTTGGTTTATGCGCGGATTGAAGCGGATATCCCTAATGTTGTGCATAAAATGGTTGATGACTTTAAGCACAATATCGAAGAAATTGTTGATATTAAAGAACTGGTTGTTGGTAAGTTAGTTGCTCAACCCGAGCTGATAAACGAAATCTTCCTGAAATCCGGTGCCAAAGAATTTCCCTTCATTGAACGTTCTGGTTTCTACTTTGGTTTTTTGTTTGGTCTGCCTACTATGGTGGTGTGGATGTTCTATCCCCAATGGTGGGTGCTACCTACTGGTGGTTTAATTGTGGGTTACCTGACCAACTGGATCGCCTTAAAAATTATTTTCGAACCCAAACATCCCATTAAGTTTTTCGGTTTTACCATCCAAGGTATGTTTTTAAAGCGTCAGGACGAAGTATCCAGAGTGTATTCCGATATCATCGAGTCCAAACTGATGACCTCCAAAAATATAATGGAAGTTGCCTTTCACGGCTCGGGTGCGCCGCAACTACTAGAATTGATTGAATTGCATGTAAATGATGCCATCGAACGCTATATCGCTATAGCTCAGCCTTATTTCGCCCTGGGACTGGGCTCTGAGTCTTATTACCAAATGAAAGAACTTTCTATACAACGGATTTTTGAAGATTCTGAAAAATATCTGGCTTACGCTTTTGAATATACCAACAAGGCTTTGCGCATAGGCGATGATCTTTGTGAACGCATGCAGGCCTTGTCACCAGAAGAGTTTGAAGGGGTCTTGCGACCCGCTTATGAAGCCGATGAATGGAAGTTGATTCTTACCGGCGCTATTCTGGGAATGGGCGCAGGTTTTATGCAATTGTACTTGGTGTTTATGTAATACCAAACAGAGCAGGGCGTTGTTTGGTCACAGAGGTATAAGTTTTGCCTCTATCCATGTTCTAAGAGATTAAATATGCCCACCAGAGATTGGGTCAATTTATGTTTTGGCGCCAGAGTGATCAAAGGTTTTTTCGCCTGATGAGATTCGCGCATTTTTACTGACTGGCTAATATATTCAGATAACACCGGATAACCTTCCGCCAGCAGCTCCTCAATAATTTGTATGGGTAAATTGGCGTTGGCCATAAACTGATTAGCAATGATCCCTTCGATTTCCAATTTTGAATTATGATCCTCTTTAATTTCAGCAATTTTCTGTTGCAAACTATACAAGCCTTGACGGGCGAAATCGTCACAATCGATGGGGATCAAACATCTATCTGCGGCAATCAGTGCAGACAAACTATAAAAATTTAGTGCTGGTGCGGTGTCGATATAAATATGGTCAAATTCGCTGCTCAGGGATTCTAGTGCTTCACGTAGTTTATATATCTTGTGTCTGCTATCCAATTCACTTTCCAACTCTGTTAAGCGCTCAGAACTAGGGATAATAAACAGGTTTTCTAACTCCGTTGGCTGGCAGTATTCAATGACAGGGCGGCGATGCAGATGAAAAGTGATGGTTTGTTCAAAAAAGTCGGCAATATTGCTGTTTTCAGGGGTGCTGAGGGCGTTCAAATAGGCACTGGTGTTGCATTGGGTATCCAAATCCAATATCAGTGTGCGGTAGCCCTGGCTGGCTGATATTGCCGCCAAATTTACGGTTAGACTGGATTTCCCCACACCGCCTTTTTTATTGAACAAAACTCTTATCATTATCCTACTCTCCATCATTTGCTTGCACACTGCAGTTGCAATATGGAATGATAACAGCTTGAAGGCAAGGGATCTTGTCAACTAAGCTGCACTTGATTCATAAACTTTGGGTAATTAATGATGAAAACCGCAGAACGAATATTGGTGACCTCGTTGGATATCTTTAACCAACAAGGGGAAAACAATGTAAGCAGTGTGGAGATTGCCCTGGAGCTGGATATCAGCCCAGGTAATTTGTATTACCACTTTAAGGGTAAAGAAGTGATAGTGGCGGCACTGTTCGAGCTTTACCAGGATCAAATGAACAGAATTCTGTCTGCTCCACTGAATCAATCACTAACGATTGAAGAATTTTTCTATTTTCTTTATCTGATAATCGAAAAAAATCACCTTTTTCGATTTTTATACCGTAACCCAACAGATTTAACTGAAAAATACCCTAGTGTTGCCAAAAGATTTGTCAAATTAATAGCCGCTCAGGAGAGGTGTGTAGCAAAGTTGCTTGAGCAATTTGTTGCCCAAAAAACTATTGCGGTATCGAGTGTACAATGCGGCCAAATGGTCGAAGTTATCGGTCTGGTATTTAGTCAGGCGGCAAATTATTATGCCTTAAAGGGACAGGATATTAATGATGAATCCTATTTGTACAAGTCCTTAGGCGCCATATTATTTGCCTTGCTTCCCTACATCAACCTTGAGCAGGGGGAGTTACATAAACTACAAGAAGCGATTAACAATCAGGATTTTTCTGACCAGGGAAGTGATGCTAAATAACGTTAAGCGGATTACAACAACAGGATCTAAATTGTGACTAAGAAGATTACTTTTCTCGATAAGACCTTTTGGATTACCGAATCAGAAGATAATCCTAAACATGTCGCGGCTTTGCAGCTGTTATATATGCCTGACGGTGCTCCAAGTGATTATATCGAGAGCTTGTTTGCCGAAATGCGTACCTTTACCCAGGCGTCATCGCCCTTTAATTGCAGAGTGAGAAGTTTCCTGGGTTTCCCTATCAGTCTTGTGCCCTTAGATATACTGGATATGGACTACCACGTGCAGATGCATGTGATTGAGGACATTCTGGATATGCCAGAGCTACATAAGTTTATTGCTACCTTGCATGAAACTTGGCTGGATAGAGACAAACCTCTTTGGCAATACCACTTAATAAAGGACAAAAATAGTCAGCGTTTCGCCATCTATGTGAAGGTACATCATATGTATGGAGATGGCGCGACTTTAATCCGTTGGTTTCAAGCAGGCTATTCAACCGAAAAACAGAGCGAGGGATTTGTGCCGGTATGGGCAGCCGATCGGACTCCACGAAAGAAAAGACCCGTTAATATTTTCAGACAAATCTTTACCTGTCTATGGGATGTGATAGTGACGGTCAAAGATCTCGTTTGGATTTTATTCCGTCTGTTGTTGAAGCTATTTAGGATCAATCAGGTTTATATGCCGATTCCTTTCACCGGCACCAAAACCGTGCTCACCGGGCAGGTTAAAAAAGGCCGGGCCGTCTCAACCCTGGATATCGATTTTGACCGGGTGAAGATACTCAGTAAGCGCCTTAGAGCATCAGCCAATGAGATTGTGTTATGTGCTTTTGATATTGGCGTACATCGATTTTTAAAAGACTTTGGCCATAGCTTTGAAAAAGCACTGTATACCAATATGCCTATCAACCTGCGTAAGCCTGGCGAGACGACGGCTGGAAATAAGATTGCGATTGTACCAGTACAGCTTGCCCACGGGGAAAAAGATCCTTATCTGCGCTTGCGACAGATTATTGAAAATCATCGTATCGTCAAGCGTGCTGCTAGAGTGTCCCATCCCGCAGCGTTTAGTTGTTACACCTTGTTGATCCAGTCATATTCGATGCTATTTGAAGTATTACACCTGTCGGACTGGGTGAGACCGATAGGCAATATTTTGATCTCTAATATGCCTGGGCCGCCAAAGATTCTGTATTTTAAAGACGCCAAATTGGTAGCCAACTATCCTATTTCAACTATGACCCCTGGCGGAGGTGTGAACATAACGATGGTTACGTATAGTGGCACCGCGAATATTGGCCTGGTCTGTTGCAACAAGAATATTCCCAGTCTTGAACCGATGGCCCAATACTTTCATGAGGCATTCGACATGTTGGAAAAGTGTGTGGATGATCCAAGTCTAAATATCGACGACATTGGCGAAAAGATTATGAAAACGCCGAAAACAATTGTCGATGATGAGGTGTTTGTCGAGGAAATGAAAGTTTAATACCAATCGCCATAAGTAATTACCCACTCAGCGAGATTTAAAGCCGCTTAATCAAGGCCCTCGAATACAGAAATAGTGGTGCTCTTTCAAATTCATGCAACGCACAGTAAGCTGCTTTAAACCTCGCCCTTTGGGAAAGCACCAGCCGATTTTGTGCTGCGTTGTCGCTACTTGAAAGGGGATTCGGTAACCAAGGTACACCATTGCTGCGCAGCGACGCCTTACCCAAAAACGGCTTGGGCTTTGCTGAGTTCGCAATTACTTGTGGTGATTGGTATAACCCCCCTTAGAATTTGAAACGCAGCTTGCCTTCTTCAACGACCACTTCTTTGCCAAACTGGCTAAATAGTTGCTCTTCCCAATTGGATTGGTCGAATTGATAACGCACTTCCTCACCGGCGGCCATCTCTATCACTATCTTCTCTAATTGAGGGCGATGATAATCCAGCACACGCTGCTTACTGCCTCCTAAATACAGTTGCAAGTATGCGTTCGCATCCGAGGCTGAGGTGCCCGTGACCAAACTCAATGCAGTTTTCATGGTGCCAGTGAATATCGAAAGCATAGGGCTGGACACAAAATATTTGAGAATTTCCCGACCGTCTTTTAACAATGAATACTCATCGTTCAGCAATTTTATGTTGGTAATTTGCACCTCTTGCAGGGTCACGTGCTTGGCCTCTACATCGTAATGAGGTTTGGCCTCAAGCAATATAACCAGATGGGCCCGGTAAATAGGATTGGCTAGATACTCCACCGCAAAGCCGCTTAATACTTCAACGTGAATATTGGAAGACCGGTGAGGCATACTGACATCGGCAGTCATTAAGGTGAAGCTGCCTTGACCTCTTGGCACTGATACGGGAAATGTTTTAGGCAAATATTCGGCCACTAAGGCGCTTAGCT
>JAWUXW010000044.1:0-9991 GCA_034111125.1 Paraglaciecola sp.
TGTTCATTCTTGTCTTCCTTATCTGAATGTGAGTATCACTAATTAATCTTGATTTGATGCATCAACTCCAACACCTTAGCTAAAGTGGAGCGAACAAAATCCAAGATCGAATTAAGCTTAACCACATTAAGCCTAGGCAAAAAAGCGGTCTAGTGCACAGAATGTACCAGCGGGTACAGATAGTTCACTGCCTTGAACTGGCCACAAATAAGACTATGCTGCTATTAACCACTTCTACAAGGAAAGCCAAAATGAATACCACTTCCTATGGACAGTATTGCCCGCTAGCTATGTCAGCCGAGTTTTTGTGTCATCGATGGACCTTACTGGTGTTCCGTGAATTGCTGTTTGGCTCAACAAACTTCAACGATATTAGTCGCGGAGTGCCTAGAATATCGCGAACCCTATTGTCCACCAGATTAAAAGAGCTGGTCAGCATAGGACTGATTACCCGCCATGAAAAACAATCTAACGGGCAGGTAGAATACCTGTTGACCGAGGCGGGTAAAGCTCTGGAATCCGTTGTGTTCTCAATGGCAAGTTGGGGTCAGGAATGGCTTGAAACAGAGCCCTCTGTTGAGGAAGTGGATGTGAGTTTTCTAATGTGGGATATCCGTCGAAACGTGCAGCAACATCCGGTACTACCTGATCCATTTATTGTGCGTTTTTTTTGACCGATGTTGCAGAAAATAAAAGTGAATATTGGTTGGTTTTTGAAAATAACGAAGTGGATTTATGTTATGTAGATCGTGGCTTCAATGTTAATGTAGAGATTGAAGTGACAGCCAAAAAACAGACCAAAGTGTGGATGGGCTGGGAAGATTTTGACGAGGCAGTAAAAGACAAAACCTTAAAATTTACTGGCCCTGAAAAATACACAAACAAAGCCGCACATTGTTTAGGGCATAGTAGCGTGGCACATATCAAAAAACGCCAAGCGACCTTGCTAGTCTGCAGCCATTAGGTGCTTGCATTAAGCAAACACACCATTCATATCCGATAGAAAGAACTTATAGGCTGGGTTATTAGTTTCTTCGCTAAACAGGTAGCCTAACTTTTGTACATGCTGATCAAACTCAGCTCGTTCTTGCTGTGTAATATCAAAGCCTACCAGCACTAAACCATCGGCGGCGCCATGGTTACGATAATGAAATAAGGTGATATTCCAGTTTTCTCCCAAAGTCTCAAGAAATTTCATCAATGCACCAGGTTGCTCGGGAAATTCGAAAGAGAATAAGTGTTCATTTAATAAAGCTGGCGGCCTGCCACCCACCATGTAACGCACATGCAGTTTGGCTAACTCGTTATCTGAGAGATCAAAACAAGGATAGTGGTTGGCTTCCAGAGTTTCTGTTAGCTGTACAAATTCTTCTCGCCCTTTTTTGAGTTTGACCCCCACAAAAATATGGGCTTCTTTGTCGCTGGCGTAACGGTAATTAAACTCGGTGATGGTTCGTCCGTTTAAGAGCTTGCAGAATTGCTTAAATGCCCCTCGTCGTTCGGGAATTTTCGCGGCGAATACTGCCTCTTTTTGCTCACCCAATTCACAACGCTCAGACACATAGCGCAGGGTATGAAAATTGATATTTGCCCCACACAGTATCCCGCCGAGCTTTTTACCTTTAAGCCCGTGTTGGGCCACGTACTTTCGTATAGCCGCTACAGATAATGCGCCAGCAGGTTCGGCGATCACCCGGGTATCATCAAAGATGTCTTTTATTGCAGAGCACATTTCGTCGTTGTTGACGGTGACCACTTCGTCCACGTAGCGCTGGCACAAGCGGAATGTTTCCTGTCCCATCACTTTTACCGCCACCCCGTCGGCGAATATACCAACAAAAGGCAAAGCTGTCGGTTTACCCACTTTTAGTGCCGCCTGCAAGCAAGCAGACTCTTCAGCTTCCACACCAACAATTTTAAGACTTGGCTTAAGTTGCTTAAGGTAGACGCTCACACCCGCGGCCAATCCACCGCCGCCAACGGCAATAAATAGAATATCTAGATCAGGGTTTTGTTCGAGGATCTCTTTGGCGATTGTACCTTGTCCGGCAATCACATCCGGATCATCAAAGGGAGGTACCATAGTGTAGCCATGCTCGGCTGCCAAAAGTTTTGCCTGGTCACTGGCCTGGTCAAAACTGGTGCCGTGTAGGACTATCTGTACGTGCTCACCGCCAAAATTTCGCACGGCGTCAACTTTGATATCAGGGGTCGTTTCGGGCATCACAATTACCGCATTGATACCCTTTCGCGCAGCACAATAAGCAACTCCTTGAGCATGATTACCTGCTGATGCGGCAACTACCCCTTTGGCGAGTTGAGCTTCAGATAGCTGGCTGATTTTATTGTAAGCCCCCCGCAACTTAAACGACTTAACCGGCTGTTGATCTTCACGTTTTAGCCAAATGTCGTTATCAAGCGCCTTGGATAACTTGTCCAAGTGCACCAGATCACTGTTTACCGCAACATCATAGACTGGTGATAACAGGATCTTTTTCAGATAATCATGGGCACTCAATTCACCCTTGTCTGCTGGTTCTAGTTGAGTCATTCGTCTTGCAACATAGCAGCATTGCGCACGGCGCCCATGTCCGCGCTGGTGGCAAGCAATGCATAAGCTTTAAGAGCCGTGCTTACCTTGCGCTGACGAGAAGCTGGTTTCCAGGGCTTTGCACTTTCTTGCATGCGTTCACGCCTTGCTTGTAGCTCTTCATCGCTGATATCTACCCCAATCTTACGCTCAGGAATATCAATAGTAATGCTATCGCCTTCTTCGATCAAAGCGATGCCACCGCCACTCGCGGCTTCTGGCGAACAGTGACCAATAGACAAGCCAGAGGTGCCGCCGGAAAAACGGCCATCAGTGATAAGTGCACACTGCTTACCCAAGCCTTTGGCTTTAAGGTAAGTGGTGGGGTAGAGCATTTCTTGCATGCCGGGACCGCCTTTAGGGCCTTCGTATCGAATGACCACCACCTCACCGGCCACGACTTCATCGGCTAAGATCGCGGCAACCGCCTCGTCTTGGCTTTCATATATACGGGATCGGCCGTTAAATACGTGGATGGATTCATCTACTCCGGCGGTTTTCACAATACAGCCATCTTCAGCAATATTGCCAAATAATACGGCTAAGCCACCTTCTTCACTAAATGCATTGTCACGGCTACGAATACAGCCGCCCTCGCGATCATTGTCGACTGTGGGATAACGGCAGTCCTGACTAAAGGCCTTGGTGGTGCGTATTCCGGCTGGGCCTGCCCGATAAAAGTGTAATGCATGCTCGTTGGCAGGGTTGGTAATATCCCACTCGTCAATAACCTCACCGATGCTTTTTCCTAGCACATGAGGCGAATCAGGGTGTAATAAACCGCCTCTATTTAGCTCAGCGAGTAAACCTATAACGCCTCCGGCTCGATGCACATCTTCCATGTGGTATTGGGAGGTTGAAGGGGCGACTTTACATAAATGGGGCACGTTACGGGAAAGTCGGTCGATGTCATCGAGAGTAAACGGCACTTCGCCCTCTATGGCCGCGGCCAGTAAATGCAGAATCGTATTAGTCGATCCGCCCATGGCGATATCCAAACTCATGGCATTTTCAAAGGCTTTGAAGTTGGCGATATTGCGCGGTAATGTGGATTCGTCGTTGTGCTGGTAATAGCGCCTGCATAATTCCACAATCTGGCTACCGGCCTTTTTAAATAGACCTTCACGATCGGCGTGGGTAGCTAGCATGGAGCCATTGCCCGGCAAAGATAAACCAAGAGCCTCGGTTAAGCAGTTCATGGAGTTGGCGGTAAACATGCCTGAGCACGAACCGCAAGTAGGGCAGGCGGAACGTTCTATCTCGTTACTTTCCTCGTCACTTACATTCTCATCCACACCCGCTACCATGGCATCAACTAAATCGAGTTTGATAATTTGATCAGACAATTTGGTTTTGCCTGCTTCCATGGGCCCACCGGAAACAAAAATCACTGAAATGTTTAGGCGCATAGAGGCCATCAGCATTCCAGGCGTTATTTTATCGCAGTTTGAGATGCAGACGATGGCGTCAGCACAATGGGCGTTGACCATGTATTCAACCGAGTCGGCGATGATCTCCCGCGATGGCAAACTGTACAACATGCCGCTGTGGCCCATCGCTATGCCGTCATCGACCGCGATTGTATTAAATTCTTTGTCTACCCCACCAGCAGCTTCAATGCTACGGGCGACTAACTGCCCCATGTCTTTAAGATGCACATGTCCGGGCACAAATTGAGTAAAGGAATTAGACACTGCAATAATCGGCTTGCCAAAGTCTTGGTCTGTCATGCCCGTGGCACGCCACAAGGCTCTGGCACCGGCCATATTTCTACCCTGAGTGGTGGTTGCTGAACGTAACTTTGGCAAATCGCTTACCCTTTATTTATTAATGTAAAAATCGTTTCAGACTGGTATTTACCAATTTCATTTATATCAGGCGCTTCTGGTAGATATTCCAAAAAATGCCAGGTCTGCCAATAAAAAACCCCCGGACTCTCGTGCGGGGGTTAGTATTCTGACGTTTCGCCATTACTAGCTCCGCAGTGAAATAATCACCACTACAATTCTAACTATTTTATTACCCACGTTGGAATAGGGCATTTGGCTTGATATCTTTTAGTAAATCATCACGGCATATAGAAATATCACGGTATATGCAAAGTGATCAAGCACGTCTATATGCTTTTTTGATGTGGGGTATATTCAAAATTTTATTTAAACAGGTCTGCAGTCATGGTTTGTGGGTATGATTAGTCTACTAAATAGTGATAGGGCTTGTTTATGGATACATGGTTATATTGGGTTGATCTAGCCGGGGTGGCAGTTTTCGCCGTATCAGGTACCTTGATGGCCTTTAAAAAGCAAATGGATGGCTTCGGTGTAATAGTGCTGGCTTCAGTGACTGCCATTGGTGGTGGTACCTTACGGGACATGATTTTGGACCTGCCCGTTTTTTGGGTTCAAGATCCCAGTTTCTTTTACGCCATAATTGCCGCTGCGTTTATCACTATAATGTGGCTGCGGTTTAGCCATAAATTCCCCCTGCGCTATCTATTGTTTGCTGATGCCATTGGTTTGGCCTTTTTTAACGTGATGGGTTTGCAAAAAGCACTGACCTACGGAGCATCCCCGTTGGTCGCAATTGCTTTGGGTGCCATGACTGGCGTATTTGGTGGCCTACTTCGTGATGTGATATGCCGGGAGGTCCCTTTGGTACTTAAAGGTGAATTATATGCAACCGCCTGTATCCTTGGTGGTGGTGCCTACATTCTGTGCAACTTGCTCGGACTGGACATAGTGATGTGCATGGCGACTGGCTTTGTGGTTACCCTCTCTACCCGCTTAATGGCGATGAAATGGCATTGGCATCTGCCGGTTTTTAGCGCTGAGGATATGAAGGACTGAGTCACTTCCATCACGTTTGAGAGTTCGCGTTTTCAGTGAGTGTTGACTAGCCTTAGGACAGTTGTTTTGTTGCAAACGGAGTTGCCAAATGTCTTTAGCCGTCGTCTATTCCCGGGCCAGTGTGGGCATAGATGCCCCACTGATCACCGTAGAAGTTCATCTGGCCAACGGTTTGCCCTGTTTTAATTTAGTCGGCCTGCCTGAGGCTTCTGTGAGGGAGTCTAAAGATAGGGTACGTAGCGCCTTAATCAATTCCGGTTTCGAATTCCCCTCTCGCCGCATAACCGTGAATCTAGCCCCAGCCGATCTGCCCAAAGAGGGTGGCCGTTTTGATTTGGCCATAGCCATTGGCATCATTGCCGCCAGCAACCAACTACCGGCAAATCTACTCGACAAGATTGAGCTGGTAGGTGAGCTGGCTTTGTCCGGTGAAATACGTCAAGTTGTCGGAGCGCTGCCGTTTACCCACGCTTGTTATCACGCTGGCCGCCAAGCCATATTGCCCAGAGACAATGCTGCCGAAGGCTCCTTAATCAAGGGCGCGAACATCATACCCGTCAGTCAACTTTTGGAGGTTTTTCATCATATCGTTAGGCAACATCCTCTACCTTTATATGTTGCTGAGGCAATCTCTGTGGAGGCTGAATACGTTAATGATTTACAGGATGTGGTAGGGCAAGTCGCGGCCAAGAGGGCATTAGAAATAGCTGCCGCTGGTGGACATAACATACTCTTTACAGGCCCCCCTGGCACGGGTAAAACCATGCTGGCCAGTCGCTTAATCACTATTTTACCCCAGATGAGCGACGAGGAGGCCCTTGCCAGTGCGGCGATCCACTCAATAGTTGGCAAAGCAGTTAACCCTGCAACCTGGAAGCAGCGAGCCTTTCGCCATCCCCACCATACGAGTTCGGCTGTGGCGCTGGTAGGAGGGGGAAGTGTACCGCGCCCTGGCGAAATTAGTCTAGCCCACAACGGCGTGTTGTTTTTAGATGAACTGCCCGAATTTGATCGCAAGGTATTGGATGTACTGCGCGAGCCGTTGGAGTCGGGGTCTGTTTCTATTTCCCGTGCGGCCAGACAGGCTCAGTTTCCCGCCCGTTTTCAGTTAGTCGCGGCGATGAATCCCAGCCCAACCGGCAGTTTAAGCGACGGTCGCTGCACGGCAGAGCAAATATTACGTTACCTAAATCGCATATCTGGGCCATTTCTCGATAGGATTGATTTGCAGGTAGATGTGCCAAAATTGCCTGCTAATGAGTTTTCGGAGCAAGTTAAGGACAGAGGGCACAGCAGCAAACAGGTTCGCCAACGAGTGATTCAAGCCAGAAAAATTCAGCTTAAACGCTGTGGCAAAATCAACGCACAGCTTGGCAGTAAAGAAGTAGAGGGACACTGTGGCTTAAACCATGAAGATCAGCAGTTTTTGCAATTGGCGGTGGAAAAACTAGGTTTATCCCTACGTACCTATCACCGTGTGTTAAAAGTCGCTCGGACTATTGCCGATTTGGCGGCGGAAAAAGATATCCAGCGCCAACATCTGGCAGAGGCGCTAAATTACCGGGCCTTTGATCGTATGCTGGCTCAATTGTCCCATAACTAACCATTCTGATTTAGCAATTTAGCAAGGCATCGATCGCCGGTTCAGTCGCACGTTTTTTCAAACAGCACAAACCCAGTTGATAGGCTTCAATATCCGCTAAAGGAATCCGACTGACTTTCTGACTGATCACCGAGTTTTCCAGCACCACCTCGGGCACAATTCCCAGGCCACAGCCTAGGGCAACCATGCTGACGATGGCTTCATTCCCCCCCACTGTTGCATAGACTCTGGGCTTTATTCCATGCTCGGCAAACCAGTGATGAACAATACGTTTGGAAGGACCTGATTTTGGTAAAACAACCGAGTGTTGTCGCCAATCTACCTGGCTTAGTTGATTCAGTTGAGCGTCTTTTGGGGCAATAAGTAGCAGGCGCACTTCGCCTAAGGATTTAAACTCAAGTTCTGCGGGAAAATCCGGGGTATGAATGGCAATGGCGGCATCTGCCTCCTGTTGCATTACCTTGCTCACCGATAGGGCCGGATCTCCGGTCGCCAGTTTGATTTCAACTTGAGGATATTTGTGTCGGAAGTTATCCAGCAGTTTGGGTAAATGGCTATAGCTGGCAGTAACGGAGCAAAACACACTCAGTTCTCCCTGCAGTTTTTGCTGATCATTGCTCAGATCAGCTTTGAGTTTTTTCCAATCGGCCAGAGTTTGCTGGCTGAAACTGAGTAAACTTAAACCTGCAGCGGTAATCTTGACCTTGCGGTTGTCCCGCACAAATAGCGTAGTGCCACATTCTTGCTCCAGCCTCTGGATAGTGCGACTCAACGTTGAAGGACTGACAAAAAGGGCATTGGCTGTTTTGCTAAAATGCAAGCTGTTAGCCAAGTGTTGAAATAGCTCTAAGCTACGAATGTCCATGTTCTACTCGATGAATAGTCAGTGTGTTGCAAATTATGAAACACTAAGTTGCAAATATATCATTTTTAACAACACATGAAATAAACTATTATCCGACCATCATAAAATCGTCACTGATTTGTTACAGTAAATAATATTTCAATAGGATAAAAAAATGACTAATTATTTTAATACATTGTCTTTACGTCAGCAGCTTGATCAGTTGGGACGTTGCAGGTTTATGCAGCGGGAAGAATTTACCGCAGGCTGCAATTTCCTTAAGGGCAAAAAAATTGTCATCGTTGGATGTGGTGCTCAGGGCTTGAATCAAGGCCTAAACATGCGCGACTCAGGCTTAGATGTGTCTTATGCCCTGCGCCAAGCAGCGATAGATGAAAAGCGTGACTCCTTTGAACGTGCAAGCGGTAACGGTTTTACCGTCGGCACTTATCATCAGCTTATCCCAACTGCTGACTTGGTGTATAACCTTACGCCAGACAAACAACATTCAAGCGTGGTTGAAGCGATTATGCCCTTAATGAAGCAAGGCTCGACTTTGTCTTATTCTCATGGTTTCAATATTGTTGAGGAAGGCCAGCAAGTGCGCTCAGATATTACCGTGGTTATGTGTGCACCTAAGTGTCCGGGTACCGAAGTACGTGAAGAATATAAGCGTGGTTTTGGTGTACCTACATTGATAGCAGTTCATCCGGAAAATGATCCTCAGCAACAAGGCTGGGACATTGCTAAAGCCCTGGCATCCGCTACCGGTGGTGATCGAGCTGGTGTGTTGGAGTCTTCCTTTGTTGCCGAAGTGAAATCAGATTTAATGGGTGAGCAAACCATCTTATGTGGTATGCAGCAAGTGGCGGCGATCCTTGGTTACGATAAAATGGTTGCTGACGGTATAGACCCAGCTTATGCGGGTGCCCTTATCCAACAAGGATTAGAAGCGATTACCGAAGCCCTGAAAATTGGTGGTGTCACCAATATGATGGACCGGCTTTCTAACCCAGCAAAAATAAAAGCCTTTGACTTGGCTGAGCAATTAAAAGAGTTATTAGCTCCATTGTTTGGCAAGCATCAGGATGACATCATCAGCGGCGAATTTTCCAGAACGATGATGGAAGATTGGGCCAATGGCGACGCTAACTTATTGAAATGGCGTGAAGAAACCGGTCAAACAGGCTTTGAGAACTCTCCCGTATTCACCGGCAAAATTGACGAGCAAGAGTTCTTCGACAATGGCATATTTATGGTTGCCATGATTAAGGCGGGAGTAGAAATGGCCTTTGATGTGATGGTGGAAGCCGGTATTTTGCCTGAGTCAGCTTATTATGAGTCATTGCATGAAACTCCGTTGATCTCTAATACTATTGCTCGTAAGCGTTTGTATGAAATGAACGTAGTTATTTCTGATACGGCTGAATATGGTAACTATTTATTCGCTAATGTTGCAGCACCGATATTGGCTGAAAAGTTAATGCCAAAAATTGGCACAGAGCTTATCGGTAAAGCCTACTCGCTTGCGTCTAACAGTGTAGACAACAAAACCTTGGTTGAAGTTAATAAGGCCATCCGTGAGCATGGAGTAGAAACTATTGGGACTCAACTTCGCGGCTATATGACTGATATGAAAACGATTGTTGAATCAGCGTAATGCTTAATACAACTCCAAATGCACAAGCAAGAATTTTACGACGTATGTGCTTAGGCGATTTTTAAAGTGTTTTTTCACCCAGCCTATTTGGCTGGGTTTTTTTGTTTGCCCAGCGAAGCTGGCAAACCCGACAGGCTGAAGGAAGCCATAGGACGTTAGAGGTACACAACTAACCGTAACCTGTTTCGACGGCATTGGTGGGTAAGCGTGCAAAATAGCGCGAAGCCCAATACTTAGTCAGACTAATGCTGTGCTTGAGGGTGGGATTTCTAACAGGGAAGTCAGTGCAGCAGTAACTAGGGAAGCCTGGCATCTAAACTTAATGTTAGTAAATGGCCTAAATTCAAGGGGAAACCCAAGGTTTAGTGTCGGTGTGAGGTGGCAGATGAACCCGTAGTAGTGAGTAAGGCTAGGCCTGTGACAGGTTTTTGCTCCCTGCAAAACCTGC
>JAWUXW010000045.1:0-7650 GCA_034111125.1 Paraglaciecola sp.
GGACAATCATCAATCCATGGGTCAAACCGCTTACCTACCGTTAAGAATTGAATGAAAAAGGGGAGCTGGCCTAATGGCGTCACACTGGCATCAGGATCCCATTCAACGTGAACTTTCCCATCAAAGGTATCGACTTCTAAGAGGGCTTTCAGGTCAAGTTTCACAGATGAATTGGACGCACCCTCTGGGTGAATAAATTTACGGAGATTAGTCATGACTTCACCCTTATATTTCAGTGAGTTGATACTTTATCATGAATTTCAACTGCTGAATTTAGGTTCATAGACCTTGCAATGCAGCTAGGGAGCTTGCCAGTCCTTCCCGTTGGGCGATATCAAGGTCGCTTACGCTTTAGCCGTTAGACGGGCAAAAAAACACGCCGCGATTAAGCTATTTTTATCCATCGCTGAGTGAGCAGATATCTAGGTGGATTGGTATTATTCAAAGAATTTGAAGTGAGTTGTCTTATATATGCCAAGTACAAATGCAAGAGCATTTCTAGCAATGTACTTACATAAAGGGATTGAGCTTTTAGGAAATAGTGTCACCCAAACCTGATAGAGGGTAACAGGAGTCTTGCAGTTTAATCTGACGGTCTAAAATAATGCTTACTTTCAAGCTATTAGCCTAGTTAAAATCGACACGTTTTAGTAAATCATACCGATAGGGTGAACCCCGGATCATACTGGGTAAGGCTTGCTTATACTTTGAATCCTCGTACCGATTGTTTCTGTTCTTCGGCCAACTGAGATATGTGAGAGGATGCCTTCGCTGTCTCTGAGGCGGCTTCAGCGGTAATATCTGATGCGGCAGCTATGGCCGTCACATTGCTACTGATATCTTCAACCACTTTGGACTGCTCACCGACCGCAAGCGCGACCTGCCGATTCATCTCAGTAATGTTGATGATTGTGGACAGCACACTATCCAGAGCCTGGCCGGTAGCGGAAGACTGCTCAACCGTTGCCAATGCTTCTTTACCGCTTTCTTCCATGCTTTTTACCGCATTTTGTGTACCTTGCTGCAGGGCTTCAACTGTGTTTTGAATCACACTGGTAGACTCTTTGGTTCGTTGTGCCAAGCTGCGAACTTCATCAGCAACCACCGCAAAACCACGTCCCTGCTCGCCGGCCCTAGCGGCTTCTATTGCGGCATTTAGTGCCAGCAAATTGGTTTGTTCTGATATGTTTTTAATAACTTCGATAACCGAACCTATCTCCAGACTATTTTGTTCCAATGATTTAATCATTTTCACTGAATTTTCCACTCTGCTGGCCAACGAACCAATAGACGCTACGGCAGAATCTACGGTGGCTTTGCCATTTTCTGCCTGAGACTGAGCTTCTTTTGCGGACTCGGCAGATTGGGTGGATATATACACTATTTCTTGAATGCTACTGGACATTTGGCTGATTGCGGTTGCTACCTGGGATGTACGCTCTCTTTGCTCGAGGACGGCCACACTAGTTTGTTTGGCTAGTGCATCTGCATTCGCCGCAGAATCCGCAATGCTATTTCCGGAGGCAACTATTGCGCCAATGAGCTCTCTGAGGCTTTTGTTCATACGTGCTATCGAGCGGTAAATCCCCGTTGCATTTTCTCTACCTGCAAAGGTCTGGGACAAATCACCCTTGGAAATAATTTCTGCAATATTAGCAATTTCCCGTGGCTCACCGCCTATTGGTTCACGAATAACTTTAGGCAGAAAGTAAGCAGCGCCAATACCGATAACTAGGCTTAGTAACGCAATAATTTCAACTAAAATCACTGAATATTCGGCATTATTCTGTGCGTTTAGTCCGAGCTTATCCTGATCCGCTTTCACCGACAGGGCCACTTTTTCAATTTCATCAATAATAACAGGGCCTAAGGTATTTAAGGTGCTATTAATCATATCGTTGCGCTCATTAATGATCGTATATACCTGTTTAAAAGCGACTAAGTACTTGTCATAAAACGGCGTAAACTCGTTCATTAAACTTCTACTCTTATCACTCTTTAGGCTGTTCTGTAATGTAGTAAAATCATCCTTAATGTTAACTTCTAATTCTTGTCTGGCACGCTGATAATCGCCATCTGCATTGCTGACCAAAAATTTCACAACGTACAGGCGCCCAAGCAATAAGGCCTCTTGAACCTTGGCGGCGCTATATAAGGCTTCTTGGTTGTCAATGTTATGAGTGTATTCCATTATCTCAGTCATTTTCTTTCGCATAGACAAACCTGAAGAGTCAAGATCTTGTTTTACTACTTGATGGCGTTCGGCTATCAACTGCACGACCTGATCGAATCCGACTGTGTATCGACCAATAAGGTTAGTCGATTCTTTGATTTTAGCGGCCCGCAAAGGTTGTTGGATCTCTACTTTTGCTTGGTCTAAATCATCCCGCATTTTTTCAGCACTCTTACGGTAATTCTCAAGAGTGGCAGGGCTATCACTATCGACATACTTGAGGACATTGAGGCGTGTGTTTAACATATTGGCTTGCAATCGGCTGGCTAAATTCGTGTCTTGTGCCAACTCGCGATAGTCAACAAAATTCTTTTGACCATTGACCAGGCCCATGTAGGCCACCAGCGCCACGATTATCATGAGTCCAATCAGAGAGTAAAAAGACACATTTAATTGCGTGCTTAACTTCAGTTTTTTTAACATTTTTTAATCTAATATCCCTGCAGACCATTCTTATCTAGTATCGGCCGTTAAAAAATTTAACTTAGCTCTATCTGACATTTGGACGACATTTAAACAACACTTAAGCGACAATTAGAGAGAGCTTTTTATTTAACTTCAATTTACTGCGGCACATTGCTAGCAACACGCGGACTTTTCGCCTACTCGACTATTGCGGTTCAACTGGCGCTTAGAAAGGATTATATTTTGGTCCAACAGCAGACCATCAATATTATTTTCCTGTGAGCGGAATAGTTAGATGGCAAGCAGCTTTCTATGGATTACTTAAACCTGCTCTTGACGGGTAAACACCGGCTCATTGGCTTTGCTCATTGCCGGATTAAAACGATAGCCAGCCAGGTCAAATTGCTCTAACTGGGAAATTTTTTTTACGCGGTTTTGAATGATAAATCGGGCCATCATGCCACGGGCTTTTTTGGCAAAAAAACTGATGATTTTGTATTGACCATTTTTGCAATCTTTAAATGCTGGCGTGACTATCTGCCCATCGAGCTTGGACGGCTTTACTGACTTAAAATATTCGTTAGAGGCCAAATTGACCAAGATATTATCCCCCTGCTCTTGCATGGCACTGTTGAGTTTTTCGGTGATTATGTCATCCCAGAATTGATAGAGGTTAGTGCCTTTTTCGGTGTCCAGTTTAGTACCCATTTCCAGGCGATAGGCTTGCATTAAATCCAGCGGTTTTAATAAACCATAGAGGCCAGAAAGAATACGCATGTGCTGCTGGGCAAAGCTAAAATCATCCTGGCTAAACGAAGCAGCATCCAGTCCGGTATACACATCACCATTGAATGCAAGCAGTGCTTGCTTGGCGTTACTCTGGTCAAAGGGTATCGTCCAGCTAGCGTAACGGTCTGCATTTAAACCTGCTAACTTGTCGCTAATTTTCATTAATGAGCTAATTTGCGCGGGGCTTAATTTACGGCAACGGCTGATAAGCTGTTTTGAATGGCTGAGCAATTCTGGCTGAGTAAATTCTTCAATCGCTGCAGGCGTTTGGAAATCAAGATTTTTAGCGGGAGAGACAACAAGTAGCATGTTTTCAAATTTTCCTTGGGATGGGTAATTTACAATTAATAACATCGTTCAGATGAACAGCGATCTTAGCACTTAAATGCTTGGCATAATCTAGTGAAGTTGCGTTTGACCCAGTGCCGTTAAAAAGCTCTCATGTATTAGGGGATCAAAAGCACAAAAGATCACTTTTCGTATAGTTGTATCGTGGGTCACAGCCTCGATCACGGTATTTACCGCAATACGGCAGGCCTGAGCAACGGGGAAACCATAGGCCCCACAGCTAATGGCCGGAAAGGCTATGGAGCGAATCCCCCGCTGACTGGCGATGTGCAAAGCCGCTCGATAACAATTAGCTAACTGCTCTGCTTCACCCAGCTCTCCACCGCGCCAAATTGGCCCAACCGTGTGGATCACGTACTTGGCGGGCAACTTGAACCCCGGGGTAATAAGGACTTCGCCCACTGCACAAGAGCCTAAGACCTTGCAGGCCTCTAGCAGTTCATCGCCTGCAGCTCGATGAATAGCCCTATCCACACCACCGCCACTCAATAAGCTCGGATTGGCTGTATTCACTATCGCCTCAACGGCCAAACAGCTTATGTCGTCTTGTAATAGGGTTATTTTTGCTGTCATTGCTGGGTTTTTCTAGCGTCTGGTTTTCAACAGTTATACCCTATGTAGTAATAGACTTAATAGTTAATTTTGCAAAGGTAATCTGGCGTTATACTAGGCGAATAAACAGCATAGTCTACGTCATACCAGTAAGCATATAAGAGGATATTATGGCAAATCAGTTACAAGCATTACGTGAGATCACCACCGTTGTGGCCGATACAGGCGACATTGAAGCAATTAAAAAGTACCAGCCGGTGGATGCAACCACTAACCCGTCTTTATTGCTTAAAGCAGCAGAAATGCCTCAGTACAAACCTCACCTTGAGCAGGCTGTAGCTTGGGCGAAGGAACAATCCAACGATCCTGAACAGCAAATTATCGACGCCGGTGACAAACTTTCAGTCAGCATCGGTACGGATATCGTCAATATCGTTCCCGGTCGTATTTCTACTGAAGTGGATGCGCGCTTATCATTTAATACCGCCGCTAGTATAGAAAAAGCCCACAAGTTGATTGGTTTATACGAAGTAGCCGGGATCAGTAAAGAGCGTATTTTAATCAAATTGGCTTCTACCTGGGAAGGTATTCGAGCAGCTGAGCAGCTCGAAAAAGAAGGGATTAATTGTAATCTGACGTTGCTTTTTAGCTTCGCTCAAGCACAAGCCTGTGCCGAAGCAGGTGCATTCCTAATTTCACCTTTTGTTGGTCGTATTCTTGATTGGTACAAAGCCAGTACCGGTAAGACAGAGTACACCGCGGCTGAAGATCCAGGTGTTATGTCTGTTAGCGCTATTTATAAATACTACAAAGAGCACGGCTATAAAACGGTGGTGATGGGCGCGAGCTTCCGCAATATTGGTGAAATCACCGAATTAGCTGGTTGCGACCGTTTAACCATCAGCCCTGGCCTGTTAGAGGAATTGTCCAACAGCGACGCTCCCTTACCGATAAAACTACAAGACAATGGCGCAACCAAAACTCCAGGCACAGCACTTGACGAAGCCGCCTTTCGCTGGGAAATGAATCAAGATGCCATGGCAACCGAGAAATTGTCCGAAGGTATCCGTAACTTCGCCGCCGATCAGGTTAAGCTAGAAACCGTACTTAAGCGTTACTTATAGGCCGTGTTTAAGTAAAAACCGGCAAAAATAAGCGTCGTTTAACGGCGCTTTTTTATGTCTACCATTAGCAATATTGAATATTACAGCCGTCAAAAAATCATAAAACAGGAGTCATCACCATGAGCGCATTAACCGATTCACCTAAGTGGCAACAGCTTGTTTCACTGGCCCAGCAGGTTAAGACAGAGCACATGCGTGATTGGTTTTCCGCAGATCCGCTTAGGGCAAATACCTATACCCAAACTGCCTGTGGCATCGAACTGGATTACTCGAAAAACCTGGTAAACGCAGAGGTCATGCAGGCCTTGTTCGCCCTTGCGAATGATTGCCAGGTAACGCAAAAGCGTGATGCGATGTTTGCTGGTGAAATCATCAACCATACGGAAAATCGCGCTGTGCTGCATACGGCCCTGAGGAATTTTTCTGGTAAGCCTGTGATGGTCGAGGGTCAGGACGTGATGCCAGAAGTACTGGCTTGTCAGCAGAAAATTAAAGACTTTGTCGCGAGTGTGCACAGTGGTCAGCGCAAAGGTTATACCGGCAAAGCACTCACGCAAATTGTTGCCATTGGCATTGGCGGTTCATTTCTAGGGCCAAAAATCATGTCAGAAGCCTTAAAACCCTATTGGTTTAAAGGGATGAAGGTGCACTTTGTGGCCAACGTGGACGCCTGTCACATTCGCGACGTATTGGCTGAACTCGATCATGAAGAAACCCTAGTGGTGATGTCGTCTAAGTCATTTACCACCCAGGAAACCTTGCAAAACACCCTTACGGCAAAAGCTTGGTTTTTAAAATCCGGCGGGACTCAACAAGACATAGCCAAACACTTTATTGCGGTGTCATCCAATATCAAGGCAGCCACTGAATTTGGTATGGACGAAGATAATATTTTCCCCCTCTGGGATTGGGTAGGAGGCCGATATTCCCTATGGTCAGCAATAGGTCTGCCGATTGCTTTGGTCATGGGTTACGACAACTACCGTGAATTGCTCGAAGGTGCCTTTGAGATGGATCAGCATTTTCAAACCGCTGCTCCCGAGCAAAACCTGCCGATGATCATGGCAGTATTAGGTATATGGTATGTAAACTTTTTCGGCGCCCAGAGTCATGTTCTCTTACCCTATTACCACTACCTTCGTGGCTTTCCTGCCTATGTACAGCAGCTGGATATGGAGAGTAATGGCAAGGGAGTCGCGGGTGAACACACGCAAACCGACTATGCCACCGGGCCAATTATTTGGGGTAGTGAGGGCACTAATGGTCAACATTCATTCCACCAGCTTATTCATCAGGGCAAGGTGATGATACCCGCAGATTTTATGCTGCCTTTAAACGTACCTAATCAAGATGATACGCATCATGCCATGCTCGCTTCCAACTGTTTGGGCCAGACTCAGGCTTTAATGCAAGGTAAGACCTATGACGAATGTAAAGCCGACTTAGCTGGCAAAGGCCTGGATGAAGAAGCCCAGACAGCGCTTGCTACCCATAAGACCATGCCAGGTAATAAGCCAAGCAATACCATGTTATTTGATAAGCTCGATCCCAAAACGCTGGGATCTTTGGTTGCCTTATATGAACACAAAGTATTCGTACAAGGGGCAATATGGGGGATCAACTCCTTCGACCAATGGGGAGTCGAACTGGGTAAAGAGCTGGGGAACCAAGTACTAGACAAATTAGTAAATGACCAAGCCCAGCTAAACTTTGATAGTTCGACTAACCAATTGATCAGCAAATTTCGCAAGGCAAATTCGTAAATTATGTACCCAGGTTATCGCCTGGTTATATGCGGTGTGTAAGCAAGAAGGAAGCAAACCTGCCTATCCAAATTCATGGAAAGCAATCCCTCTTTGTAAAGGAGAAAAACACACCGTTGCTGATAAATATTATTGGGATATTTTAGTTCCAGCAAACTAGATATCCAATCAGAGTTTCATAAAATTTTCATTATCTGTTAGAAAAGTATTCTATTTTCATTCTTCCTATGGTAGTAGTTAAATAAGCTTTACCTAATTTGTATCCTGGTAAAGTTTAGAAATTTCAAGAGTATACACATGTATGCTGCACAAAAATAATAATGGAGAACTATAAATGGATAAGTCCGATTTATTGTCAATGCTAGATTCAGAGTCCCGTTCCTCTAAAAGCAAACCAGCAAAACGAAAGTGGAGAGAAATAGAAGCTATTCATGAT
>JAWUXW010000046.1:0-19368 GCA_034111125.1 Paraglaciecola sp.
GGAGTAATAACTACAAACATACAACGTATGGCGCCCCAAACAAAGAACATACACGCAGACAAGGGGAAAATAGTTGAGAAGTGATATGGCTCATCTTTATGAACATATACTGCGAACAAGAATGTCATAAAAAAACATAGCGCCAAAAACAGTATAAAAACAAACTTCATTATTTGATGTGCAAGGAAAATAGATACTTTATTCTCACCTTCTCTAAAGTGAAGCTTCACATATTGAGAGATGGCGGGACCAATAAAATGACCGATAATCCACATTAGAATAGATTTAAAGAAAGGCGACATTTTGGGAAATAAGTATTTTTGTAACTATTCAGCGAATTTAATTTAAAAACCGCTTGACATCGTTTTCGTGTAATTTTGATAAATTCCCGTGCACTGTGCTCCCTTTGTATATTCAGGGAGCTTTCGTTCTACCCGCTCGGCTCGCAGCTTAAAAGAGTCTATCGACCAGCCACCGAAGCCAGAAAATTTTAAGCGTTGAAAAGATCATACAGCGACGAAAAACAGCCTTAAAAAAGCCGTGGTAAAATGGGGGTATTGAAACACACCACGTAGGTCTCCAAGTGGAACTTAACGATATAGATATTGATGCAACACTCAAAAATGCCAAGGAACTTCTTGAACAAGAGAAGGACTTGTCGCCTGCCATAAGAGCGACCATGGATATATTGATACTGGTGGTACAACTGTTTGCCAATCGTATCGGATTAAACAGCCGCAATAGCAGTAAGCCACCGTCGACTGACCCAAACCGGCCAAAAAACCTGTCTAAAAGTTCAGGTAACAATCCCGGCGGGCAGCACGGTCAAAAAGGTGAAACACTGGAAAAAGTCAGCAAACCAGACGAAACGTTGGTTATCAATATTGACAGAAAAACCTTGCCGCAAGGGCATTATACAGAAGATGGGTTTGAAACACGTCAGGTGTTCGATATCCATATTTGCCGCAAGGTAACAGAATACCAGGCCCAAGTGCTGGTCGATGAGAAAGGAAAGCGATTTGTTGCCCCTTTTCCCGAAGGTGTCAGCAAGGCCGTTCAATATGGTAAGCAGGTAAAAGCCCATGCCGTTTATATGTCGCAATACCAACTCATTCCGTATGCACGCATACAGGAGTATTTTACCGAGCAGTTACAAATACCTATCAGCAAGGGCTCTATTTTCAATTTCAACAAAGTGGCCTATGGGTTGCTAGGGTCATTTAGCGAGATAACGAAAAGGAGCTTGATTGATTCATACAGAATGAATGTGGATGAGACAGGCATTAACATTGGTGGTAAGCGAAAATGGTTGCACTGTGCCAGCAATGACTTGTGGACAGACTTCTTCCCCCATGAAAAACGAGGTTGTGAGGCGATGGACTCACGGGGAATTATCCCCGAATTCAACGGTGTGCTGTGCCACGACCATTGGAAGCCTTATTATGGCTACGAGCAATTATTGCACTCACTGTGTAATGCACATCATTCGAGAGAATTGACCAGAGCGAATGAGCAAGACGGGCAATTGTGGGCGAAAGAGATGGATGAATTACTGAAGGAAATCAATAAAGCGGTGCATGACGCCGGTGGTGCAATAGATGACACCAGCGCCAATGACTACCGACAACAATACAAAGATTTACTGGGAAAGGCCGAGATAGAATGCCCACCACCCAAAGAAGAAGATAAGAAAAAGGGTACGCGGGGACGGCAGAAACGAAGTAAAAGTCGAAACCTGCTGGAACGGCTCATCAATTACGAAGATGATGTGTTGAGATTTATGACAGACCCGCAAGTTCCATTCACCAACAATCAAGGTGAAAATGATATCAGGATGACCAAAGTGCAGCAGAAAATTTCAGGCTGTTTCCGCAGCTGGGAAGGGGCTAATATTTTCTGTCGCGTACGTGGATATCTGTCAACCTGCCAAAAGCATGGCGTCAGTAGCAGTGAGGCCATGACGTTGTTATTTGATGGTAAGCTGCCTGATTTTTGTTACCAGCAGCCTGACGAAAATTAATTGCCCGTTAGCTAACACCGCCAGATGTGACGAAATCCTAATCCCACCGAAATATGAAGAGGGGCAAACGAACGGGGCTCCAACACCATTGAAATGTGGCTGGGTTGCGCGTATTCGCGAGGACAAGTCCTGCGCGTTATTCAGTGGATCTAAAAACGCTGAATAATTACGATTTGTTTAGCATCACCCAACTCGAATAATACTCGTTTTTGACAGTAGTACTTGGCTGCCTCTTCTGGCGTTATCCACGCTTGCGGCATACCGGATTTATTCAATCGTAATATGAACATGCATTTACCTGGTACTCATTCCATGTATAAATTGCTCAATTAATGAGCACACTTTGACAGGTTTAGCGCGCTTAGCCAAGGAAAGTACTCAATTGTATTTATTTTTGCAGTCTTAGGCTATTACCCTCTTCCCATTCCAATGCCCATCTTGTTGCACGCTATACAGTGTTCTTTGCTGAGGACTGGGGCGTAGCAAAAGGTGGTCAACACTAAACGGTGTAATCAACAGTAGGGCGAAATTGTCTGGAGGTTTTGAGCCAGGTGCTGAGCACTTATTGACTCTGGTCGATTGTGCCTGCTCAATAACAATCGCGCTGCCCGGTGTTGCCAAGGCATAGCCGGCTTGAGCTTTGTCGGATAAAGCCTGCCAATGAACTAAGCGAATATCCGCTTGGTGCTGATCTTCCCCGGTTAGCAGGGAAATTTTACTGGTGAGCCTAAATTGCTCTCTGGTATCGGTGAAATACCAGCAAATTTCTGCATGGGCATTGTTGCTTAGCTGCTGTATTTTCTCACTGCGCACATCAGTATGGGCAACAAGTGCATTGGTATTGTCCACAAAACCGCGAAAAACAACGGTCCGACAGGCTGGGTTTTGCTTTCCATCAACTGTAGCCAATTGAAAAAAACGGCTATGGGCGGTTCCTGCATTATTCTGAATGGCACTTTCCAGATCTTGTCGCCATTGGACGAGGTTTTGCTTTGAAATAGACATAGGCATCTTTATTTCCTGTTTCGCTGGGCAAGCGCTGGTTTATTAGCTCAATATAGGCGGATCACTCCGATTTTTTCCATTGCAATGATATACTGGACGACTAGCCATCACTACATGCAAAAATTCTAAGGATCTTCTGATTGTGTCAGCTTCACCTATGAACCGCGCCATCTCCGTTGCCCCTATGCTGGATTGGACAGATAAGCACTGCCGTTATTTTTTACGTCAAATATCTAAGCATGCAATTTTGTATACAGAAATGGTGACCACCGGCGCGATTATTTTTGGTAAAGGGGACTATCTTGCCTACAACCAGGAAGAGCATCCGATCGCATTGCAGCTTGGCGGCTCTGATCCTGGCGATATGGCCCGCTGTGCGGCATTAGCACAGGAATACGGCTACGACGAAGTAAACATCAATGTGGGCTGCCCTTCCGATAGAGTGCAAAATGGTCGTTTTGGTGCTTGTTTGATGGCGGAGCCTGAAACAGTGGCAGCCTGTATCAAGTCTATGCAGGCTGAGGTGGATATTCCGGTGACAGTAAAATCCCGGATTGGTATTGATGAAATGGATGAGTACAAAGATTTAACCCATTTTATTGATGTGGTGACAAATAGCGGCTGTGATACCTTCATCATACATGCCCGTAAAGCGTGGTTAAAAGGCCTCAGCCCTAAGCAAAATAGGGATGTGCCACCGCTTATTTATGAGCGTGTTTATCATCTTAAAGAAGAATTTCCCCAACTAAATATTAGTTTAAACGGTGGCGTGAAGGTATTGGACGACGCCCAGTTACACTTAGATTACTTAGATGGGGTGATGATTGGCCGCGAGATCTACAGTAACCCATATATTCTGGCGGAAGTGGACCAGCGTTTCTATCAGGATGATAGTCCGGTGTTAAGCCGGGTAGAGATTGTTCACGCTATGTTGCCTTATGTGGAGCGTCAGTTACAACAAGGTGCACGAGTGTGGCACATCGCCCGGCATATGCTCGGCTTGTTTCAGGGGCAGCCTGGAGGCAGAATCTGGCGCCGCTATTTGAGTGAAAATGGCACCAATAAGCAAGCGGGCCCCGAGTTGTTAACTAATGCTTTAGACGCCCTGCTAGAGGCACAAGCCCAAGTTGAGGCCTTTCAAAATTCAAAGCTTGGCTAATTTGACCAAGTGCTCGGCTAAATTAACTAAGTCCTTGTGAGTTTTACTAAACATTGAAAAGTGTTCAACTTTCGTACAAAATAAAGATCATATAAAACAACAACATAATATTTTTTCCTAGTTGGCACAACTATCGCAACAACTATTGTGAATGTCACTGCGACTTAACACTAACTGTTAAACAGAAACACAACAGATAGACACAATTACTGGAAAGGAAAATATTATGTTTACTCAATCTAAAATCGCCGCCCTCGCATTAACTGCTAGCCTTGCTTTTGCTTCTACAACACAAGCTGCCGAAGTATCCCTGGAGCAACTTGTAAGTTCATTAATGAGCCAGGCGATTAGTGCTACCCAGCAAGAACTTCAGTACGGCGCACAAAAAGCAGTATTAACTGCAAGCAATGCTTTTAGCATGAATGAAGAACAAGAAACGTTTGTTGCCAAGGTTACTATTACTGACCTGAAAAACGAAGAAGCAGACAAGAAGCAAGCTGAATAAGGGGAAGAGCATGTTTGATCAAACAATGTTACTCACCTTATTACTAGCCCCGGTGCTAGCCTATGTAGCCGGAGCTTTGCTCTTCAGTGTTTATGAATTAACACAACAAGACCAGGCACTAGCTATTTTGCTTTTGTGTATTTCGCCAAGCTCTTGGTTTATTTGACCAATATTTGCATTTCCAATAAATGATGAATTAATCAAATAAAAATCATATTAAATAAAATTTATATAAATCAGTGAGATAACCTGTTTTGTAATACTGGCATGACACTTGTAAATGTAATCGTAGTGCTGGTAAAAACCAGTGATAAATACTCATTAAAACTTCTGGAGAAATCACAATGGGCCTACTTTCAAGAATGTCAGACATCGTACAAGCCAACATCAATGCAATTTTAGATAAAGCAGAAGATCCGGCAAAAGTTATCAAGTTACTTGTCCAGGAAATGGAAGAGGCCTTGGTGGAGTTACGCTCGGTGGCAGCCAAGAATCTTGCGGAAAAGAAGCAACTGCAACGTAAGGTGGATAAGTTGCAAGAGCAAACTTGCGCATGGCAGGCCAAAGCTAGCCTGGCGATGGAGAAAGATCGCGAAGATCTCGCTCGTGCAGCCTTGGTTGAAAAGCACCAAGCCCAGCAACAAGCGACAGCTTTGCAAGAAGAATTATCGGTTGTTGAAGAGTCGCTGAATAAACTGCAAGCAGACACTGGAAAACTCCAGGATAAGTTAGTCGAAGCCCGCACCAAGCAAAAGTCTTATGTTGTCCGGGAACGTTCGGCAACGGTTCGCTTGCAAGTAAAGAATCAAGCGCAAGCTGAAAAGATAGACGCTGCAATTGTTCGATTTGAACAATATGAGAGTCGAATAGACGATCTAGAGTCTCAAGTTGATGCTTACGAATTGGTCGGTAATGGCCAGGGATTGAATGCGCAATTTGCTGAAATGCAAGCCCAAGAGCAGATAGACCAAGAGTTAGCCGCATTGCGTAAGAAAGTGGCATAGAAAAGTTGAAAGAGTGTATTGAGTTTGGGTTAAGTGAATTAGCCCAGACTCGCTGAACTGTTTAGGAGAGCATCATGAAAAAATATTTTGACATCAATCGCTTACATAGAGATACCACCCATGGCAAAGTCTCTGGGGTGTGTGCAGGTTTGGCCTCGCACTGGGAACAACCTCGTTGGGCAATACGTCTGGCAGCAATTGCCTTGTTAATAGCCTTACCGATGCCAACTGCCGTTGCGTACATCATGGCGGTAATACTCATCCCTTCACGATAAATCTGGGGGAAAGATCATGTTGAAGAACTTAGTTATCGCAGTACTATTGGCCATATTGCTAAGCTATACAATGGGTTATGCGGTTTCGGATTGGTTTGATATTCGTATCCAATTTGACGAGCAAATGCTTGAACCGGTGACCTCCATGCTTGCCTTTGGTGTGGTTGCCGTGGTGTTGATGATGATCGGCTTTATAGCGGCTGTCAGTGTGGTGGGAGTGGCGTTTTTTGCTGTATTCGCTGCATTTATTGGACTGTTTGTTGTTGGTCTCGGAGCGTTCTGGCCGATGTTATTGCTAGCCGCGGTGGTCATCTGGTTAGTGAAAGATAAGTCACAAAGCGCTTAGTGGCCGCCGACGTTAGCAAATAGAAACAACTAATGAATGGCATATTCTTTTAAATTGCTGAATAATTCTGCATCCTGTTCATCATTTTAATATAGAAGAATTTATGTATCGTTTAAGTTTGTTGCTCTTGCTGCTTGTTTCATCAATGGCTCAAAGTGAGTTACTGATCACTGAGGCTAGCGTCAGGCTACTGCCGCCTAGTTTGCCCAATACTTCAGCCTATTTTAAAGTCGAAAATATCGGTAACAAAGAACGAGTGTTAATAGGTGCAAGTTCTCCTATCGCAGACTTAGCAGAGCTACATAACCACATTATGCTCAATGACATGATGCGTATGGAAAAGCAGGATGCGATAACCATTGGCCCTGGCCAGACGGTGACTTTTGCCCCAGGGGGCCTGCATATGATGATATTTACCTTAAAAAAACCACTGCAAAACGGGCAAAATGTTAAACTTGCTCTGCATACAAAAGATGGCGAGAAGCATAGCTTTTCCGCTAAAGTTGGTGATCCAACTCAATCAACTCAATCAACTCATCATCACTAGGGATTGAACATGAAACAGTATCTGACACCAAGATGGTTAACACTCTTTGTCGCAATATTCTTACTAATATTGTGGTTCATCGCTTTTCTGTGGAGTTTTGAGCCGGATACTTTTAGTCCTCGACAAGTGTCTTACCAGCAAGCTCAGCAGGCAAATGAGCAGGTGGTTGCAGGTTATACGCTTACTACAAGTTTGATCCAGGTCACTGAAACCTTACTTAATAAGTCAGGTGGCTATCTTTCAAATGATGTATTACCGCCAAGTTTGTTTATGGACAATATGCCCAGTTGGGAATTTGGCGCCCTCGAGATGGCCCGAGATCTGGCCCTCGCGATGCGTAAAGACCTGAGCCGCTCCCAATCCCAGTCGGCAGAGAATTCTTTTTTAACTTCAGCTCAGCCAAAATTCAATATTGATCATCGCAGTTGGTTGCTTCCTTCGGCTGAGTCACAGTACCAAGGGGCAATTGATAAGCTGTACGAATACCGTTCAAGTTTGTCCAATGGTCAGCAGGGCAGTGCTCAATTTTATGCCAGAGCAGATAATTTGCGAGATTGGCTCAAGCAAGTTGAAAAACGCCTGGGTAGCCTGTCGCAAAAATTAAGTGTTAGCGTAGGTCAGGACATGCTGGATACCAGCTTGGCGGGTGACGCCAGCGCCACCCAGTCGACACCGAGTACATCCAATTTACAAAACAAAACCAGTTGGTGGAAACTGGACGACAATTTTTATGAGGCCCGCGGCGCCAGTTGGGCTTTGTTGCATTTTTTGAAAGCGGTTGAAGTGGATTTTGGCGATGTATTAGCCAAGAAAAATGCACTGGTTAGTGTACAGCAAATTATTCGCGAATTAGAATCGACTCAGGAATCGGTTTGGAGTGTGATGATACTCAATGGCAGTGGTTTCGGTATGCTGGCAAATCATTCATTAGTGATGGCAAACTATATTTCCCGGGCAAATGCTGCTTTAATCGAGTTAAGTGAACTATTAAATCAAGGATAAAACATATGAAAAAATCGCTATTAGCATTGGGAGTATTTTCTTCCGCCTTATGTTTAAGTGCCCAGGCCGACACCTTACTCGGTCTGTATGCAGGGGCGCAGGGATGGAATATGGAAACCTCCGGCGGCTTCTCGGATGATGGCATCAATACCGAGTTTAATTTTGAAGATGAAACCAAAGGCAGTTTCTATGTGGCATTTGAGCATCCGATCCCCCTCATCCCGAATATAAAGGTTCAGAAAACTAACCTGGATACCTATGGAGACATGGCTCTTGCTGCCAATTTTACCTTTGGTGGTGAACTGTTCACCGTAAATACCAATGTATTAAGCGATATCGAGTTGGACAGTACCGATATTATTTTGTATTACGAACTGTTTGATAACGATTTAATAAGTTTTGATGTCGGCATAAACGGCAAATATATTGATGGCACTTTATTCGTTGTGGCAGACGATGACCCAACTTTGAACGCCCAGGAAACTTTTTCTGGAGTTGTGCCCATGTTGTATTCCCGCATCGCGGTTGGCATTCCTCTCACCGGTTTTGGCGCTTACATCGAGGGGAGTCTGTTGAGCTTTGATGATCATACGCTTAGCGATTATCAGGCAGCCCTTACTTATAGCCTGCTGGATAACCTGGCTATCGATATGACTCTGCAGGTGGGTTATCGCTCGATGAATCTGGAACTAGATGATTTGGACGGGATCTATTCAGATCTTGAATTCAGTGGAGCCTTTGCCGGTGTAGAAGTGCACTTCTAGCGAATAGTGCAAAAGCCACTGTTTAAAATACGCTCAGGTCATTAAGTAATAAAAAATTAGTTTTTATTCTTTCAGGTTATGACCCTAAATCGCTACCCTATCGAGGTACTAATAAAGGTTAGCGATTTATGTCTTCATCAACAATTCAGGCCAATGGGTCTGCCACTTTACTGAATGAAAATCAGTGGACTCAAATTAAGCAAATTGCCGGGACTCTGAATCCTGAGCAATTAACCTGGGTAAGTGGTTATTTCGCCGGCTTGGCTCAAGGCCAATCTGGTTCCCTATTGGCGCCTCAAGCTGAGGTGGCAGCAAGTAAGACATTAACTATTTTGTATGGCTCACAGACCGGCAATGCCAGAAATGTGGCGAAAGAGTATCAGCAAAAGGTTGAAGCGGCGGGAATAAAAGCCAAGTTGCTTAATATGGCTGATTTCAAACACAAACAGTTAAAAAATGAAACTCATCTTGTCATCATCGTCAGTACCCACGGTGAAGGTGATGCCCCAGACGATGCCGTTGAACTACATGAATTTTTAGCCAGTAAGAAAGTTCCTAAATTAAACGATCTAAACTATGCCGTTGTGGGCCTGGGTGACAGCAGTTACGAGTTTTTCTGCCAGACAGCTAAGGATTTTGATCGCAGACTGGCCGCAGCAGGCGCTAAACCGATTATTGAGCGTTTAGATTGTGACGTAGATTATGATAGCGAGGTTGAGCTATGGTCACAGGAGTTTGTCGAAAAAGTACAAGATGAATTAACCGTACCCACTTCTCCGGTGGTAAGTTTAGCTGCTGGTGGAAAGGCCGATTTGGTCCTGGCCAATCAGGAATACAGCAAAAAAAATCCTTTTATAGCTTCCTTATTACAGAGTCAAAAAATTACTGGCAGAGACTCAAGCAAAGACATACGCCACATCGAGATTTCTTTAGAGGAATCCGGTATTCAATATCAGCCGGGAGATGCTCTGGGCGTATGGTTTAACAATGACTCAGTAATGGTCACCGAGTTACTAGCAGTGTTATCTATCGATAAGAATGAATCGATAGACCTGGCGGGACAAGCAATGACCATCTATGATGCCTTGCTTGAAAAGCTGGAACTAACGCAAAGCTATCCGACCTTTATCAGTGCCTACAATGAAATTGCCGGTAACGCTGAATTGGCCGAAAAATTGGCTGACAAAGCCATATTGCGGGTGTATTTATCCGAGCGACAAATTATTGATGTGGTGCGAGAGTACCCCTCCACCGTGAGTGCTCAACAGCTTGCCAATGCCTTGCGCCGCATTACTCCCCGTTTGTATTCAATCGCCTCCAGCCAGGCTGAGGTAGAAGATGAAGTTCATCTCACTGTTGCCTTAGTTGAGTACGATGCCCATGGTTTCCCCCATCAAGGTGGCGCATCCGGGTACTTGGCTCAACGCCTTAAAGAGGGAGGGGAAGTTAAAGTATTTGTCGAGAAAAACAACAATTTCCGCCTACCAGAGGATCCCAACGCAGCCGTCATCATGATCGGCCCTGGCACCGGAATCGCCCCTTTTAGAGCGTTTATGCAACAACGTGAAGTAGACGAAGCACAGGGCAATAATTGGTTGTTCTTTGGAAATCCCAATTACACCCAGGATTTCCTATATCAGGTTGAATGGCAGCGCTTTGTCACAGATGGCGTTTTGGACAAAGTCAGTCTGGCATTCTCCCGAGATCAGCAAGAAAAAATATATGTACAACATCGCTTATTAGAGCAAGGGGCCGAAGTTTTTCAGTGGCTTGAACAAGGCGCATATATTTATGTATGTGGTGACGCGGAACACATGGCCAAAGACGTGCACGAAGCTTTAGTCACTATTGTTCAGCAGCACGGAGGCAAGAATCAACAAGAGGCGGAATCTTATCTTAGCCAATTGCGTCGTGCGAAACGTTATCAGAAGGATGTTTACTAATGACTGACAAGAATGACAAACACGTGGTGCAAGGTGTACTCGCCGATAATGAGAGGATGAAAGGTCGTAGCAATTTCCTCCGAGGCACCATTGAACAAGATTTAAAAGATGATTTAACTGGCGGTTTTAGCGCAGACAACTTTCAACTGATCCGCTTTCACGGTATGTACCAGCAGGATGATAGGGATATTCGTGCCGAGCGTGCCAAGCAAAAACTCGAACCCCTACAGAATGTTATGTTGCGGGCACGTCTGCCCGGAGGCATCATTTCAACACAGCAGTGGTTGGCCGTTGATAAGTTTGCCGAAGAACATACCCTATATGGCAGTATTCGTTTGACTACCCGCCAAACTTTTCAATTTCATGGAGTATTAAAACCACATATGAAATTGATGCATCAAACCTTAAACAAGGTGGGTATTGATTCCATTGCCACCGCCGGCGATGTCAACCGCAATGTGCTTTGTACTTCTAATCCAATTGAGTCTGAAGTGCATCAACAGGCTTATGAGTGGGCTAAAAAAATAAGTGAACATCTCCTGCCAAAAACCCGCGCCTATGCGGAAATCTGGTTGGATGGCGAAAAGCTTGAGACCACAGAAGACGAGCCCATCTTAGGCAACACTTACTTACCTCGAAAATTCAAAACAACGGTGGTGATCCCCCCGCAAAATGATATTGATGTGCATGCTAATGATTTAAACTTTGTGGCCATTTCCGAAGATGGAAAACTCATTGGTTTCAATGTGTTAGTTGGTGGCGGCCTGGCAATGACCCATGGTGATACCGCAACCTTCCCACGCAAGGCTGACGACTTTGGTTTTATTTCGCTGGATAAAACTCTGGACGTTGCGGCGGCAGTAGTGAGTACCCAACGTGATTGGGGAAACCGGGTTAATCGCAAAAATGCTAAGACTAAATATACTCTTGAGCGTGTAGGAGTCGAGACCTTTAAGGCCGAGGTTGAGAAGCGAGCTGAGGTTAAGTTTGCCCCGAGCAGCGCCTACGAATTTACCTCCCGTGGCGACCGTATTGGCTGGGTGGAAGGAATTGATGGCTTACATCACCTGAGTTTATTTATCGAAAATGGTCGTATTTTGGATTACCCGGGCAAGACCTTGAAAACAGGTTGCGCCGAGATAGCCAAAATTCATACAGGAGACTTCCGCCTAACCGCCAATCAAAACCTTATTGTGGCCGGCGTTGCTGAGCAGGATAAGACAAAAATTGAAACTCTTGCCCGAGAGCATGGCCTGATTGCCGACGACCTGAGTGAGCAACGCAAAGATTCCATGGCCTGTGTAGCATTTCCAACCTGCCCCCTTGCGATGGCCGAAGCCGAGCGTTATTTACCCGACGCTGTAAGTGAATTGGAAGGCTTATTGCTCAAGCATGGGCTGCCTAATGAGAGTCTGATTTTTCGTGTTACCGGATGTCCGAACGGCTGTGGTCGTGCAATGTTGGCAGAAGTCGGCCTGGTTGGTAAAGGCCCAGGTAAATATAATTTACATATAGGCGGTAATCGTGAAGGTACCCGTATTCCCAGAATGTATAGGGAAAATATTGATGAAAAAGAAATACTCCGGGAACTAGATAGTTTAATCGCTAAGTGGGCCAAAGGGCGCGAAAAAGATGAAGCCTTTGGTGATTTCATGATCCGCGCAAAGCTTATAAAACCAGTGATAAATTCAGCAAAGGATTTTTATGACGATCCAGACTATGCAATCTAAAACTAACAATCACAGACGGGAGACTCCATTGTTTTCGGTCGACAAACTTGCCCAGATAAATGTAGACCTGGATGGGCAGACTGCCCAGCAAAGAGTGACCTGGGCCCTGGACAACTTGCCTGAAAATTTTGTTTTGTCGTCCAGTTTTGGTGCCCAGTCTGCGGTGATGTTGCATTTACTTGTACAGCAGTACCCGGATATTCCTGTGGTGTTGACTGATACGGGGTATTTGTTTCCCGAGACCTATCAGTTTGTGGACACTCTAGTCGCAAAGTTAAAGCTGAACCTGAAGGTTTACCGTGATGAATTGACCCCGGCTTGGCAGGAAGCCCGACATGGGAAGTTGTGGACGCAGGGCTTAGATGGCATCGAAAAATACAATCGCATGAACAAAGTTGCGCCGATGCAAAAAGCCTTGGAAGACTTAGAAGCGAAGAGTTGGTTTGCCGGCTTAAGACGTTCACAGTCAGATCAACGTGAAACCTTGCCTGTGGTGCAGCGTTTAAATAAGCAGTTTAAGATCTATCCCATCATAGATTGGAGCAATAAGGATATTCACTATTACCTCAAAGAACATGGGCTTCCCTATCACCCTTTATGGGAACAAGGTTATGTTTCTATTGGTGATTGGCATACAACCCGTTCATTAGAAGAGGGAATGAGTGAGCAAGATACACGGTTCTTCGGAATGAAGCGCGAATGTGGTCTACACGAATTTGGTGACGGCATATAAAACTGACCATCGTATTGCTTTAGCTAATCTTGAAGGCATGTGCCAAGGTAAGTTTGAGTGCATCAAGGTAGCTCTCTTGTCTATTGCCAGTTACCAGCTTACATAATTCTGCCCCTGTCCTGGTAAATTTGTAATAAACCAAGGTAGCTCCTCGCTTGTTGGCGCTGAAGTGCAAGTGCTGACCAGCGCAACGCCATTCCGTTTGTGAATATATGGGTAGCTCACCTGATTCAATTTCACTCGGATGAATTAGTCCTAAGTCCATCAACGATAGCAGGTCGGGATAGCCCAGGCCAGGTTAAGTTGGTGCTCTTTGTGTATGTTGAATAAGGACCAGACGCTGGATTTTTGATAATAAGCTAAGATTAGCCTCGGCCTTGACTCTCCTTTTCGTCTGCTTGCTAAGCTGACCGCAGTTCTAAACAATTTAGCGTTTTTTTGAGTAAGCTGTTTGAGGGTTTGCAAGCTACACAAAGAAAATGTGCCCGGCCGAGCTGTTTCCACTGCAAATATTTTAGCCCTTAGACGAGCAAAAAAAATGCCGCGATTAAGCCGCTTTTATCCATCGCTGAGTGAGCAGATATCTAGGTGGATTGGTATTAAATTAGCTGAAAATCTAACTGATTCAATTCCAACCACTTTTGCTTTTGCAGAGCCAGACTATGTTTGAGTTCTTTATATTTATAGTATAATTCAAGCTTTTCATAACTGCGTTTGATACTTGCTTTTTTAACGTCCATCAGCAGTTTCTTAGTCGCATAGTACTCGGTCATGCGCTGGGCGAGAAGTTCATATTCGGTCTGTAGTCTGTGCAATATCTCTTCAGCATTGGGCATGGCTGATACTTTAATTTTCGCCCGTTGTAGTTGCATAGTCACCTTGGCTCTTTCAATTCGTTCTTCCGGGCAACGGCGTAAGTTTTTAGTCCAGCCAATAAATGACAAGCCTCTTATTAACCATTTCGTTGGGTCAAACTGCCACCACTTGATGCCATTACGGTAGTCATACTCAAAGATATGGTGAAAATTATGATAGCCCTCGCCAAAGGTGAAAAATGCAAGTAAGCCGTTATCCCGGGCACTATTTTTATCAGTATAAGGTTGATTCCCCCACATATGGGCCAATGAATTGATGAAAAAAGTGACATGATGAACGGCGACCAGGCGAAATACCCCAGCGAGTAACAGCATTCCCCAAATGTCCCCATTCAACCAGCCCAATAGCAAAGGGATACCAAAGTTTGCGCTAAGCATAATGGCCAGATAATATTTGTGCTGCCACATTACGATTTTGTCTTTTTGCAGATCACGGCAATTGCTGTAGTCAGAATAGCGTTGTACTTGGTATTCACGGAGCATCCAGCCGATGTGTGAATACCAGAAGCCCTTTTTGGCGGAGTAGGGGTCATGTTCATTGTCATCAACATGTTTATGGTGAATTCGGTGATCCGAGGCCCAGTGCAAAATACTATTCTGTAATGCCATCGCCCCACCTATAGCCAGTGCGCCCCGAACAATGTCTTTGGCATCATAGGCCTTGTGAGCCCACAAGCGGTGATAACCCGCAGTGATCGACATGCCAGAAAAATAAATTAAAGCGATGCTGGCAATGATTTCAAAAGTGTCAAAACCATTTGCAAAAGCTTCAAGAGGCACCAGAAAAAGGGCAATGAAGCCGGTAATAGTGAAGATCAAAACATTGGTAATGATGAGACGTGGTTTTTTCATTAATTTGCGGTATTTGCATTCAGCTTACAAGTGTACGCTAATTTAACGGCGAAGGTCCCAGTTGGCAAGTAATAATCTTGTTTATTACGTGTAGTATTGTGGGTGTTTTTTGTAATTAACGGTAATATAAGGAAATTCCTGTTATCAAAAAATGAGTAAAGTGTGAATCGTCAAGAACAAAAGTTGCGGACTCGGCGCAGCATAGTTGAAGCGGCCTTTTCACTTTTGGATGAACAACGTAGTTTGTCTAGCATAAGTTTGCGAGAAGTCGCCAGAGCAGCGGGTATCGCCCCTACTTCGTTTTACCGGCACTTCAAAGACATTGATGAACTTGGTTTGACATTGGTTGACGAGGGGGGTCTTGCTCTACGGCAATTGATGCGCCAGGCGAGATTACGTATTGCCTCTGGTGGTGGGGTGATAAACACGTCCGTGAATACTTTCATGGAATTCATTTCTGCTAACAGTAATGTTTTCAGGTTACTGCTCAGAGAACATAGCGGCACATCACTAGCGTTTCGCGCTGCGGTGCACAGAGAAATTCAACATTTTATTATCGAGTTGACCGACTACACCATGGCAACCACCGGACTTTCCCATCAACATGCTAATTTGCAGGCTGAAGCGATGGTAAAGTTGGTGTTTAGCGCCGGTGCCGAAGCTCTGGATGCCAGCAATGAGCAAAAGGTATTGCTGGCACAGCGGGTGAAATTGCAGTTACGCTTTGTTGCCAACGGAGCTCGTCAGGCGGAAAATGAAAAGTCATAGTTTTTACACCTTTTGCAAATAAACCCCACACTCCGCATGGTGGGTATAAGGAAATTGGTCAAATAAGGCGAAGCGAAGCACCTTGTGGGTTTGCGTCAGTACCTGCAAATTGCTTTTTAGAGTGTCTGGATTACAGGAGATATACACAATATTGCTGTACTCCTTGACCATGGCAAGGGTGGCATCATCTAAACCTGAACGTGGGGGATCCAGCAAAATAGTTTGGCAGTCATACTCGGTTAAATCTATTCCTTCGAGCCTTCTAAATGTTCTATCACCTCTATTCGCCTGGACAAACTCTTCGCTGGACATACGCAATATCGTGACGTTATCAATATTATTCAGGGCGATATTTGTTTGGGCTGCGGCCACTGAAGTTTTTGAAATTTCGGTGGCGAGCACTCGATTGAAGTTTTGTGCCATGGGCAGACTAAAATTGCCCAGTCCGCAGTACAATTCCAGCAGATCACCCTGACTATTTTGCGTAACATCTAGGGCCCACTCAATCATTTTACAATTGACCCCTGCGTTGGGCTGAGTAAAACTGTTCTCGATTTGCTTAAACTGATAAGTACGTTGGTTAATAGCTAAAGCTTCAAGTAAATAGTCTTTATCCAGCAATACCTTTTGTTTCTTGGCACGGCCAACAATGTCGATATGATATTTTTGCCTGAGTTGCTTGAGGATATTAGCCATTTCCTTAGTCCAGGCTTCGTCCAAAGGTTTGTGGTAAAGCAATGACACTACTATCTGCTGACTTAGACTGCTTAAATAATCAATTTGGAATAGTTTACGTCGGGCCATATCGTTGGGTTTAAGCAGGTCAATGAGGTCTTTCATTACATCATTGATAAGTTGGCTGGCAGGGGGGAACGCTTCCACCTTATATTTTTCTTTGCTCTGTTGGTCAAACATCACATGATTAAGCTCGTCACCGTCATGCCATACTCTGAATTCTGCACGCAAGCGGTAATTTACTGGCGCCGACTTAAAGGTTTCCAATTCCGGCATTGAGTAATCTTCAAAGGTACGTATGATTGTCGCCACTTTGTCCTGCAACTGTTGTGAGTAGTTCTGAGGATTAATATTAGTTGGCCGCATACCGTTGACTCCGCGCAGATGGTAAAAGCGCGCAAGTTTAAGTGTTTTGCTTGATACTGCAATAGCCATACTCAAGTTACTTTAAACCCCACCCGGTTGTGCTGAAATGGGTATTTCGAAGTAATTTGTGTATATACCCTCAAGTATTTTGTGATAAAAGGCTAAATATTGCACAAGCCCTGCCGATATAAATCAATAAGGATAGTGAGGTATCTGAAATGAATATAAGCGATTTAAAAGCCTTTTTGGCAGAAAAGCCTAAGCACCTTGGGCAAGATAATAGTGTGCAAAATCAACTGCGGGATGCGGGTTTGCGCCAGGCTGTTAGTGCGCAAGGTAACCATGTCTCTATACTAACCAGTCAGTTTAGTTCGCAAACGTCGGTAGGATTACGGGTATTCAACAATGCCTTAAATAGTAATCTAACGATTGATCAGCAAAAGCCCGGGTTGCCTGATCCTAAACAGGATGAGCTTGATAAGCCCAAAGAAAGTCTGTTTGATTTTGAAGAAATAGCCAAGAATGTACTGAATTTTATCGGTGGCGCAATCAAACATGCCCAGGGTAAGGGATCCGATGAAGCCTTTATGCATAGTTTGTTTGAGCAAGCCACTTCAGGTGTGCTCAAAGGTATCGGTATGGCTGAAAAAGATTTAGCCGGGATGATGAACGAAGAAATAGAAAACGGTATTGAGCGCAGTCAGGGTTTAATTTCCCAGGGGATTCAACAACTCAAGGATCAGGTGTTTGGTTCTGCAGTAGCTGAGCAAGAACCAGTTTCCAGGGGTGCCGTTTATACCCAAAGTGCCAGTTATCAGGAAAGCGAATCTGGAGAGCTAAACATCCGTACCCGTGACGGGGATTATATATCTCTTCGCTATGAAGATCTTGAGCAATTTCAGGTGAATCGTCAGCTGTTTATAGATGCAGAGCAAACTAAATCCACAGAGCCCAAAACCCCTAGACCAGACAAGCCCATTAGCGAAACGTCTGACACAGGTGGTGAGCAAGTTGAAGGATCCCTGGCAACAAAGCCCCAAATTGAAGGCGCTTCTAAAGGTAGTACTGAGCAAATACAAAATAAGGCTCCGTCAGTTGCTAGCAATGAGTCGCTTACAAGCAATGTAGAGGCTAAAGAGCAATATCTGCATTATGAGAGAAGCGCTTTTTCCTTTTCGGTTAAAGGAGAGTTAGATGAAGGTGAGCTCAAAGCCATTGGCAGTCTGGTTAATGATACCGCGGATTTGGCTGATGAGTTTTTCAATGGAGATATAGACGCTGCGTTTAAGCAAGCCTTAGAACTGGGCTTTGATGAGACGGAGTTGACTGGCTTTGCATTGCAGCTAACACGGGTTGAGCAAGTACAAGTGATTCAGACCTACGAGTCGGTTTCACACTTTAAGGATGATAGCCAAAGTGGCGATCCAGCTAAAGCAGCCAAACCTATAGCTCATTACTTAGATAAAATGCTTGATGTGGTAGAAGAGTCTCGGCAAAAACTGCAAGACAGAGATGTATACGAAAATATGGTTAACGATTTAATCAATCAGATGAGCGAAGTACATACTCCTGACCTGATTAGCGCCATTAATCGCTTTCACACGTTTAACAAAAAGCTATTGGATAACTTACCGCCAGGCTTCCAACGCCAAGTATAATAACATTCCACCTTGATATGTGATCAACTCAGAAGGCGCTGGCAAGTTTCATAGCAAAGCGTAACGTTGAAGGAATGCCGGTTGCCTTTAAAGACGTTGCAATGCAACTAGGGAGCTTGCCAGTCCTTCCCAAAGGGCGATAGCAAGGTCACTTATACTTTAGCCGAGCAAAAAACACACCGCGATTAAGCCGATTTTATCCATCGCTGATTGAGCAGATATTTAGGTGGGATGGTGTATAAAAGTGTGTCCCACAAAAAAGCCTGCAATTAGCAGGCTTTTTACGTGTTTAGCTATGCTTATTCTTCTTCAATTTTATCTTTCGCCATACGCACTTTTAAGGTGCGCTCTTGAAAGTCAGAGTCGTTGAGATTTTTTATAGCCTTCTGGGCGCCGTTAGCGTCCATTTCAACAAAACCATAGCCCTTGCGTTTACCCGTGCGGCGATCCTTCATTAGGCGAACTGAGTGAACATGGCCCTGAAGTTCAAAGTGCTCTTGTACTGACTGTTCGTTGGCACGATAGGGCAAATTCCCTACATACAGGGTTTTGCTCATACCATCATCGCTGTCTCCACTGCTTGAATCTTTACCAAACAAAGAACCAATAACGGGAGCCAATATACCGCCAAGGAATAAACCGAGGGCTAAAGCGATATTAGAGGGCATATCAATACCTAATATAGGTAAGAGGGAATAACTAAGCGCGGCAAGTAATGCAGCAACAATAAGATTAACAATAAAAGATGGTTTCATTTAACTACCTAAAAAGATGATGTTTATAATTATGAAAAAGCGAAGCTATGTTACTCATTTATCTCCCTTTCGCCAACCTTATAGCGTTCTTTATAAACACTATCAATATAAAAGCGTTCTTTTCAAGCAGTTCAAGCTCATGCCGGTCAAAAAAACACCACTCAAACATAAAATCACAATTAGGGCTTGCACTGTAAAGTTGTATCTTTATAATGCGCCCTCGCTTCGGGGCAAAGATGTTTAACGACATTGAATAAGCCCTCAGCATTATCGGATTGATGATGTGGACAGTAAAGCTTCAGGGCTTATGTCAGGCGGGATGCAAC
>JAWUXW010000047.1:0-7774 GCA_034111125.1 Paraglaciecola sp.
GGATATGCCTTAGGCATTCCCAGTCACGATACTTTTAATGATGTGTTAAATCCGACATTCCGCAGCATTTTAGGAATATATTCGCTGACAATTTATACCTAAAATTTTAATTATGATGGGTTGCCGGTCCTTTATATTTAACAGCAACGTTTTCTGCTCATTGATCGTAAGTAAATCAATACCCGCAAAGCACTGGAATACCCAGCGAGCCGTTGGGGTTTGCCTTGGCTTGTTTTTCATATCAGGGAAGTATTCATCCTGCGCTTTTAATTGCTCACGGATCGTTTGCCCTAATGCGGCATATACCATTAAACATGTCGTCATGATCATCAACAGAGCTTCTATACGCTCCGGTTTTTTAAGGTAGAATGCTGACGTTAAAAAATCTGGACTTTTAAGGAATCTAAAACTTTTTTCAACGGCTTGCTGGGATTTGTAGGTACTGAGCATGTCGGCCATGCTAAGAGAGCCCTTAATATCATTGCTCGCAAGGATAAACAGACCAATCTGTTTGCTGGCTTCCTCGCGCCTTTCCAATGACGTATATAGCCCGCCGCTGATTTGATAATACCTTCGAACGGGTTGTTGATTTGTACCCGGTCTCCCTTTGCCTTTGTAAACAGGCACTTCAAGCACGGTGGCTCGACTGCCAGCGTGGCTTGTTTTTCCTGCTATTGCTCAATGGCGGCAAGGGCATCTGTGCGACAGGCAAACGCTTGCTGGCACAACTTTTTGAAGGTCTTGCGACTCCCTTCTGCCTGCTTCAACATCCGAGAATTTACAGTGTGATGCTCTCGTTTCGTTGCTTGCTCACTACGGATAAGTAACCAAAGCTGCTCAACATCACCATAATGGCTAGTGTGCCAGACACCTTGGTAGCCATCGCAAATGGGTTCAAATATTAGTAAACTTACGCTTTGTATCAGTGTTTTTGCTTCTTTGAGTTTTTGCGGCACACGAGTAATAAATCATTGGCCCAGTGCATTCAATTCAACGATAGTTTCCTTGACATACAAGGCGCATCGGCCACTAAATAGCGACATTGCTGGGCGGCTTTAAGGCTGCTGACATGCGATTTTACTATCTTTTTAAATCCCTCTACGTCGTTAACATTATCGCTTTGTGCCGGCATATAAACGGGGATGCCAGAGAGGTTTTCGCATATCAAGTTAAGTACAAGCTGATTGAGCTCCGGTCGGTGGTCACGGGAATACCCTTTGGTAATGTGATTGGCCGCAGGTGCTTCTTGGTCGGAGTTGGCCTTGCCATCGTAATGAAAGCTGGTTGAGTCTAAAATGGGTGAATTCACCGGGCAGTTTGAGGTGGTCAACGATCTTTTTGGCAACTTTCTGGTACAAACCACAAACACCTGCATCATAGAGTGCATCAAGACAACGGCCCAATGCATCATCGTTGATATGTGCTGCCTCAACCCCTTCGCCAATTAGTCGGGAAACCGGTGTGTCATCAAAGAACTCGCTATACATATGCAATGTTCGCCCGTTAAACCCCAGACCATTCAACAGCATGGCAGTAAAAATCTGACTATAGCTTACTTGTCTGCGCTCAGAGGTGCCTAGCGCATTATCGATAATACCAGCCAAGCCAATTTCCTGGCAAAACCCAGCAACCAAAGCAAGATAATCTAATTTTTTAGTCGTATAAACAGCTAATGACATGGGAATTCACTCGTAAAAGTCAGCAATAGATCAAGTTCGAGAAACGCTGTCAATGTTTATTTAAATATCATGGAGTTTATGTTCGACTTTAGACTGTTGTCGCGTATCTGGTATGGTTGAAAAATGTTCATTGAAAGCTGATAACATGGAGACTCTTATTTATTAGGGGTCTATTTGATCATAATTTTATACAAATAGGTGAGTTCGTGATCTTGCCCTGGCGCAGCGACGCCTTACCCAAAAACGGCTGGTGCTTTCTGAGTGCGTAATTACTTGTGGTGATGGGTATTATATTATTCCTTCCAGAAGAACGATGCCAATTTCTCTTACGATTTATCCATTAAACAGGTAAAACACGTTGCGATTAAGCCAATTTCATCTATCGCTGAATGAGTAGAAATCTAGGTGGGTTGGTATGACTGATGGCGTTAGTAATCATCTGCTATAGCGGGACCTGCGTAATTATCGAAGCGCGAGAACTGGCCCTGAAAAGTGAGTCGGGACGTGCCAATTGGGCCATTCCTTTGTTTGCCAATAATAATTTCAGCAACCCCTTTTTCGGTACTGCTTTCGTTATATACTTCGTCCCGATAGATAAACATAATTAAATCTGCATCCTGCTCAATAGAGCCTGATTCACGTAAATCCGAGTTTATCGGCCGTTTATCAGCACGTTGTTCCAAGCTCCGGTTTAACTGTGACAAGGCGACCACGGGTACTTCTAATTCCTTAGCCAGTGATTTAAGTGAACGAGAAATTTCGGCAATTTCTAGAGTACGGTTTTCACTTAAACCGGGCACTTGCATCAGCTGCAAATAGTCAATCATGATCAGGCTGATGCCTCCTCTATCACGGGCTAATTTTCTGGCACGGGTCCGTACTTCCATGGGTGTCAAGCCCGAGGAATCATCAATAAACAAATTATCTTTGTCTTTGAGCATGGCCATGGTGTTCGACATTCTGGCCCAATCTTCATCGTCAAGTTGTGCTGTGCGAATTTTGGTCTGGTCAACCCGACTGAGTGAAGCCAACATCCGCATCATCAGCTGTTCTGAAGGCATCTCTAGGCTGAACACCAGTACCGGTTTATCTTCCAGCAACATTGCGTTTTCGCATAAGTTCATGGCAAAGGTGGTTTTCCCCATGGAGGGACGTGCCGCAACAATGATTAAATCGGATGATTGCAAGCCACTGGTTTTTTTGTCCAGATCAGTGTAGCCGGTGGATACGCCGGTGACCTCTTTGTTGCTTTTAACCAGTGCTTCGAGGCGATCGATGGTTTTGCCAAGCACCGATTCAACATTTTTAGGGCCTTCATTTTTTCCGGTGCGTTTCTCGGCAATTTCAAAAACCCGACTTTCGGCCATATCCAGCATCTCACTACTTACCCGGCCTTCCGGGTTGTAGCCTACATCGGCAATTTCATGGGCTACTCCGATGAGTTCACGGGTAATCGCCCGTTCTTTGATGATGTGAGCATAAGCCGTAACATTGGCTGCGCTTGGAGTATTTTTGGCCAGTTCGCCAAGATAAGCAAAACCGCCAGCTTCTTCAAGTTGATCCAAATTTTCCAGATCTTCAGAAACCGTAATAAGATCAATCGGTTGGCTTCTGCCCAAAAGGCGGACGATGCTGCTATAAATGGTTTGGTGGGAGCGGTTATAGAAGTCATCTTCTACTACTATTTCTGCTACTTTGTCCCAGGAGTCAGGCGCGATCAACATGCTACCTAAGACAGATTGCTCTGCCTCAATCGAATGAGGAGGGATTTTCAGTTTTTCGACTTTAGCGTCAGCGCTTTTTCTTGGAACAGCTTTCACGACAATTCATATATTTTGCGAACAAATGGCCCGGTAGTATGGAACAAAACACCGCTAATATGAAGTACAACAGTTATCAACCTTAGCTATTTTTTTATGCCGCCAGGTGTTTTGCAATGGCTGCCAAAAATCGGTCGCCATAACGCTCCAACTTCGTCTGTCCAACGCCGTTAACCTGTAAAAAATCAGCAGAGCTATCAGGTAACCTTTCCGCCATATCGGCAAGTGTGGCATCACTGAAGACCACAAAGGGCGGCACGTCGTCTTGTTCAGCAATGGACTTGCGTAAATGTTTGAGTTTTGCAAACAAAGCCCGGTCGTAATTTCGTTGGTCTAATTTGGATTTGTTACCCAGGTCTATGGTCAAGCGTGGCACCGCAAGGTGCAGTTGATGCTCGCCGCGAAATATAGGCCTGGCCGCTTCGGTGAGTTTTAGTACGGCGTTTTGGGTAATGTCTATCCGTACCAAGCCCTGATGAATGAGCTGATTAATAATATTGTGCCAATAGGCATCGGTTTGCTCTTTGCCAATCCCATAGGTACTGAGTTTGTCCTGACCTTGTTCGATGATCCGTTTGAGGTTCTTTCCTCGCAGCACATCTATCACATATTGACTAGCCACTTGTTGATGAAGGCGGAATATACAGGACAACACCATCTGGGCATGCGTGGTGCCGTCGAAACTCTTGGGCGGATCCAAACAAATATCACAGTTCCCGCAGTGCCCGGCCGAGTATTCAGAGAAATAATTCAGCAGTACCTGGCGTCGACAGGTCTGTGCTTCAGCCAGGGCTTCCATGGCGGCAAATTTTTGTAACTCAATGTCATGTCGAGCCTGGTTGTCACCCATGGCGATCCATTGGCGAATTCTCGCCGCGTCTTTTTCATTAAACAGCAATAATGCTTCGGCAGGCATTCCGTCTCGTCCGGCCCGGCCCGTTTCTTGATAATAGGACTCTATACTGCGGGGCAAATCAAAGTGCACAACAAAACGGACGTTAGACTTATTGATCCCCATACCAAAAGCCACCGTGGCGACAATGACATCGATTTTGTCCTGAATGAAATCCCGCTGGATCTTGTCTCGGGTAGAGCCCTCAAGGCCAGCGTGATAACCAGCGCAACTGATACCTTGACGGGCCAAGGCTAAGCTTAGCTCGTCTACTTTCTTGCGACTGTTGCAGTATACAATACCGCTCCCCTCTTGCTGTTTTACATAGTGCACGGCTTGCTCAGTAGCCTTGTATTTAAGCAGTTGGTTGTAGCGAATATTTGGTCGATCAAAACTACCTTTGAACACAAAGGGTTGTTGTAAATTTAACTGCTGTAATATATCGCTGCGGGTCGCTATGTCGGCGGTCGCGGTTAGACCCACCACTGGCACGTTAGTAAAATGTTGCTTGAGTTGACCTAGCTGACGATATTCCTTCCTAAAATCGTGCCCCCAGTGAGATACACAGTGAGCCTCGTCTACGGCAAACAAGCTAATGTGTAATGTCTGTAATCGTTGAATAAAATCCAGTTGCATCAGGCGTTCCGGGGCAACATAGATTAGTTTGTACTTACCAACTTGCATGCCCTTGTAAACATTGTGCATCTGCTCGTAGCTAAGATTTGAATTGATATAAGCAGCTTCGACCCCTGAAGCGACCAAGGCATCAACCTGATCCTTCATCAGGGCAATCAACGGCGATACCACAATCGTTAGTCCGTCAAAGACTAATGCAGGAATTTGATAGCACAAGGATTTCCCACCACCAGTCGGCATAAGTACCAGAACATCTTCATTATTAAGTAAGTGAGTAATCACATCCTCTTGTCCGTCTCGATAGTCATCATAACCAAATGTGTCTTTTAGGACTTTTTTTGCTTGTTGCACGGAGGATAAGGGCTGTTGGGATGACTTAGACAAAAATTGACTCTATCAATTACTTTATTCATCCTAGTTTACGTGCTTTTAAGTTTCTGTTCACTTGCTAAGAGAGAAAAAATTAGTCACATTGCATCTCAAATAACTTAAAGGTTTATCAATGGAAAATGCTAGCCCGATAACTGCTCAGCAATTGAGCGACTTCGTGATTGAATTTTTCAATCACCATATGCCCTTTAACCAGTTGTTAGGATTTGAAGTAAGTAAAATTGGCGCAGACAAAGCCGAAATTAGCCTCGCCTGGGACGATAAGCTAATGGTGCAACCCCATACAAAAAATCTTACATGGTGGGGTGACAGCCGCAACACTAGATACGGTGGGCAGCGTTGCAGCTCTGTTATATGGCATAAAAAACCTCGATAGCGAAGCCGCTGTTACCGAATTCCAGCAGGCATTGCCAAACGGTGGAACCTTGGACATACGGGTTGATTATTTACGTCCTGGTAAAGGTCAGGTATTTATAGCCAGTGCAGAAGTAATCCGCCGGGGCCGTAAAGTCGCGGTTTGTCGAATGGAATTGCACAACGAGCAAGGTCTGCATATTGCTACCGGTACTGGCACCTATATGGTGGGCTAAAAAAATTGACATTCAGGAATTGCCTAGAAGATTCAGAGTGCGGTGAGCTGAACTAGTCGAAAATCATAAAATATTGCTGAATCACAGGTATTGAGGTGTTTATTGCGATCACATTAATATAAAGGAACCGTTAATTGTTAGGCTTTAAATAAGCTACTTGTAAACTTATTTAAAATACTTGTGGGCAGTATTTAATACTCTGATACCAAATTTAGCGGCGTCTAAATCTACATTGTTGCAAAACACCGCTACTGAAATTTTATTTTCTGGCACTCTTGCATAAAACGTTGACGTTCCTAACCAATCCCCGGTGTGTTCAAAAGTCTTGTAATCTGCCAGTTGCTTGACAAACTGACCGTTCGCATACTTCCACCCACCCATCGATTGCATGCGTACTGTTGGGAGTATTCATTTGTCTAATTAATTTTTCAGGATTTCTCCCTAATTCAGGGTTGTAGAAGTTGTTATCCCAAAGAGCTAAGTCAGCAATATTGGTGTGTAAACCCCCATCGCCAACCCAGAATAAGTTGGTCATGTTAATTTCATATCCTCCTATGTTTATCGTTCTATATCCCGTTACTCTATTACTAATCACCTCATTAGGGTTATCATTGAAGAAAGTTTGCTTCATTCCTAATGGCTTAAATATTTTTTTGTCAGCAAATTGTCTTAACGTAAGTCCGCTTTGTTTTTCTATTAATTTGGATAGCAAAAAATAAGCGAAATTACTATATTCCCAACTCTGGTTAGGTTTGCGCTTCAAAGGAAGTTTTATTACAACATCATAAAACTCCTTTATAGATAAATAATCTTCATTGCCTAAGCGTATGGGGCCCTCAGCGACTGACTTGAGCGGGTGCTCATTCAATTCATCCAATGAGTCAAAGTCGCCCATTCCTGAAAAGTGACCTAGCATAGAATTAATACTTACTTTGTGGCCGTAATCAGGAAGATCTGGCATATACGTTCGAATATCATTTTCGAGTGCTATCTTCCCGTCATCTGCCAACAATAACACCGCGAATGCAGTAAATTGCTTTGATATTGAAGCAACTCGATGCACAGATAAATGAGAAAGTGGGATATCGTGCTCTAGATTAGCGAGTCCATATCCATTCTTAAAAATTAAACTACGATCTCTAAATACGCCGACCGAGCATCCGGGTGAATTATTGGATGAAATTTCAGAAAAAATATTATCAATTTGAACATCAATTTTATTTTTTGTTTCACTCATCGCCGCGTCAGAATTAGCAAGGCATATGGCAGCAAAAATGTATAAACGAAACATTGAAAGGCTCTTTCTAAGATATTAATGTTCAGTTACTGCAGAAGCAAACAAAGCAATAACTATTAAACACATGTTAAGCAATGTCGCTGAGCATAATAACACATTGATACTTATAAGATCACTCATACCAATGCATGCTTAAAACAACAGATAAGTTGGCAAGATCTAAAAGCAATGTTGTCTAATATTGCTTTTGCCATACTCATCCTGCAGACTTGCGCCTTTGCTAATCAGTAACTAAAACTAGCCAATGAACGATAAATCAGTCAGAACCGGTGTATTGCTCGCTATTGCTGCTTATAGCATGTGGGGCGCGGCGCCCCTGTACTTTAAGTTGCTGCTGAGCATGCCGGCAATGGAAATACTGATGCATCGAATTATTTGGTCGATGTTGGTGCTGCTGGTATTGCTTACCAGACAAATGCCGAAGGTCAGGGCGGCGCTAAAAACACCGAAGGTCATGGTGATTTTATTGG
>JAWUXW010000048.1:0-17861 GCA_034111125.1 Paraglaciecola sp.
TCAAGGGGAAGCGGCCATCACCCCCTTCGAACGAAAATATTGGCAAAGTGGCCAATTTTCATGGCGCTTGCTCGTCGACTTAAGCAAATAGCAACTAAGGCACCCCAGGCTCAATGCAATCCGGTGGAATGCCGATAAGAGTTCAATGCCCCGTTCTTGTGCTTGATGATTTAATCGAGCAACGAAATTCAAGGTCTGACTATTTTCTGGCAATCACTCGTATCGCCAAACTGTATTATTGTGTAGATCCATTATTGGCTGGTATAAGGCACAACGTTATCCAGACTAAAGGTTTTGGTCACTTGAGTAATTTGCATAGTATTTTTATAACTTCCTTATTTATTACCCATATCCTAGGGCAGTTAATTACTGATACAAAAGAGAAATTAGACCTAAGAATGTTAAAAAAAACCCAATTTCTAAATGCTTTTAGTCGAATTTGGCTATGAATCAGAGCTTAGGGGGCTCCAGTGCACTCTAAGTTTTGCCCTGTTGAGCATACGCTACATCTTGGTCTGGGACAGAAATTGCGGTAAAGTTCACGGCTTTAAAATATTCATATGAGGTTGCGAGTTTGGGTGGAGCGGAAGTCAGTTTAGAACATTTGTTGAAAGTCTTTACCATGCCAGAAGGTAAAGACTCTAAACTCGCTCAAATTGAACAACATTTATCAGCCAATCTAGCGAACTTTTTGTCTCAGCATGTGGTGAATAAAGTCACTTCTCTTGAGCAGATTGAGCGGGAGTTTGCTGATCATCATGTTCCTGAGATGCCCCAATTTGTTTCAGAGCACGCCTCAATTTTGCTGGACAAAGTTGTCGCTAACTCGGTCAATACCTATGCACCTACCTTTATCGGGCACATGACCTCTGCACTGCCATACTTTCATCTACCACTGGCAAAATTGTTGGTAGGATTGAACCAAAACCTGGTAAAAATAGAGACCTCCAAGGCATTTACTCCAATGGAACGCCAGGTTCTCGGCATGATGCATGAATTGATTTATCAGCAGGATGACAGTTTTTACAGCAGTTACCTACACAGTGCCAACCATGCCCTGGGCGCATTTTGCTCCGGTGGCACCATAGCCAATATTACCGCCTTATGGGTCGCTCGCAACAAAGCTTTGGCTGCCGACGAACAGTTTCGTGGCGTGGCAAGAGAAGGTTTGGCGGCAGGTTTACAGTATTATGGTTATAAAAAATTGGCGATATTGTCCTCTCGTCGAGGGCATTATTCCCTGTCCAAAGCGGTCGACGTGTTGGGGCTGGGCCGGGAGCAATTGTTGATGCTTGATTGCCCGAGTCAAACCTTGTCCCCAGAAAAAGCCCTGCAACTGGGCCGTCAGTATCAAGCCGAAGGGAATAAAATTCTGGCCATGGTTGGTGTTGCTGGCACCACAGAAACCGGCCATGTTGATCCTCTGGATGAATTAGCCGATGTGGCGAGTGAACTGGGTTGTCACTTTCATGTTGATGCCGCATGGGGCGGAGCAACGTTGTTCTCTGGCACCCACCGCAAGCTTTTGAAGGGCATTGAACGGGCCGACTCTGTGACTCTGGACGCCCACAAGCAAATGTACGTGCCAATGGGAGCCGGCATGGTGTTGTTTAAGGATCCAAGCGACAGCAACACGGTGCGCCACCATGCTCAGTATATATTACGGGCCGGTTCAAAAGATCTTGGTGCAACTACCTTAGAAGGCTCTCGCAATGGCATGGCGATGATGGTTTATGCATCTTTGCATATACTGGGGCGGCAGGGTTACGAACTATTAATCGACCAGAGCATAGCCAAGGCCAAGTCCTTTGCTCAAATGATTGAATTACATCCGGATTTTGAACTGGTTACGCAACCAACCTTGTCTCTTTTAACGTACCGCCTCGCACCTCACGCAGTACAAGATAACATCACGGAAACACCCAAACTTGCCGAGGTAGTCAATACACAGCTCGACGAATTAACGGTTAGCGTGCAAAAGCAGCAACGGGAAGCAGGTCTTTCCTTCGTATCGCGGACTCGTTTGCAGGTAGAGAAATATCACGGACAAGGGATTACTGTCTTTAGAGTGGTATTAGCCAATCCATTGACTAGCAAAGCAGATTTACGGGCCATTCTTGACGAGCAACTTGCCATCGCCAAGACCAGTGAAATTTGGCAGAAACTTTGTATAAAACACCAAGCATCCAGTTCAAGCTAGTAATTGAACTTCACAACTGAATCTGGATATTGTCAATTAGCCGGGTTTTACCTAAAAATGCAGCGGCTAATATCACCAAGCGCGTATCTTCACGCCCTGGCTGTAGCAAGCTGTCAGCCGAACGCAGTTCAATATAGTCCACTTTAAAACCAACGCGATTGAGCCTCTCTTTGTGTTCGGCAATAAGGCGGCTAAAGTCTCTGCGACCTTGCTTAATCTGCTTGGCCATTTCGCCCATAGTTTGATACAAATGTGCTGCAAGCTCTCTTTGTGGCGTGCTTAGAAAGTTATTTCTGGAGCTCATGGCCAGGCCATCTGCTTCGCGCACGGTAGGCACCCCATGAATGGTTAAATTCATCGACAGATCAGTCACCATGGCTTTGATTACCTGCAACTGTTGAAAATCTTTTTCACCGAAATAAGCGTGATTTGGCTGCACCATATTGAATAACTTGCAGACGATGGTCGCCACTCCACGGAAATGCCCCGGGCGACTGGCACCGCAAATCATATATGATAACCCCGGTACTTCAACGAAGGTTTGCTGCTCCAGACCACTCGGATAAATATCCTGGGCTTGAGGACTAAAAAGTACGTCAACGCCCAACGATTCCAGCGCAGCCTGATCATGCTTTAGGGTGCGGGGATAGGCATCCAAATCTTCGTCAGGACCAAATTGTAATGGATTAACAAAAATCGATACTACAACGATATCTGCTTGTGCCTTAGCTTCTTTAACAAGTTTTAAATGACCATGGTGTAAATTACCCATAGTGGCTACAAAGGCGATCACCTTGCCTTGTATTTGCCAGTTGCGCCGCATTTCCCGCAACGCAGAAATATTACTAATAATCTGCATGTGAATTTTTCCCTTACGGCCTGTTGATACTAATTAAAACTGTGTTCGCTCGAGGGGAATACGCCCTCTTTTACTTCTCGAATATAGGTATCTACCGCTGCGCGCATAGTCCCACCATCGAGTAGATAATTTTTGGAAAATTTGGGCATGTAATTAGCACTGATACCGAACATATCGTGCATCACCAAAATTTGACCATCGGTCTTCGCCCCGGCACCAATACCGATTACCGGGATCTGCAAGGCCTGTGAAATTTTGTCAGCCAGATCACAGGGCACGCATTCAAGCACCAGCAATTGAGCCCCGGCTTGTTCAAGCGCCCCGGCTTGCTCAAATATATGCTCGGCCTGCTGTTCATCACGCCCTTGTACCTTAAATCCGCCAAATACATGTACCGACTGAGGAGTTAAGCCAAGATGACCGCACACTGGCACCCCACGCTCGTTCAAGCCACGCACACTGTCTAGTAACCATGTCCCACCTTCCATCTTAACCATACTAGCTCCGGCACGCATTAACGTTGCGGCACTGGCATAAGTTTGCTCGGGGCTTGAGTAGGACATAAAGGGCATATCGGCCACCACAAAGGCCCGCTGCACTCCCCGACTAACAGAGCGGGTGTGATAAGCAATGTCATCGACGGTCACAGCAAGGGTGTCGTTGTTACCCTGCAATACCATGCCCAATGAATCGCCAATTAACAATACATCGACTCCCTGCTCATCGAACAGCTTGGCAAAGCTGGCATCGTAGGCGGTTAAGGCGGTAATTTTCTGTGCATCTTGTTTCATCTTTAACAAGCTTGAAGTGCTGACGTTCTTCATATCGCATTCCTATTTTAAACGATTAGATAGAGTGACTTGTTATCTAGATAAGGTTAGTTGAGGCACTATACGGATTTTTTGTGGAATTTCTATATTTGCGCTGTTGCGGTGATTTTTTGCAGGCCATTCAATGGACAATACTCAAGCAATTCTGCAAGGCTGCTACCACAGGGTAGGCGCAGTTCAGGCGCTATTTCATGTAAGGGGTACAAGACAAACTCACGTTTTTTCATTCCGTAATGTGGGATCACTAGCTCGGATTGCTGAATAATGTCCTGCCCGTAGAGTAGGATATCTAAATCGAGGGTTCTTGGACCCCATTGCTCGCCTTTGCGCTGGCGACCTTGTTGCTGCTCTATATTTTGACATGCTACCAATAAGGACAAAGGGTTCAAGGTAGTTTGCAGGCACGCAACCGCATTCACATAGTTTGCTTGATTTTGCGGCCCCATAGGCTTACTGGCATATAAACTTGAATATTTGAGCAGACGGCTAGCACTTAATTGCCCAAGGGCCTGCAAGGCTTTTGATATCTGGCCCTTTGGTTCAGCCATATTACTGCCCAAGCCAATGTAAACATCAATCATTTAACCTAGAACCTATAGTTGGACTGACAGTGAGCCAAAAATGGCGTTTATACTCTTATTAAGCATAATGTTAACTATCACTTGTAGCGCTTAATTACCGTTTTTAGGTTTGAGTTGGCTTTTTCTTGCCACGATAACGACGATTGCGCTTAGGTCCGGGCCCTTTCTGCTCACGTAGCGCCTGTAACATGTCTTTGCGCTGATCCTCATCCGCTTCCTGAAATTCAGTCCACCAATCGGCCAATTCCAACAATTCTCCACCTTCTATCTGCCCTCTAAGCAACAAGAAATCATAGGCGGCTCTGAAGCGTGGATGTTCAAGCATTTGATAGGCTCTGCGGCCATAACGCTTCGGTAATCTTAGTTGCAGCTGCCAGATTTCACGGATCGGAATGCTAAAACGCTTGGGGATCATGATGCGCTGAATTTGTCGGTGCAGAACGTCATTGAGTGCCAGGTTAAATGCATCAAAATAGCTTAAGCCACCTTCGACCATATGTTGCTGGCACCGTTCTTCTAACGGATACCACATAAAGGCCGCAAAAATAAATGCAGGGGTTACTCTTTGCCCTGTATTTATGCGATTGTCGGTATTGGTAAGTACTTGCTCAACAAATTGTGCCTCACGACTATCAGACTGTTTGAGTAAGGGTGCCAATTGAGGAAAAAGCGGCTCAAATAAATGATACTGATAGAGTAGTTTGTAGGTTTCAAGGCCCTGGCCAGATAACAACAACTTAAGGACCTCTTCAAACAGCCTGGCTGCTGGGATATTCGCCATCAAGGGCGCCAACTGATAAATGGGGTCGCCGGTCTCGGGGCTAATTTGCATATTCAGCTTAACCGCGAAACGCACTGCCCTTAACATCCTGACAGGATCTTCCCGATAACGGGTTTCCGGATCGCCAATCATGACTATCTTGCGCTGTTTGACCGCCTCCATGCCACCCGCAAAATCACTGATAGAAAAATCAGCGATGTTGTAATACATGGCATTAACCGTGAAATCACGGCGCTCTGCGTCTTCTTCAATGCTGCCAAAAACATTGTCTCTAAGTAATTGACCATGATCACTTTGCTTACTCAGACTCTGCCCAGTTGTGGCGCTTTGCTCACTAGCGTGATGACCACGAAAGGTAGCCACTTCAACAATTTCACGACCAAACACAATATGCGCTAAGCGAAAACGTCGTCCTATCAAACGACAATTGCGAAATAACTCTTTGATTTGCTCGGGCGTAGCATTGGTGGTGACATCAAAATCTTTTGGTTCTTTACCCAGCATAATGTCACGGACACAACCACCCACCAGATACGCGTCATAGCCGCTGTTATGTAAGCGATATAAGACCTTAAGTGCGTTCTCACTGAAACTGTCACGAGAAATGGAGTGCTCATGTCTGGGAATGATGGTTGCAACAAGTTTGGGGGCAGCCTCGACTGGCGATGAGGTAAATGCCTGTTTAACCTTGTTGATTACACGAGAAATAATAAGCTGAGCTCCACGTTACAATTAGTGCTGAAATTTTGGGCGCTAATCATATACTGTCTGGGCGGTCAATTCTATTGTCAATACCCTCTGTTTTTGCCATAAGGGCATTAACATTCCATTCCTGTGTCACCCAAAGGAGTAGCTCGTCAACGGTTGCTTTGAGCAGTGTTGTCGGCACCGATATACCTAGAAAGCTTAGCGCATCAATAATATTAGTGCCCGCACGCCGATTGTCGACCGCTGGCGCGTGATTTTGCTTACTGAGTTTTTTGCCTGGCTGGCTGACCACTACGGGCAGGTGAAGATAACGAGGAGGAGGATGTACAAAGGCCTGATACAGAGCAAGCTGATATGCCGTAGCCGGTAATAAATCGGATCCACGCACCACTTCTGTCACGCCTTGCAGAATATCATCCACCACCACGGCTAACTGGTAGGCATAAAGGCCGTCCTTTCGTTTTACCACAAAATCCCCCTGAGTCTGGGAGGGTTCAAATTCCACCTTTTGCAATAGCTGATCCCTAAAGCCGATGGCAGGGTCAGTATTTTTAAAGCGAGTAGAACAGCCTGTAGATAGCAAATTCAACTCTGAGCAGGGGCAACGCTGATTTTCACCCAGAGCTTGCCGTTGCTTGCGGCTACAACGACAGTAGTAGGTTTGTTTGTTCTCTTGAAGCCAACTCAGGGCTTGCTCATAAAAATTGCTTTGGCGACTCTGATATATTGGCGGCCCATCCCAGTGCAGCCCATGCTGCTCCAGTGTGTGTAATATATCCACACTAGCTCCTCCTTGCTCCCTAGGCGGATCAATATCTTCAATTCTTACCAACCACAGGCCATTTTGCTTTTTGGCCTGTAAATAACTACCTAAGGCAGCGACCAGGGAGCCAAAATGTAAGGGACCAGATGGAGAAGGCGCAAAGCGGCCGATATATTGCGGTGGTGTGTATGGTGCGTGTGGCGCTTTAGTAGGAAAAAAGGAAGACGTCATAGTGTAATCTACAAGCAAAAAAACCGCACCAACATGTTAATGTTGATGCGGCCTTTCAATGTTTCACTGATTAACAATTAACCCTGTAATTGCTTCTCTTTAATTTCAGCCATGGTTTTGCAGTCTATGCACATATCGGCAGTTGGACGGGCTTCCAAACGACGTACACCAATCTCAATTCCACATGAATCACAGAAGCCGAAATCGTCATCATCGATGCGCTTCAAGGTCTTTTCGATCTTCTTGATCAGCTTACGCTCACGGTCACGAGTACGCAATTCCAGACTAAACTCTTCTTCCTGGGTAGCACGGTCTACCGGATCAGGAAAGTTTGCCGCCTCATCTTGCATATGGTGAACGGTGCGGTCAACTTCTTCGCGAAGCTGATCACGCCAGGCTTTTAACAACAAACGGAAATGATCCATTTGCTTGTCGTTCATATACTCTTCGCCGCTCTTCTCCTGATAAGGAGTCAAGCCAGCTAACGCTAGTAATCCGAGTGTTTTGGTTTTTTTTCCTGATGGCATCTGCCAATTCTCCTAAACGACGGCACAGTCTATCTTGTGCAAGCAATATGTATAACAGAAAGCCCATGCACAAACAATTTTTTGCGCAGTAGCCTTGATATACACACTAAAACCAGTTTTCAGACGAGGAATATGGCGACACTACGTTAAAAATCAACTAATATTTCAACTTATAAACGGTAACCTTTGATTTATAATGATTTTTTCTTGGTTTATTTTTGTGGAATAACACAGCACTTCAAGGCCGGCGAATATTGCCGTACTCAACTCTGCCGCATAATCAGGATCAATATGCTGCGCCACTCGAACACTTTCGATTCCACTATGTTGCACGCAATATAGTAAAACTGCTCTGTGACCTTGCTGCACCATTGCAGTCAGTTCCCGCAAGTGCTTCTGGCCTCTTACGGTTCGTGCATCCGGAAAAAAGCCCTGGTTATTTTGCAATAAAGTCACTGATTTAACTTCCACATAACAGTCGGCGAGGTCCTTTTTCTTTGTGTCCCCCTCATGTTGGCGCAAAAAAAAGTCTATTCGACTGCCCTCATGGCCGTATTTTACTTCACTGCGGATGTGATCATAGCCACTGAGTTCTGGCAGCTTATGTTCACTCAACGCCTGCCCTATCACTTTATTGGCATTGTGGGTGTTAATGCCGATCCAATGGCCCTCGCTTGTGACCGCAAGCTCCCAGGTAAAAGCCAACTTGCGTTTGGGATTATCACTCTTTGACAACCATGCTTCATAGCCTGGCTCCGCACACCCACTCATAGCCCCCGTATTGGGGCAGTGAGCGATGACAATCTCTCCATCCTCCAATTCAACGTCTGCCAAAAAACGCTTGTAGCGTTTGAGTAACGTTCCCTTTACTAATTTATTTGCAAACTTCATCTGCTAACTTAACTTCTGCTTTGGCTAACTTGTTATCATAACGATTCACAGCGTGTTTATCTTTCATATTTGCCAACGCCTTACTATTTAATGGAGTGCTCAATGTCTCAACTAGCCGTTCAACTTACTGATCAACCTGCCGCCGCCCACTGGGGACAAAGCGCATTGGTGTCTTTTCAACATGACAAGGCAACTATTCACTTATCCCAGGACGAAGACAGCTGCCGAACTATTCGCAAAGCAGGTAGAAAGCTCGACAGTTTAGGCATTGAATACTTAAAAATCACTGGAAATTGGGATATAGAGCAACAGTGGGCATTGGCCTTGAGTTTTACTACCGTTCGCAAGCAACAGCGGATCGAATGGCTGAACGACGATAATCGCAGAGAATTAGTTCATCGTTATCAGGCACTACTGTTTACCCGTAACCAAGTTAATGCCACACCAGAAGATATGTCTCCCGAACGCTTAGCTCTGGGCAGTGTGGAGTGGCTACAAAGCCTTAGCGCAAAAAATATTAGTTATCAGATGTGGACCGGAGAGGAACTTGTCAAGCAAGGTTGGATGGGGCTCTATCATGTAGGCCGAGGCAGTAAACGAGCACCGGTGTTGCTGGAAGTCGATTACAACCCAACAGGCGACCCCCATGCTCCTATTAGCGCAGCCCTGGTCGGCAAGGGAATTACCTTTGACAGTGGTGGCTATAGCATCAAAAGTAGCGAAGGCATGCTTGATATGAAATGCGACATGGGCGGCGCAGCCACGGTCACAGGCGGCTTGGGCTTAGCCATATTGCGGGGCTTGAATAAACGGATAAAATTATTCTTATGTTGCGCCGAAAACCTTATCAGCGATCATGCATATAAGCTAGGTGACATCATCACCTACAAAAACGGTACCACCGTTGAAGTGGTTAATACGGATGCAGAGGGACGTTTAGTGCTGGCGGATGGCCTAATGGCCGCTAGCGAAACTGGTGCAGGGCTTATCATTGACGCCGCTACCCTAACCGGTGCAGCCCATGTTGCCATGGGCAGTGACTACAACGCATTGCTAGGTTTAGACCAAAATTTACAACAGCGCATGCTTGCTTATGCTGAGCAAGAGCAAGAACTCGCCTGGAGCCTACCCCTGGAAAAATGGCACCGAGAAAAATGTCCCTCAAATTTTGCTGACACGGCTAACAGTCGTGCACAAAAAGGCGGCGGCGCAGGCGGCGCGTCTAACGCAGCAGGTTTTTTATCTCGTTTTGTAGCAGATGATGGAAAGGGATGGGTACACATGGATCTCGCGGCCGCATACAATGCCAACGGAAATGCATGTGAACCTGCCGGTGCGACTGCACAAGGCATAAGAACGATAGCCAGAGCCCTACAGGAAGAATAAAAAAGTAAGATATGGGTTACTTTAGCGGGCTCAGCTTAAATACAAGTACGCTGTTAGTGTTTATCATCAAACACTAACCGTTATCAAATACCGCCCAAACGCTCGGCAAAGGTTTTATATTTTTCGACAATTTCTGAATCGAAAAGTGGTTTTCCTTGCTCATCTTTTTCCTTAGCGATCAATAAACTTTCCCGCTCCAGCCGCTCTACTCGTAACACTTGCACACCTAATAAATCCGCGACTTCTGCTACTGACATCAAACTCATTTAACTCATCCTTTTCGTCTTAATTACGAAGCATGTAATTAAATTGGATACTTCATTGAAGACCAAACAGCTAAGCTTGCTAATTCAGCTAGCCTATTTCCAACTAAAAAAATGATACAGCAGAAATTGAAGGGTAACATACCCTAGCGTGTGTATTAAATTATCAAGCGATTGAAGATAAAACTATTTCTCTAATCTTATGCGTTGTTACTCAGAGATGTTATAAACTAAACACAAACTAGCTCTCATGTGAGCTGGTGTAAAAATAGCCAAGCAGTATTGGCCGTTGGCTGAAATATCCCCCCCAAGCAATTTAGCATTTTTTGCTGTACAAAAATGCCAGTTGGGAGCAGGTAGACTGATTGTAAAAGAAAGGCCTATGAGCATGACTTTGCGCATAAGGTATATTCAAATACTGTCCATGGTGTAGGCAAGCCCAATCCACCTAAATATCTGCTCACTCAACGATGAATAAAAGTAGCGTAATCACGGCGTGTTTTAAGCTGTATAACGGCTACAGCGTCAGCGACTTTGCTATCGCCCTTCGGGAAGGGATGGCAAGCTCCCTAACTGCATTGCAAGGTCTATGAAGGCAGCCAACATTCCTTCGACGTTACGCTTTGCAATGAAACTTGCCAATGCCTTCTGAGTTGATCACATATCAAGGCGCAATGGTTTAACAACAATGAAACAAAAATAAGAGGCATCAACAGTTGAATAATAAATTGACAGTTTTCCAGCAAGTGCGGGAATTGAAGGGCTGGCAAGCCGTTGCATTTGCTGCAACCTTACTGGAAAGAATGTTACCTAATTACCAATTATTCTGTGAAGCAACGGATTTTGCCGATCCAAGCCAATATCGCAATAGTTTGAATTCGATTTGGGAATGGCTAGCCACACCAAAAGCCAAGATTAACTTTGCTGTGCAACTGGAAAAGGTAGAGTCGGCCGTACCTGATCCCGCAGACTTCGATAATTATGGGGTTTATCCGGCCATTGATGCAGCCATGTCCATGTCGGCCACCATATTATTGATCCAGGGAGACGATTTACAAGGCGCGGTGGTGGTGAGCAAATTGTCACAGGGTGGAGTGGAAGCCTTCATCGAAGCGACCGCTGAATCTGAACTAAATGACGGGGACATCAAAAAACACCCCTTGATGCAATGGGAGATCAGCTTGCAACAAGAACTATTAGCCTTAATTGATAGCAGCCCTAAAAACAGTAAAACCTGCAAGACATTAAAAGAATTAGCCCTGCGGGAAGGAATGAGTAATATAGGCATTGAAGTCAATTAGTTGCTAAAAATAACCAGCATAAATTATGCAGATGACACATACTTTCAGTCTACTCGTTGATATAGTCTGGATATAACTTGGCTACTTTGTTTTTGCTTTATGCAAGACCAGCTATCGGGAACAATATAGCCTCCCCCGTGTGCTTCGCATTCAATATAGATAAGTCCTTGGGGCTTTAACAGCGAGCCTGCAACAATTTTCTCAATGCTGTGATTTAGCAAATTTTGCTGAAAAGGAGGGTCGAGAAATATCACATCAAAAGGCTCAACAAGCTGTTGCAATACCTGAGTGGTATTACCTACGATCAATTGTGCTTCTTCAGGGGGAACCTGCAGCATATGCAAGTTGTTTTGTAGATTGTTAGCTACTTTTTTATCTAACTCGATAAAGGTCACTGCAGCTGCATATCGGGACAATGCTTCAAAGCCTAAGCCTCCGCTGCCAGCAAATGCATCCAAACACCTACTGTTGGTGATTGTCGGCATCAACCAATTAAACAGGGTTTCCTTGTTTCTATCGGTAGTGGGCCGCAGTCCTTGAGCATCTAAAACAGGTAATTTACGCCCACGCCATTGACCACTAATGATGCGAATAGCGCCCCTTGCGGCCTGTTGTTTTTTTACGTCTCGCTTCATTTATCCCAGAGATGCTATTATTGCTGAACTAAGCAGTAGTTTACCCAATTAACTTAACGATTTTCCAAGGATTTTTCAGCAATATGTCTAAGTATTTCGGCTGGCTCAAAAAAAACAAAAAACAGGATGAACCACAAAATGAGCCACAACAAGGCCTGCAGCCTGTACAGTCATTACCCCAGGAGCCTCAAATTGAAGTGGCCCAACCTGAAGTTGTTTCTTCAATACCTCAAATGAGTGAACTTACACCAACGCCAAATGACGAGATTGAAGGTTCAGCCATACAACTCACTGGAGAACTTACACCCAAACCTAGTCCAGAGGTTAAGACGGAAGTTGAAGTTAAGCCCGAAGCTGAGATAAATATTGAAGCTGAAACAATCCCTGAGCCTGAGTCAGTCGACAACAAAGATGAAGGCGAAATTAGTCAGGAGCAATTGCTTAATAGTGAAGCGGGATTTTTCAGCAAATTAAAGCGTAGTTTGTCCCGTACTAAAGAAAACCTGGGCAGTGGTTTTGTCGGCTTGTTTCGCGGTAAGGCTATTGACGATGAACTGTTTGAAGAGCTGGAAACACAATTATTGGTCGCCGATGTGGGCATGGATACCACCAGTAAAATAATTAAACATTTAACTGACACCGCGGATCGAAAACAGCTGAAAGACGGGGAAGCCCTTTATCAACTGCTGAAAGAGCAAATGGCAGATATTCTGAGTCATGTTGATAAGCCACTCGAGGCCCATAGCGACAAGGGCCCCTTTGTTATTTTGATGGTAGGGGTTAACGGCGTAGGTAAAACCACCACCATCGGCAAAATGGCCAAGCAGTTTCAACAACAGGGCAAAAAAGTCATGTTAGCCGCGGGCGATACGTTTCGAGCGGCAGCCGTGGAGCAGCTTCAAGTATGGGGCGAGCGCAATAATATTCCTGTAGTAGCACAACAGACGGGTTCAGACAGCGCCTCAGTGGTATTTGATGCCCTACAGTCGGCGCAGGCCCGCAATATTGATGTACTGATTGCCGATACCGCAGGACGCTTACAAAACAAAGACCATTTAATGGAAGAGCTGAAAAAAGTGGTGCGGGTAATGAAGAAAATCAACCCCAATGCCCCGCATGAGATCATGCTTACACTGGATGCGGGCACCGGACAAAATGCCGTCAGTCAGACAAAATTATTCCACCAGGCAGTCGGCCTAACAGGCCTCAGCCTGACTAAATTGGACGGCACTGCCAAAGGCGGGGTAATATTCGCCATAGCCGATCAATTTGACATTCCCATACGTTACATTGGCGTAGGTGAAGGTATTGATGACTTGCGTCCTTTTAATAGTCATACCTTTGTCGATGCACTTTTTTCTGAAAACCAAGCTAGCGCTGACAAACTTTTATCGCCAGCCTCATCGTTGCAAAATTAGTACGCCATGATTAAATTTGAGCAAGTAAGTAAGACCTACCCCGGTGGCCAGCAAGCCCTGCGTAAAGTAGATTTTCACATTGAACCGGGAGAAATGGCCTTTTTAACCGGTCATTCTGGTGCCGGTAAAAGTACCTTGCTTAAATTAATCAGCATAATGGAGCGGCCAACAGTGGGTAAAGTACTGATCAATGGTCATGACTTAAGCATCATTCAGCGTCGCCAAATTGCTTATATTCGCCGTGATATTGGGATGATTTTCCAAAGCCACCAGCTGCTAATGGATAAAAGTGTTTTTGATAATGTCGCTCTGCCCTTGGTGATTGAAGGTTATTCCCGCAAAGAAACCACCAGTCGAGTGCATGCGGCCTTAGAAATGGTCGGCTTACGTGACAAAATCAAAAGTCTACCCATCATGCTCTCAGGAGGCGAACAGCAGCGGGTAGGTATCGCAAGGGCGGTGGTCAACAAACCGCCTCTTTTATTGGCAGATGAGCCTACCGGAAACCTGGATCCAAAGTTATCCATGGAAATCATTCGCTTGTTCGAAGACTTTAATCAGGCAGGGGTCTCGGTATTTATTGCCACCCACGACCTGGGACTGATCGCCAGAATGAAATACCGTACCCTGACCCTTAAACAGGGGAAAATGATCACCGACGGTCTGTCTGAAGAGTTTCAGGACAACGGGCTTTACTCATGAGTATTTTGTTTAAAGGCCGGGCCCAGGGCGCACAAATAACTCAAATTTCAGGTTTACAACGGATCGGTATGTTTTTTATTAGCCACGCACGACAAGCCCTCGGTAGCTTAGGTGAGCTTTGGCGTTCCAGAGCGGCATCGTTAATGACTATCGGAGTATTGGGTTTAAGTATCACTTTGCCCAGCACTTTATACATATTGGTCAAAAACGCCGAAAAGGTCAGCGCCGGTTGGGAGCAGGCCTCTGAAATAACCCTGTTTTTAAAAGAAAATGCCACTAAGGGCAATATTGACCAGCTACTCACACGGATCAAACTTTGGCCAGAGATTGCCAGTGTAGAGTACATATCCGCAGACAAAGCCCTGGATGAGTTCAAACAATTATCTGGCTTCGGCGACGCGATTGCCTACCTTGATAAAAACCCCTTACCCAATGTGATATTAGTCACTCCTACCAGCAAAAGTGCCAGCCCCACCACCGCGGGAATATTGCTTGATAAGCTACGCAAAGAGCGGGAAGTGGACATCGGAAAATTGGACATCGAATGGCTTGAACGCTTGCACGCCGTGCTGAAAGTTGCCAAAGAATTAGTCAGTGTAGTGGCCTTGCTGTTGTTTTTAGCCGTGGTACTGATTATAGGAAATACAATAAGACTAAGTATTCTTAGTAAAAAAGATGAAATTTTGGTAATGAAATTAGTCGGTGCGACCGACGCTTTTATTCAGCGGCCCTTTATGTATACCGGTTTTTGGTATGGCTTTTTTGGGGGGGTACTGGCCTGGATAGCGGTGCTTCTTTTGCTTTGGTGGATGAGCAGCAGCGTCTCTGCCGTCAGTGAGCTTTACCAAAAAGAATTTAATCTCACCGGGGTCGACATTAATACCCTGTTCATAATGTTAGGCATGTCTATTTTTTTAGGTTTAGCCGGCTCAATGTTATCTGTAAGGCGTCACGTAAAAGAAATCGAACCTAAGTAAGCTGAATTCGGGATAAGTATTCACATTTAGTCTTAGAACGGCACTGTTTAAAAGCACCAGCCTCATAGACCACCGGACACTTCAATAAATCCACCTGTGGTAAAACTTGATTCGTCACACACCAGCCAGGCTATTGCGGCCGCGACTTCCTCCGCCTTACCTCCTCGTTTTAAAGGTAACCGTTTTTTTAAACGCTCGACTCGCCCTGGCTCACCGCCAGAGGCATGCATATCTGTATGGATTAAGCCTGGTCGAACGCCATTCACCCGAATACCCTCATCCGCCACCTCGTTGGCTAAACCAATAGTAAGGGAGTATCTATCGCCCCCTTTGACGCGGCATAATCCACGTACTCACCAGTAGCACCAATGCGAGACGCCGCAGATGAAACATTAACGATCACCCATCCGCTGCCTCCACGTTTGCTAGACATGCGAAGTACCGCCTCCTTACAGCACAGAAAATAGCCCGTGACGTTGGTTGTCAGTACCTGGTTAATTCTCTCGGCGCTCATATCAATTACCCGGCACTGCTGAAATAATATACCCGCGTTATTCACCAGTGCGTAAGGATCGCCAAGTTAATTGCCAACCTGTTCGAATAGCATTTTGACCTGGGTTTCATCGGAGATATCAGCCAGTACAGCTAATGCCTTAGCCCCCTTTGATCTAACAATCTCGGCTACCGATTCCGCAGTATCTCTACGTCGCAAATAGTTGACGCAAACATCAAAACCATCGCTGGCTAATCGAATGGCCGTTGCGGCTCCAATGCCTCGACTTGCTCCGGTGATAATGGCTATTTTTCTCATGTTTTTTGCTTTTCCTCGTTGTGAGAGTCAAATAGTCCCAAGGGACATCATTTTGCCCTTTGCTCTTTTGCATAGTATTCACGATGAAACTCATACCTGGCGCTAAAAGGACGAATATCTTCAGCTGTAGGATTTTCAGTAATGCGCAGATACCTATTGCTTGAGAAAAGCGGCCAGTTAGGCAAAAGCTTATCATTGGGATCGCCATTCTTAATAAAATTAACAAAGTACCGCTGCATTAAAGCGGACACTTTGTAGTCTGTCTTGTCCCACTCATACATGTTATTTACATCTAGATTACCCAAAGCATATTCAATTTCTACCGAGTGCACTGCCCCGCGAGCAAGCAGTGCTTGGCTGCTTGGGCCATCCCGAAACTCAGCCCGCATTGCCGGGCGGACATGATCATAAAGATAATAGTAACTCGCCTGCTCACTTTGCTGACTCACACGATCAACCCAGTTCCATGAGCTAAAACTGATAAAGCGGTCAGAGGCTAAGGCTTGTGCGGCGTCCATCACCTCATGTGGATTTGATGCTGGGTATAATTCTAATACTTCCTTAAAGTGTGTGGGATACAGAGCTTTTAATGCCAACCGATAATTTTTTACGGTAGGCTTTGCATCAGCTAATATCTGCTGATAGCTGCCTTCCTGAGAATTTGCTCCGGCCAATAAGGGCACCTTGGCAAATTCTCCGTCCTTATACATATCTTCGGGTGGACGAGGGAAAACATAGCCATCTATACTAGGCATAAACCACTGCATGCCCGCCTCCACGGTTTTATCCAGCAAGTCATCAGCTGAGACAGTGCGCAGTGTATTTATGCTTGGTGGGGGGTGATCCGTCATCTCGCCCGCGAATAAAGCCATGACGCTTTCACCGTGTTTTTCTGCTTTACCAAGGGGAATCGTGCTCAGTGTCGGACCGATAATTGAGCCACTTTCACCAATCGCTCCAGCAATTAACGCTCTGGACAAGGGCGAGGCCATCAGTGCGCTGACGGAAATAGATCCGGCAGATTCGCCGGCAATGGTGATTCGTTTGGGATCGCCTCCGAAGGCTTCGATATTATCCACTACCCACTTTAGCGCGGCCTGCTGATCCATAAAGGTGTAATTCCCCGACCCACCATAGCCTGACTCCGCCGACAGCTGAGGGTGAGCCATCAGGCCAAAAATACCCAGGCGATAATTGGCGCTCACCATCACCACGCCCTGTTTGGCCATACTGGCGCCGTCATAACGTTTTTCTGAAGCGTCCCCGGCAATAAAACCACCGCCATAGAAATATAAAAGAACGGGTAGTTTCTTAGGGCTTTGTTTAACAGAGATACAGGCAGTCTTCGCTCACAAGCGCTGAGCGAAACTGCATATCGCTGTAGAGGGGTTTTTGCATACATTGATTAGCAAACTTATGGGCCTCTCTCACCCCCTGCCAACTTTGGACTAGCTGGGGCGGTCGCCAGCGCAGCGCCCCAATGGGCGGTGCAGCGAAGGGAATGCCCTTAAAAGACAGTCCCTTGCGACTTGGATCTAACATGCCCTGTAACGCGCCGTTTTCAAGGGTGATTTGCTGCTCAGCGGCAAGGGCGACTTGCTTGTCTGTGACAAAGGCGCAGGACCCGACGAGTAAAGAGAGCGTAAGCAAAACAGATAAATAGTTGTATTTCATTTGGGACATGACCTTCTTAGCCAGCATACGACGTCTTATACATAGTGCTTGACCGGAAAGCATATTAACTTATAAAAATCAACGCCTTATCGTTAATTCGTCTATCGAAGATTGACCGTGTAGCAACGTTTTTATGTTAAAATAGAGCTATATTGCGGTATTTTTTGAAATCTTCGATGGAAAATGCACATGCGGGTGATTGAAACGAAACAACTTCAACTGGGTCAGGTCAATATCGCCGATATTCAGTTTGACCCCTATTCCCGAGATGACATCCCACAGCTCCTTCAAGGACTGCGGTATATACATTCCCACAAAACACT
>JAWUXW010000049.1:0-39710 GCA_034111125.1 Paraglaciecola sp.
TGACAAGTACCCATTTAAAATACCAATATAATAATTACTAGATACGAGAGCTAAAATGTAATAGCTTATTCGAGAATTAAACCACTGTACGAGAGAGGATAGCAGGAGGTGCTTAATCGGTTTATATTCATTTCTCATCAATACTAATAAGCGTCTATATTGAGTTTTTATCAAAAAAAGTTGAATTTTACTGATAAAAAGAAACGAGATCAGATAGGCAGTGATGTTATATATAAATACTAAAATATAGTTAGACATTTCAAATTTCCACAGTATCAAGAACAGAATAGAATAAAATATAACATTCATTCTCAATAGCTTTTTGATACAAAAAGTTGAATGGAAATATCGTTTTACCATATCGTGCAGGACATATAGGATTAGATAACTCGATAAAATGAAAAGGTTTATCGGGCTTAATAGTTGTAAAAAGTATGATAGTAAGCCACACAAATATACGGTCAATGCCAAAGCAAGAAATTTATAGGTCATGTATTTCCTGTACAACCTAAAATTTACTTTATATTTGTTTAAATTAAGCAGAGCTACCGTTCCAATTAATGCATTTTGAATCATAGAAAGCAAAAATGCGATAAAAAGAATCAACCCATAGTTACCGAACTCTTGTGGCCCTAGAACCCTAGCGTACCAAATTGCTAGTACGAAGTTGCATGCGCTGCAAATACCTTGATCTAAAAGCATTAGAACATAGCGTTCTTTGCTTAGTGCAATAATTTTTTTCAGCCAGGTGCTCACGATTAGATGTGTTGCGAACGTACATATTTAACAAAGCCAGTCTTTATTTTCATAATAATTCTGAAATATAATTAGAAAGGCTTAACTTCCAACTTGGCATAATACCAATACCAAGGCTATTGAATTTCAAGTTTATAGCCATTTCATTTTCAGAAACTGTCGCAATTCTATGAAAAACCGACTTATCGGCAGGCTTAACTACAACGTCTAGGTCAGTAAATTCGACTATCGCTTTGACATAGTCAAACCTTGTTGCAAAGTTCGAACTAACTATGTTAAAAACACCCACGCAATCGTTTTTTAATAATGCCAATACCGCACTAGTTACGTCTTTGCAATATGTTGGATTGCCGCTTTGAGTAGTATCGGAATGAATTACGCCAGCACTGTTTCTTGCTTCTTTTATTCTATTCATGACGAAGTTTCTCTTCATTTCAGGCTCACCACCAAATAACCAACCAGTTCTTATAATTAGATGGTTGCTGACTAATTGAGCGAGTAAATTTTCTGCTAATTTTTTGGAGTTATGATGCACCGTTGTAGGCTGGGTAATATCATACTCATTGAAAGGTTCTTTTTTCCAATTTCCGTAAACTCCAGTGCTGCTTATGTAAACGAACTTTACTTCTAATTTCATGCAAGCGTTCGCTAAAATTTCAGTCAAAAAGACATTGTCCATATAACATTCTGTAGGGTGTTGCTGACAATATTCCAAATCAGTATTGGCAGCGCAATGTATGAGTGTTTTTATAGCTGAATTTTGAAGGAAATTTACGATATCTTTTATTTTTACGGAAGGAAGATAGTCCTGACGTTGAATGCTCAAAACATTCATGTTCAGCCTTTGACATTCTTTGACAAATGTGGAACCGAGTAAACCGTGTGTGCCTGTAATACCAATAGTCATCAATTTTAACCAATAGGGAATGTTGTAATTGGTTCGTTTATCGCTTCTTCGGGATCATGCTCAATAGAAGCCAGATTTAAGACTAGATTCATAGCTTGCTCACCTCCCTCAAACGCGACCCAATAGCCTGGAGGTATAAATAGCCTGCCATAATTAGTAGGCCCTATTTCAAAAGTTCTTAAATTTTTACCATTATTGTTTCTTACATAAAATTTAACAGTTCCAACTGGTACAGTTAAATTTAGAAACATTTTCGTATGCTTTTTCCAACCTTTAATAACTTTATATTTAACTGTTGTAAAGTATGCTTCACCAAAATCAACATATCCCTCATCACTTCTCTTCATAATGTGAAGTAGGTCGCCTTTAACGTTATCGATTCTTTTTTGGGGGAAAAAATTCACACTGTTTGAATAATTTCCAATCCCTGTCAAATTTTTGTCCATACTAAGCCTTTCGAAACCGCCTGGGACTCGTAGTCACCTATCTGTTGTAGTGTAAGATTATACATATCCTCGTTTCCTTTATAAAACGAAAAATACCAATCGGCAACGTACTCCACACATGTACTATATTCCAAATTTGCTTCCCAATTTAAGTGAAACAATGCTTTATCGCAGTTCAGCTTTAATAATCCAGCTTCATGAAATGGAATATTATCGGTAACGGCATAAGCTTCTTCCTCATCCTTAAACTCCCATCTATAGGACAGGTCCTGTAATAAATTTAATACAGTCCTATTTTGTTCCGATTTAGGACCAAAATTAAATGATTCGCCATTTAATTTGATATTGTTGGCTAGCTTTTGTCCTAATGTCAAATAGCCACTCAAAGGCTCTAATACATGTTGCCACGGTCGAGTTGCGGCAGGACTTCTTATTTCCACTCTTTCACCTTGAGACCACTTTTTCATACAATCAACGACGATTCTGTCTTTTGCCCAATCTCCGCCTCCAATTACATTGCCGGCTCGGCCAGTAGCGATGCATGATAATTCGGTTGATCTTTCAAAAAAAGATTTAAAATATGCATGAAAAATAACTTCTGCGGCACCTTTTGAACCACTATAAATATCTTTACCCCCAACATGGTCCGTTTCCTTGTATCCCCACTCCCATTCAACATTCTCATAGCATTTATCTGAAGTAATTAATACTGCTACACATTTGTTTGGCAAAGTGCGTATAACCTCTAAAACATTAGCAGTACCTAAAACATTCGTGCTAATTGTATCCAATGGTTCTTCGTAAGATGTTGACACAATGGCTTGCGCAGCTAAATGAAAAACAAAGTCCGGTTTATAGTCATCAACTATCTTCTTCATTCTATCCATATCCCGGATATCACAAATGTGGTGGTCTATTTTACCTTCAAGTGCCAGCACCTCAAACATTGAAGGATTTGTAATTATTTTATCAGAAATACCACAAACATTTGCACCAAGCTTTAGTAACCAAGTAACAAGCCACGAACCTTTGAAGCCAGTGTGTCCTGTTACTAAGACTCTCTTGCCATTATATATATTATCAAACATAACTACTCCCATACTTTCCACGGCGCGTTGTTTTCTTGCCAAAGCTCGTCTAAGTATATTTTATCTCTTAAAGTATCCATTGGCTGCCAAAATCCTTTATGCTTATAAACCATTAATTCTTTTTTTTCAGCGAGGGTCTTTAACGGATATTGTTCCCATACACTGCTATCATCTGCTATCAGGTCTATTACTTTAGGAGACAGCACAAAAAAACCACCGTTTATCATAGAACCGTCACCTCTTGGCTTTTCCTTAAAGCTTTCGATTCGATCATCCTTTATTTCCAAAGCACCAAACCTTCCCGGCGCAAACGTACCAGTCAAAGTTGCTAATTTTCCATGCTTTTTATGAAATTCGATAGATTGAGTAATGTCAACATCTCCCACACCATCACCATAGGTAAAACAAAAAGTATCTTCATCTTTTAAATATTCAGCTACTCTTTTTAAACGCCCCCCCGTCATTGAAGAATCTCCGGTGTCGACTAAGGTAACGTTCCAAGGTTCTGCACGCTGGTTATGCACATGCATTAGGTTATTTTGCATGTCAAAAGTGACATCAGACATATGTAAAAAATAATTAGCAAAATATTCCTTTATTACATAGCCTTTATAACCGCAACATATGATAAATTCTCTAATACCATGTTCAGCATACGTTTTCATAATATGCCATAGAATAGGTTTCCCACCTATCTCAACCATAGGTTTGGGCTTTAAGGAGGTTTCTTCGCTTAACCTTGTTCCAAGACCCCCTGCTAGTATTACAGCTTTCATTTTTTGTCCTATTTTGTGTAATTTATTACCAATTCTATGCCATAACTGCAAAGATGTAATTGCACCGCGAATTTAACTTTTAACTTTTAACTTTTAACTTTTAACTTTTAACTTTTTTATTAGTCAAGTGTCGAATAATCACTAAGATTGTTGACAGCATACCTCCTAGCATAATTGCTAAAATAACTATAAACGCCCTTTGAGGTTTTTCGTTTTCTTCCGCCACTAAGGCGGGATCAATCGGTTTAAACACATTTTCGTCCCTTACTTCAGCAACCATCAACGTCTTAGTTTGTTCTTCAACTAACTGGTACAGCAGGGTTTTATGTTCGAATATAGTGATTTCTTCAATTTGGGATTTTAAATAGGCTATACTCTTTTGTGCTTCTTGTTTATCACGGTTTTTCATATTGAGGTTAATATCTTTTATTAACCAATCGACCCATTGCTTAGCGACATAAGGTGAATAATGTTCAACACTAATATTCACCATGCCGGTTTCATCACTTTGCGCTACGTTAAATAGTTCTATAAATTTCTCATTGGCTTCTTGCATTGAGGGTATAACTTGCTTGGGTGGTTTAATTTCGCGCACCCACTCATCCTTCTGTGGCAAATATATATCTTCGTCATAGATAAGCGAATTACTGGATAGGTTCCAATCTTTGGCTGCCATTAAATCCGGCAATATTTGGTGTTTGTGCGCAAACTTACTGAAAAACTCTCGTGATTTAAGGATTTCAATTGCCATGGTGGTATTATCCGCTTTAGCCTCGCCCAGATCAACACCTGCTAATGATGCTAAGCCACCCAACTGCCCGCCTAATGCACCTAGGCCACCTTGTTGTTCACTATCAGCTGGTGCCAATAGTGCATCGGACGTGTAGATATTGGGCAGACTAAAGGCATAAAAAAACGAAGCGATAGCGAATAGGCCAGTTACACCCATAATAAGCCATTTACCCGCCCATATAGCTTGCCATAGCTCCCATAAGTCTATTTCGTCATCGCTATTTTGAGATTGAAAAGAGTCTGGGGAGATGGCAATGTAACGCACGTTTTCTTGCTCAAGGTCGCTATGCCTTACTTGTTCTTTGTCAGTCATAAATTCAACTCAAACTAATGTTAATTAACATTACAGTCTACCAATCGCAACTAAAGCGATTACGGTCTGATAAAATATTTGTGTAGTTGTCTGCCATAAACCTAAACGTTCATAGTTAACTGTATCCCTTGGAACCACGATGGTATCCCCTGCCTCCAACATGATACTCTCGCCATCAAACCAAAAACTGCTTGGGGGTATCTTTACCGAGCCATTGGCTTTTACAATATAAATATTACTGTCGTCTGCACGCTCGGTAAAACCGCCTGATTGTTCAATGTAGCCTTCGAGGGAGATGCTTTCATCTAGCATATGGGTGGTCGGAACAAACACCTCACCAATAACCGACACTGCAGGAGAAATATTGGGGATGTAAAGCTTGTCTCCATCTTTTAATTTAATATCAGCTGATGTGTTTCCTTTTACTAAGGCTGACAAATCTATCACCAATCTACCGACTGGCTCAATAGACAATAATTCGTCCAAAATAAGTTGAGCATCTTCGTAATTGACCGTTTTTACGCTCTGACTGCCAGAAACATTACTGGTAATAATCTGTTGCCTTAGCGTTTCAACGGTTTTATCCAGATTGAACCGCTCTCTTTCTTTAAGTTCTTCTCGAGTGAAAATCGCAGCTCTGATGCTAGCGTCTTGATTAAAGCCACCTGCACGTTTAATAATTTGCGCTAATGATTCATTTTTATTAATTTGATAGGTTCCTGGAAAAACCACCTCACCGATTAGTTCCACTTTCCTGTTGTCATACCACTCTGGCATACGCAGTACACTCAAAGTATCTTTACTTACCAACGGCTGGTTTGCAGCAGGTTCTCCGAGCAAGGCATCCATTAGGTTGATACTGATGTGCTGAACGGAAAAAGTGCTATTGATATCTATTTGACTTCGAGATAACTCTGCCCTATTAACATATGCAGACTCAATCAAACCACCGCCAGCCATAATAAGGTGCTTGATCTTGCCGTCCCGTGAAATCGGATATACACCGGGATACTTAACTTGCCCGACAATTTCGGCCAATTTTACCGGGCTCTGTTGCGTCCCCTCATCCTTCAATCTAGCGATAATAGGGGCTAAGAGCTCTTTACGAGAATAAGTCTTAGTTTCTTTCAAAAGCAATTGTTTGTTTGTAAAAGAAGCGTCTTCAAGTTCTTGCAAATAATTCCCTTGCTCGCTCTTTACGTCATCTTGCGCAGTCTTAAGGTCACCATCGGTAATGTCTTTTTCAATATCGTCTACATTATTAGAGCCGAAGCGATTGAACAGGATAAGTTGGTCAAATTTTTGCAATTCAAGATCATATAAACGACTCAACACCTTGCCAGGTTCAAACTGGATAATTTCACTTTGCGTGGCAAACTTATTCCGTCTGACAACTAAAGCGTAATCCAGGTCGGTGCCATTAAGCAGGGAGTTATTATTGATAAGTGAAGATAAAGACAGACCCTGTCGCCATTGGATCATGCCAGGTGTGGCGAAAGCCCCTGTTACCACAATCGCATTTGAAAATTCATCATTAGCATCGGGAATGTTGATGTAATCACCGTTCAGTAAGGAGAAAGACTTGTCAGAGCGTTCAAGAAGATTGACGGTTTTGACCTGTAATCCTGATTGAGGTGTTTTTCGTGCTATTTGGATCATGTCCATCGCACCATTTGGCAGCACGCCACCGGCCATTGAGATGATGTCTTCAAGGCTTTCAGAACCCTTGGTCTCGTAAATGGCGGGTCTTCGAATATTCCCATCGATACTGACCAATTTTTGCACAGTAGGAATGAATATCACATCACCCTGTTGAAGACGCATGTCTTTTTCTGTGTTGCCAAAAACCAGTAAATCGTATAAATCAAAATTAACGACCATCTTACCGCCGCGCTTTAATTGAATATTGCGCAATGAGCCGATTTCGTTCACACCACCACTGGCAAAAAGTGCATGGGTAATGGTAGACAACGAGCTTAGTGTGAATGCGCCTGGACGATAGGCCTCGCCTACCAGGTAAACTTGGATAGTGCGCAACTTACCCATTGTGATATGAGGGGTAACCCCTATTACCTGTTGCTTATATTTCTCTGTGAGTTGTGCTTTAAGCTGCTGATACGTGAGGCCGACAATCGACATAGGCCCAAGCTCCGGCACTTGAATGGCACCTTCGTTATTCACAAACAATTCAAATTGATTGCTTGCCTTGCCGTATAGATTAACGTTGATGCTGTCGCCTGGGCCCATAACATAATCAGCAGGTACGGGCGTATTATCAGAAGGAGCGAAAGATATACCCTCCTCCATATCTTCGGGGGTGCTAAAAAGGCTGTAGCCAAAGGGTTTGAGCTCAGCACTCAGCTCTTCTGCCGCGCTTTGCTTGGAGAGACTCTCAGAAATGTGTTGTTCGTCAACATTTCGTTGTACTTGTGCATCTGCATTCGACTCTGATCCTTGGTCATTTCCACCTTGGGATACGAATTCAAAATCAGCCAAGTCGATACCCAGTTGCCTGGCAAGAGCTTCTTGCTGTGCCCGAGGCATGTTTGTGAATTGCTCAATTTGTTGCGGAGTGGGAGAAAATGCCTGAGCAAAGGCTTGGTTTCCTACAGCGAAAGTTAACAACAAAAAAACGTATATTTTAAACTTTCTTAACATGCGGCTATCCAAATAAAACAAAAAAATTAACCCAAAAATATGGGCACATATGATAACTGAATTAGAATTTGAGATAAATGTTTAAAACTTATTTTATCCGCTAATAAATGCTGGGTGGCCGCAATCAAAAATTTAACCAAACGACCATTGTTTGGTGGTATGTCAAACATGACACACCGTTTCGCCCATGAAAAACAACTTCATCTCCCACTGAGCAAAGATAGAAATTTGTGAATCGAACGCTGAAAAGGGCAGTAAAGGGAATGAAGTGGCAATAGGCACCCTTTTTTGTCGCTAGGGGCAGGGCCAATAGCAGCAAAGTGCTGACAGTTGATAGGTGAAAAGGCTTGCAGCAGTTCGGCCAGTTACCCCGATACATACTAAGGCACTATCGTCCCTTTCAAAATAACACTTAAACAGGCTTATTCAACTATAGGATAAGGTCTCGGCTGGGCGCGCCCTATCCTTATTTATTTCGCACCAGCCGCTTTTAGCAACTCAAGGGCTCCCACCAGTCTTTTCGAGTCAAATACCAATCTAACGTTTTTTTAATGCCCGTTTCAAAAGACTCAAGCGGCTTATATGCTAATTCTTGTTGACTCTTTGTCGCGTCAATCGCATAACGTCTGTCATGGCCTGCTCTATCGACCACATAGCTAATAAGTGCCTCGGAATGTCCGGCCATTGCCTTGCTAGCCAAAGGATAGGTTTCGATCAGTGCGGGGTCTTTTGAGAATGCTTCATTCATCAACTTACATACTAATTTCACGATATCGATATTCGCCCACTCATTGTGACCGCCTATATTATAGTTCTCCCCGATCCGACCGTCATTTAAGACTAGCTCTATGCCCCGTGCGTGGTCTTCAACATAGAGCCAATCTCTAATTTGTAAACCGTCTCCATATACTGGCAAGTGTCTATTTTGCAGAATATTGGTAATGATAAGAGGGATTAGTTTTTCGGGAAAATGATACGGGCCATAATTGTTTGAGCAATTACTGGTCGTGACCTCTAAACCGTAGGTGTGGTGATAGGCACGCACGAGATGATCACTGGCCGCTTTACTAGCTGAATAGGGTGAATTAGGCGCATAGGCGGTGTCTTCACTAAAAGCGGGCTCGTCTGGCCCCAGGGACCCATATACTTCATCCGTACTCACATGATGAAAACGATGTTCTAAGGTTTTTTGACCCGTATCACGAGGCTTGTCTATCCAGATCTTCTTAGCTGCTTTTAACAGGCTATAGGTACCAATGATATTGGTTTCTATGAACGCATCCGGGCCGGTAATTGACCTATCCACATGAGACTCGGCGGCAAAGTGAACGATAGTATTAATGCCTCTGCTATCCAACAGCTCTTCAACCAATGTCGTATCGCAAATATCGCCGTGCACAAACTCAAAATTTTGATTACTTTCAACTGGGTCCAAGTTGGCTTTATTGCCGGCATAGGTCAATAGGTCCAACACGATCACTTTATCCGCATGGTATTGTTGCAACCAATAATGTACAAAGTTTGCTCCAATAAATCCGGCTCCACCGGTTACTAACAATGTTCTTGTCATAAATATGCTTTTATAGTCGTGAGCCTAAGCTCTTAAGTTAAAAGTGTTTGAAGTCGAAAAAATCTAACTTCCTGTGTTGCTCTTAATTTGTTCCAGCACCTTGTCTAGCTCGGTTTGCCAGTGCTTAGGTTGCAAGCCGTTAAATGCCTCTTTTAGTGTACATTTATCCAATACGCTGTAACTCGGACGTTTGGCTGGTGTGGGATAGGCGCTACTGGGGATGGGCCTGATTGGGATCGCCGAATTTAGCATATTCTTGCCTAGCGCTTGTCGCTGAATAGCCACGGCAAAGTCATACCAACTGGCCACTCCTGCGTCAGTAAAATGATGAATACCAGTAACCTTGTGCTGGGCGGCATAAAGACAGGCTTCAGCCAAGGCTTTTGCAGACGTTGGCGAACCGATTTGATCATCAATTACACCAAGTTCGGGCTTTTCTGACATTAGTCTGAGCATGGTTTTTACAAAGTTATTGCCGTGCTGCGAATAAACCCATGAGGTACGAAGAATACAAGCGTGTTCTGTACACAGGGGCTGCATGGCTTTTTCGCCCGCTGCTTTGCTCGCCCCATATACTCCTTGTGGATTATATTTGTCACCCACAAGATAGGGAGAGCCCTTAGCGCCATCAAAAACATAATCGCTTGAAACATGCACCAGATGACAGCTATTTTTGTCAGCATAATGAGCTAGATTAGCGACTGCATGCTGGTTGAGCAAATAGGCGTTTTCTTGGTCTATTTCTGCTTTGTCTACTGCTGTATAGGCGGCGGCATTAATTATCGCACTGGGTTGATAACGATTTAATGTTTCGCTCATTTCACTGAGCTTGGTAACGTCAATATCGTGTCTACCTACAGCTACAAGTTCTTCTTCTCCCATTAGGCACTTTAACTCTTTTGCCAATTGCCCACTGCTTCCAATTACCAGGATCATGACTCTTTCCATTTTATTGTTTTATGTGCTGAACTTAGGTATTAAAATTTCGGTGCGTCAGCAAAAGATACGCCCGCTATATCCTTTGCTGACAAGCTAGGGCCATGCCCGTCGACAAGTGGCCAGATGATATTCAACGCCGGGTCATCATATTTTACCGATACCTCCGATTCGGGATGGTAATAATCGGTGCATTTATAAACAAATTCCGCACTGTCGCTGGTGACATAAAATCCGTGGGCAAAGCCTTCGGGCACCCATAATTGACGATTATTTTCAGCCGACAGACTGACTCCTATCCAATGTCCAAACGTGGGTGAAGCCGATCGCATGTCCACAGTCACATCAAAGACTTCACCCTGCACTACTCGCACCAACTTGCCTTGTGTTTGGGTCAGTTGATAATGCAGTCCACGCAAAATACCTTGTGCTGACTTACTGTGATTGTCCTGCACAAAGGATACATCTGCGCAATTTTCTCTAAACCAATCTTCACGAAAGGATTCCATAAAGAACCCGCGATCGTCACCAAAAATTGTCGCTTCAATAATTTTCACATCAGGGATACTGGTTTCTACTATTTTCATCGTTTTACTTACTACTTATTTAATTCGTTCTTGCAAAATCTTCATCAGATACTTGCCATAACCACTTTTAACTAATGGAGCAGCCAAGGCCGCAAGTTGCTTGGCACAGATATAGCCCATACGATAAGCAATCTCCTCTGGGCAACATATCTTCAAGCCCTGGCGTTTTTCAATTGCAGCAATAAAGTTAGAAGCATCTAATAAACTATCAATTGTCCCTGTATCCAGCCAGGCTGAACCCCGGCCCATCAACTCAACTCTCAACTTGCCTTTTTGCAAATACAAGTTATTTAGATCGGTAATCTCAAGCTCACCGCGGTGAGACGGTTTCACTTGCTTAGCCAGCTCAACAACTTGATTATCATAAAAATACAATCCAGTAACCGCATAGTTCGATTTGGGCGTAATGGGTTTTTCTTCTATCGAAAGCGCGTTCCAATCATCATCAAAATCCACCACACCATAACGCTCAGGATCGTTAACATGGTAACCAAATACGGTAGCCCCTTCACTTTGCTCAGATGCCTTAGCCAGAGAAAGTGGTAAATCATGCCCATAATAAATGTTATCACCTAGCACCAGGGCGCAGGGATCATTACCAATAAACTCCTCACCAAGAATAAATGCCTGAGCCAAACCATCTGGAGAGGGCTGTTCAACGTAGTTAAAGTTAAGTCCCCACTCCTTACCGTCACCTAAAAGCGCTTCAAATCGCGGTAATTCTTCAGGTGTCGATATAATCAAAATATCCCTGATCCCTGCCAGCATCAGAGTTGATATGGGGTAAAAAATCATTGGTTTGTCGTAAACCGGCATAAGCTGTTTGCTGGTCACCTTGGTTAAGGGATGCAGTCTCGTACCTGAGCCTCCAGCCAATACAATACCTTTACGCCGGACCTGATGCCCTTGCTCTTCAGTTATCACCCCATTCTCCTCAGTGCCAGTTATGACGTAGATAAACAATTACAATGATAGGGTAATCGTAAGGGATTAGCCTATTTCATCGCAAAAAGGCCTAATTCTATAGGGGGGCGTCGATAAACGTAACTGTTAGTGATTAAAATTTTCAATTTAGCCACTTACTTACACAAAAAAAACCTATAAATCATCAAGCTATTCACATCACTGGAATTTCACACTATGTCACTTGGGATAAAATTATCCTCAACCGCTCCATATTAAAAAGCGCAAAGCTCGCGAGTTCTTAGATACTTCGAGGCACAAATTAATAAATTCTGCTGCAATTTTCACAAGATATCTGCTCCTTTGGCCCTCGCCAAACACAGTGATTCTTGAGTTAGCGGCCGGACTCTAGTATAAACTCTTGCGCAGGGGACGTTTAAGTCCTTAAAAAAATATAATAATTACTATAAGATTTTTCTTCTTGCGAGGCACATACAACACGTAGCTAAACATATAGGTACTTGTTTTGAGTCAAATAATTGGGCTCAATTTCAGTGTCACCTGGCATGATGAATTTAAAGGCAACGACAATATGACACAAGACACAGGTTTTTTTGGACACCCGAAGGGCTTGTCCACATTATTTTTTACCGAAATGTGGGAACGCATGAGCTATTACGGCATGCGTGCCTTACTTGTACTGTTTATGACAGCCAGTATTCAAGACGGGGGGCTGTTTATCACCGTAGCCTCGGCAACTGCGATTTATGGGCTGTATACCGGCTCGGTCTATTTTATGGGTTTGCCGGGTGGCTGGATAGCGGATCGGCTTATTGGCGGCCAAAAGGCCGTCTGGTATGGTGGTATTATTATCATGCTCGGGCATATTGTATTGGCCATCCCCAATGACTCGACCTTTTTTGTTGGTCTGGTTCTTGTGGTTATAGGCACGGGGCTACTTAAGCCTAATATTGGGGCACTTGTTGGTCAGTTATATTCCTCAGAAGATCAGCGTCGTGACAGTGGCTATACCATCTATTACATGGGTATTAATATTGGCTCTATCATCGGCTATATGGTTTGCGGATATTTGCAAGTCAGTATGGGCTGGCATTGGGCCTTTGGCGCTGCAGCCATAGGGATGGGAATTGGTCTAATTCAATATCGTAAGACCATACCTAATCTGCATGGTGTAGGAGCAGAGCCGGTGCAGAAATTGTCAGCCACCGCGGCCAAACGCAGCTGGCAGATCATCTCTTTATTCTTAGTGACTGTAGTGGTCATTACCTATTTAATGCTAACTGGCTCATTAGTTATTGATGCAATATCCATGGCTCGAAGTACGGCTATCGTCTTCACCGCTGTCTTTCTAATTTACTACTTGTACATATTCTTTCTTGGTAATTTAGATTCTGACGAAAAAAGATGTTTGGGTGCGTTATTTTTAATCTGTGTGGCGTCAGCGTGTTTTTGGGCTGGTTTTGAACAAGCTGGGTCTTCGCTAAACTTGTTTGGTCGTGATTATACCGAACGCATGATAGGCGCCTTTGAAATCCCCACGGCCTGGCTGCAGTCCGCTAATTCCTTTTTCATCATCTTGCTTTCACCCTTTTTTGCCGCGCTTTGGATTAACCTAGCTAAACGCATGATCACCCCTTCCTATGGAGTAAAGTGCGCGATTGGCTTAATCATCATGGCAAGTGGTTTCTTGGTGATGTTTTTTGCCGCACAAATAGCGGCTACTGGCCTTAAGGTCGCTCCATATTGGTTAATTGCTACCTACTTTTTACATACAGTCGGTGAATTATGCCTAAGCCCTGTTGCTTTGAGCGCGGTCAGTAAGCTTTCGCCTAAGCGCTTTGCGGGTCAGATGATGGGCGTATTTGTATTAACCTATTCAATTGGTAATGTTATTGCCGGTTTGCTTGCGGGTAACTTTGATCCGAATAACGTTGAGCAAATGCCAAACCTATACATTCAAATTAGTTTGTTTAGTATCGCCATTGGTATCGTTATCTTCTTGTTAACCTTTAAAACCAAGAAGTGGGAAAAGCTGGCGGAAACACCGGCCACTGAGGCGGCCTAGCTTCGAATAGCACATTGGCAATAGTTTGGCAGTGAATTCTTCCCGACTGAAGTCGGTCCTACAATGGTTGAAACAACCCCTTGTAGGAGGGACTTCAGGCCCGAAGTTTCGCTCGATTATTTGAGCAGCGCGGCTGCTTGTTCCCGACTGAAGTCGGTCCTACAATAACTTTAAGTAATTTGATATGAAATTGTACTTTTCAACCCGGCACATTCCCCAGTTAAAGGGTTTGCCCTTAACCGAGCGTTTAGAGCACATCCAGGCGGCACAAAAGAAGCTCTCAGGCCCGGAGAAGTTGTTGCTAAACGTATTGACCTTACTGGTTGTAGTACCGGTTTTTATTTTCATTTTACAAACGGGTGATAGTTGGTTATCACTGTTATGGGCGGCGCTAGTCGCTTTAATATATCCTGTTATACTCTTACCTATTCAATATAGCCTTTGTGCTAAATATATTTCTGACCAGCGGAAGCAAGGAGACTAAGCAAATGCAAACTATCTTGGTAACAGGTGGCGCTGGCTACATTGGCAGCCATACGGTATTGCAATTATTGGACACAAATCATCAAGTTATAGTATTGGATAATCTGTGTAATGCCTCTAGCGAGTCCCTCACTCGGGTGGAACAATTAACCGGTAAAAGAACTATCTTTGTTGAAGGGGATATCCGCGACAGAACCATACTCGAGCTGCTATTTTCCAAGCACAAAATCGATGCTGTCATCCATTTTGCCGGGCTTAAAGCCGTGGGTGAATCAGTGGAAAAGCCCCTTAAATATTATGACAACAATGTGTACGGCACCCTTACCCTATGTGAGGCTATGCAGGCCCACGGGGTAAAAAACCTGGTGTTTAGTTCTTCCGCCACCGTTTACGGGGATCCCGTCGAACTGCCCTTGCGAGAAGATATGCCCACCGGTCAGCCGACCAATCCCTATGGCCAGTCAAAGTTGATGGTTGAGCTGGTGCTGCGTGATTTGTACAAATCGGACAATAGCTGGAATATCGCGTTATTACGTTATTTCAACCCGGCTGGTGCCCATCCATCCGGCCGTATTGGCGAAGATCCCAACGGCATCCCCAATAATCTCATGCCTTTCATTACTCAGGTGGCAACAGGTAAGCGGGAATTTTTATCGGTTTTTGGTGACGACTATGACACCCCTGATGGCACAGGCGTGCGTGACTATATCCATGTCGAAGATTTGGCAGCAGGACATCTTAAGGCCCTCGAAAAGCTCAAACAGAGTGTCGGCTTAGTCACCTATAATCTGGGCACCGGTGTCGGTTACAGCGTATTAGACATGGTCAAAGAATTTGAAAAGCAAAGTGGCAAGGCCGTGCCTTATAAAATTGTCCCGCGCCGAGAAGGTGACGTGGCCGCCTGTTACGCCGAGCCTAACTTGGCCGCTGCAGAGCTTAACTGGAAGGCCGAAAAAGGCCTGGCGGAAATGTGCCGAGATTCATGGAAGTGGCAATCCACTAATCCAGACGGCTATTAGCGGTAAAGCATCGAGCAATAAAACGTAACGCAGGTTAAATCAAAACAAAAGGGGAATACGTAGCTATACCCCTTTTTTATAACGTCTTTAAACACCCTAAAAATGGAACCTTTTGTAAGACCAACCGCTTATCCGCTTTTGTAGAACCTGTGTCAGGCAGCTCTGTAGGAGCGGGTTTAGCCGCGAACATTGTCTCATCGGCCCTGAAGGACCTCCTACAAGGCGCTGATTTCGTTTTTCGTAGGACCGCCTTCAGGCGGGAACAATTGACCGTCTACATTAATAAGCTTGAGCGTTCAATTAAATATTGATTGTTGAATCTTCGGCCCTAAAGGACCTCCTACAAGGTGGATGTTTCGTTTTTTATATAAAAATTTGCAATAAATCACCTTATGACTAGCTTTATATAAAAGCAATGACGGACTATCACGATGAATTTTCATGCAAAGGAATTGCGCAAAGGTCGTATTTCTCAGGCCGGTGCAATTTACTCGGTAACAACCATTACCTTCGAACGTGAAAAAATTTTCAACGACTTTAAATCTGCAAGACTACTCATTCAGACTCTCCGGCAATCTGAGCTGGACCAATACTCCGAAACAATAGGTTTTGTGGTTATGCCCGACCATTTACATTGGCTGTTCAAGTTGAATCAATCGATGAAATTAAGTGCTTTGATGATGAGGATAAAAGGTCGTAGCGCTCGCCATATCAACTTGTTGAGGCAAAGTAGCAAACCAATCTGGCAATCGGGTTATTACGATCATTGTCTACGTAATGATGAAGATTTGCTCAAACATATGCGTTATATCGTCGCTAATCCATTGCGAGCCGGATTAGTGTCAACATTAAGGTGTTATCCACATTGGGATTGCATTTATCTGTAGGAGCGGGTTTAGCCGCGAAATTTGCACCTTCGGCCATATTGGCACCTTCGGCCCTAAAGGACCTCCTACAAGGGTGTGGGTTGCGCTATTGCATAACCGACCGGCTATTCGATTTTGTAGGAGCAAGTTTGTCCATCTATAGGAGCGGGTTTAGCCGCGAAATTTGCACTTGAGTTCTCTGTAAACTCGGTGGTGAACTGTCTTTAATTGGCGTATCTTGTTGTTGGCGAGATGAGTCGTTAAACTAAAACATTTTCAATGTAGAGCTGGGCACTATGGCTAAGGTATCGCAGGAACAGTTAATTAATAATATTCGTTCATTGCTATTAGAGCAGTGTGAAGACATTAAGCTGATATATTTATTTGGCTCTCATGCCCATGGCCTGACGAGTAACGAAAGTGATATTGATATTGCCCTATTAGGTAAAACCAAGTTTGACCCTGTTGTTCGTTGGCAATGGCAAAGTGAATTGGCAATGGCATTGAAAAACGATGTGGATTTAGTTGACTTATTAAGTGCCTCCACCGTGATGCAAAACCAAGTGATTCATCACGGCATTTGTATTTATGATGCTGCAAATTATTCGGCTTTATTTGAAATGCAGGTTATGTCAATGTATCAGCATTTAAATGACGAGAGAGCAGATATTTTGCAGCAACACATGAGTGCGCATAATGAATGATGTAATCATCAATAAAATTGCGATGATTGAGCGCTGTTTACAACGGATAAATGTTGTCTACGCTGAAGTTGGGGATAACTTATCTACTGATTTTACTCGCCAGGATTCTATTGTATTGAATTTGCAGCGGGCGTGCGAAGCATCAATTGATTTAGCTAATTATATTAATAAGCAAAAAAAACTAGGTATCCCCCAATCGAGTAGAGACGCCTTTGAACTTTTGTTTAAGGCCGCTTTGTTGCCTGAAAACGTCACCATAAACTTACAAAAAATGGTGGGGTTAAGAAATATAGCGGTGCATGATTATCAAGAACTTAATATTGATATTGTTAAGTTTATTGTTGAAAACCATTTAGTTGATTTTCAATATTTCATTAAGGCAATTAAGTTAATACCTGCTGTTTAAATAGCACTTAATTTACCACAGCGCACAAGTTAAAGAATAATTTATTCACCACAGAGAGAATGATTTTTAAGATAGAACGATTTCATACGTTTTTACTTTGCGTAATTCGATGGTGAAACTTTTTGTAGGACCGCCTTCAGGCGGGAACAATTAAGCGTTTAATTAAATATTTATTGTGCAATCTTCGGGCCTGAAGGGCCCTCCTACAGGGTGGTTGTTTGCGCCATTGTAGGAGCGGGTTTAGCCGCGAAAGGGAAATCAACCTAGATGCTAAATTTGATATTTATTGTGCAATCTTCGGGCCTGAAGGCCCTCCTACAAGGGGGGCGCAATTGCATAACCGACCGGTTATTTTATTTTGTAGGAGCGGATTTGACCATCTGTAGGAGCGGGTTTGCGCCATCTGTAGGAGCGGGTTTAGCCGCGAAAGCATTCGGCCCTAAAGGGCCTCCTACAACACATCATGCTCAAACCTTGCTTACTCTGTGATCTCTGTGGTGAACTGTCTTTTGATTTTTACCACAGAGGGAATAGTTCAGTGTTAACAATAGACCTTATAGCTCATCCAGGTAGGCATCAATATCGTCTTCTAACGCTTCTTCTTCCTCTGTTTTTTCTAGGGCACCATCATTGACCTTAAATTCCAGGTTTTGGAAATAAGCGTTCTTAACAAAGCTATAAGGGTCAAGAGCCTCTTCCAACTGTCGTTCCTGTTGAATAAGTGAAGCCCGTGCTTCTAAGGCTTTTATTCCGGTGCGTAAAAATGCAAAATAGAAATTAAGACCTTCCATCGGAAAATAGGCATTGTCGACAATATCCCCCACTCCACTGCGAATATCATTGGGTCCCAGTGCCGGTAGCATCAAGTAGGGGCCGGTTCCCGCCCCCCATTTACCGAGTACTTCACCAAATTCTTCTTCTTGTCGAGCCAAACCTAATTCGCTGGCTACATCAATCGTACCCAGTAAGCCAACCGTGGTATTCAGCAAAAAGCGCCCCAAGCTGGTAAAGGTTCCTTCAAGCTTGCCCTGGAGTAGGTTATTCACCGTATTCGAAGGCTCTTCCAGGTTCAGGGCCATATTCATTAGGCCGGTGCGGGCAAAACCTGGCATATAATCGACATAGACGACGGTAGCGGGACGCAGTACATATTCATCTAGTACTTCATAATTAAAGTCCCACATAGTCCGGTTAAAGGACTCAAGGGGATCCTTGGGGTCGTTGTATTCCTGTGCTTGTTCGGCGCTATTAACGCTCTGATTCGATGCACAGCCGCCTAACATTAGCAAAACCAGCATGGCTGGTAGCAATAATCCTTTATTCACAGTATTTCCTCATTAATCGTTATTTTTTGTTCACTGCTGGTACCCGCTTGCACGGTCACCAGTACCTCCCCTTGCAGATCGCCCATGGCTTGCACTACATTTTCATCTCCGGAAATCCGAGCGACTAAGCGGGTTTCACCCAATTGTGACAATTTGTAGGTCGGCATCATGGCATTGGCATCCGACAACTCAATGGTTATTGGCAGTTCAGCTAACCTGGTTTTTACTACCGCGGCTGGCATGCGTACTGCTCCGCTGGCATCCTGGGCAAAGACAAACAAAAAACCATCGGCAGGCAATTTACTCTTCAGTGCATCATCCAGCTCAATGTTAATGGAGATCACCGTAAGATCGGCTGCCGTCATCCCTTTGTTCAACTGCAACGGCCCTTGCTGTTCATCTCCACTCAACTGGGCAATACGTTGCTCAATTGAGGCATAGGAAGGATCAGATTCTGGCACAAAAGTCTTCAATCTTTGCCAGTTGGCTATGGCTAAGTCTTTATTACCCAACTGGGCTGCCACCAGAGCCAACATGCCCATTGCATTGGTATTATCCGGTTCGAGTTGCAATATCCGCAGCAATAAGCCTTTTGCCTGCTCTATGCCCTGCTCCTGACCCATCATCATTAAAGCCTGACTATAACTTACCAGTGCACCGGTGTTACTAGGATCAATTTGTAACGAACGGTTAAAAGCCTGCACCGCACTGTCAAAGTTGTTGACCGCAGAAAATACCCGGCCAAGTAACATCCAACCCGTCGTATCATCCGGTTTCTCAGCTAGGCGACTGCGCAGCCCCAGGGCAAAGTCTTGCAGGTCTTCAAGCTGAATGCTTTGATCCGCATCCACCACAATCCGCTTGCCTAACTCAGGTAAACGCTCAATGGCCGCTTGCCAGTCCTGAATCTGCTGAATTTCATTGGCATGAAAATAAACCCCGCCTGTCACGCCTAAGCTCAGCACCAAGCCAGAAACTAAGGCAATCACCGGCGAAGCACCTTTGGGCTGGGGGGTTTCAACTTCATCCAGTAAGGCAAGTTTTAGTTCCCTTTGTGCATGCTCCAGAGCATCGTCATCGAGCAATCCCTGTTGCTGCTCCTTATCCAGCTCTTCAAGACGCTGCTTAATTAACTGGGTATTCGATAGGGTGTTGGTTTGCGTATCAGTAGGCTTTCTTGTCTTGCCTACCCACCAGGGAAAAGACACCACGGCAATGGCCGCAACCAGCAACAACAATGCTGCCAAATAAAATTCACTCACTCGTCACGCTCCAATAACTTATCCGCCTGGGCGAGTTGCCCTTCATCTATTACCGGAACCTGCTTCTGTCGGCTGAGCACCACCAATGCAATGGCCGCGACAATAAATATCAGCGGAAGTAACCACAACCATACCGTCATCGAATTCACTGGCGGCTGGTAATAAACAAAATCTCCGTAGCGTTGCTTCATGTAGTCAACAACTTGCTCCCGGCTCTGACCTTCTTGCACCAACTGATACACCTTGCGTTTTAAATCCACCGCAATCATCGCGTCAGAATCGGCGATATTCTGATTTTGACATTTGGGGCAGCGCAGCTCCTTGGTCAGCTCAACAAATAGGGCATGCTGCACCGGGTTATCAAAATAAAATTTATCTTGCAGGGCCAAGGCAAAGCCACTCACCAATATCAGCAGGCTGGCAGACACTAATCTTATTATTGGGATTAATCTCATAGCGCTGTCAGACTGTCATAAATGGGCGCAAATTTATTTCGCCATACCCGGGGATTGATATCGCCAATATGATGCAAACGTACAATGCCTTGTTGGTCAATCAGAAAGGTTTCCGGTGCGCCCGTCACCCCTAAATCCAACGACAAATCCCGTTTCACATCAAAGATATTGAACTGATAAGGATTACCCAACTGAGCCAGTTTGTCCTTCACCTCTTGCTGAATACGCTCGACAGTTTTCACGCCAAAGTCTGGGTCGATATCCTGGTCGTAATACAAACCGACTATGCGCTTACCCTCAGTGCGTAGTTGTTGTAAATAAGGCAGCTCGATTGCACAGGTAATGCACCACACTCCCCATACATTTAATAGGGTAACTTGACCCGTAAATACCTCTGGACTATAGCGAACATCAGCTTGCATCAAGTCGGGCAAGTTAAAAACTGGTACCGGCTTATCCAGCAAAGTAGACTTATGCTCTCGAGGGTCGGAAAATAATCCTTTCAATAAAAACGTCAGAAGCACTACAAAAAACACCAGTGGAATGACAAACAGGGCGATTTTTTTCAAGATATGCCCTCCACTAGTTTGTCGTCGCCCACCTTAGCCTCATTGTTAGACTTGGGCTTAGCTTTTTTAGCGGCCAATTTTGCCATGCGATAACGCTTATCAGAGATAGACAATACCCCACCAAAGGCCATGATGAAGGCGCCAGCCCATATCCAGGCCACAAAGGGTTTAACATACAAGCGCAGTGCCCAATCGCCATTTTTCATCTGTTCTCCAAGAGCAACAAATAAATCCCGGCCAATGCTGGTATCAATTCCCGCTTCGGTCATGCTGCTACGTTGTACCGGATAAAAGCGCTTTTCCGGGTGTAATTTGGCCACTAGCTTGCCCTCTTCGAATACATCTACATGGCCCACATCAGCGCTATAATTTGCTCCCTGCAACTTATCAACACTGTTGAGTACAAATTCATAACCTTGCAGGGTAACCGAGTCACCATAGGCCATACGCACCTGTCGTTCCTGCTCATAAGCACTGACCAGGGAAATACCGATTAAGGCCACAGCAAAGCCTAAATGCCCGGTGACCATGCCCCAGTGACTGCGGCTTAAGGAGGACAAGGAAGTAAGTACGCCCTGCGCTTTATCGCCGCGGCCTTGAGGTGCAATTCGCTGACGAATTTCCATAATAGTGGTGATGACTATCCAAATGCTCATCACCAGACCCAAGGTCGCCATATATTTACTTTGTTCGAAGCTGGCGTTTATCAGCAAGGCGGCTGATACACTCAAGCCGAAGGCCAGTAGTAACTGTTTGTATAGGGCATTAGCCGATTGCTGCTTCCAGCGCGACAAGGGGCCAATGCCCATAAACAGTACAAACGGCACTATCAAGTAGGTAAACATCTGATTAAAAAACGGTGCGCCGATAGAAATAGAGCCCATGCCTAGCTCCTTGTGCACCAAGGGCAATAGAGTACCCAACAAAACCACCAAGGTAGCCGCAGTCAGAAATACATTATTACCGGCCAGCATCACTTCTCGGGAGAATAGCTTGTAGCGCCCTGAGCCTTTTAGTTGGGGGGCGCGGATCGCAAACAATAATAGTGAACCACCGATAACCAGGGTCAGCAAACCAAGAATAAACAGCCCCCGATCGGGATCACTGGCGAAAGAATGCACCGACACCAGTATTCCCGAGCGCACCAGGAATGTGCCCAATAGGCTGAGGGAAAATGCCGAGATAGCCAGCAGAACCGTCCAGGCCTTAAAAACCTTGCGCTTTTCCGTCACAGCTAAGCTATGCATTAAGGCCGTGCCGACTAACCAGGGCATAAACGAGGCATTTTCAACTGGATCCCAAAACCACCAGCCGCCCCAACCGAGTTCGTAATAGGCCCACCAACTACCTAACGCAATGCCCACGGTGAGAAATGCCCAGGCGGCAATCGTCCAGGGTCGCGACCACCGTGCCCAAGTCGAGTCCAGTTGCCCAGAAATCAGCGCGGCCAAAGCGAAAGCAAAGGCCACCGAGAATCCTACATAGCCCATATACAGCATCGGTGGGTGAATGATCATGCCAAAGTCTTGCAACAGAGGATTGAGATCGCGGCCATCGACCGGATAAAAGGGTAGTAAACGTTCAAAAGGATTCGAGGTCAGCAACATAAACAGGTAAAAACCAATCGCCACCATGCCCAGGATAGCCAGTACCCGGGCAACCATCTTGATGGGTATCGCCTTGCTAAACAGGGCGACCGCCACAGTCCAGATGGAGAAAATCAACACCCACAATAGGAATGAGCCTTCATGCCCTCCCCACACTGCAGTGATCTTATATTGCAGGGGTAAGCTGCTGTTAGAGGTATGTGCCACATAGGCGATGGTAAAATCATCAGTTATAAAGCCATGGGTTAGACATGCATATGCAAAAGCCGTAAACAGAAACATACCAATGGCTAGGGGCTTTGCCATATTCATCATTTTAAGATGATTGATGTGCGCTCCCCACATGGGATAAATAGCCAGTAGCATTGCCAAAAGCAGGGCTATGACCAGGGCAAAGTTACCAAGTTCAGCTAACATAGTTAAGTGCCCGCCTTAGCATTGCCATAGGCAGCTTGAGCCGGTTTGATATGCTTAATGCCCTTCATTTTTTCAGCCAACTCAGGGGGCATATATTCTTCATCATGCTTGGCTAATACTTCGTGGGCGTCAATATGATTAGACTCAGTCAGCACGCCGGTTGCGACAATACCCTGCCCCTCCCGAAACAAGTCAGGCAAAATCCCCAGATAACTCACCGTAACGGGGAGCCCGGTGTCGACCAAATCAAAACTGACCGCAAGCGTCTCATCATCCCGGCTTACTGAGCCCGGCACCACCATGCCGCCAATTCTTAAACGCTGGCCAACCTTGGGTATTGCGCCCTGCTTGCCTTCAATAATTTCCGATGGGGTATAAAACAAATCGATATTTTGATTGAGGGCATATAACATCAAGGCTATTGCCGCACCCACCACTAATACTACGGCACTTGCCGCAAATAAGCGTTTTTGACGTCTAGGATTCATTTACCCTCTCCACTTCCATATCAGTTGAGCGCTGTGACGCTGATTGTTGCGCTGATTGTTGCGCCGCTTTTTGCGACGCTTTTTGTGCTATTTGGGCTTGTTGAATACGTTGTTTTCTGGCTACTTCGCTCTGCACCTTGGCAAATAAACCTCGTTTGGCCAATAGAGTATCTATGCAAAGAACAAGTAGCGCTAATAGGCTCACCCCAAAGGCTAACCATACAAATAGGCCATAATCACCCATCTCCCAAAATGCTTGCCAGCTGTCAAAATGCATGTCTATTTTTGCCCCGCTGTTTTGTCGATTTGTCCATTTACCAGTGCGACCACCCAGGGCCGGTGGATTTCCCGGCGAAGTATTTCATTCTGCATGCGCAACAAAAATATGGCCGCCATCACCAGGGCTAAGCCCAGTAAAGACAGTAGAAGTGGCCATAACATTTCAGGGGCGATAGAAGGTTTGCCAAACTTGGTGATCGTGGCACCCTGGTGCAGGGTGTTCCACCATTCCACCGAATAATGAATAACCGGCAAATTCACTACACCCACTAGGGCCATGACTCCGGCAGCTTTACCTGCCTGTTGTTTATCTTCGAAGGATTTGTACAAGGAGATCACTCCAAGGTACAAAAACAATAATATTAACTCTGAGGTGAGACGGGCATCCCATACCCACCATGTGCCCCACATGGGTTTGCCCCAGGCGGCCCCGGTAAACAGGGCGATAAAGGTGATCGTTGCGCCAATGGGTGCCAGCGCCATCATCGCCATAAAGGTGGTACGCACCTGCCATACCAGGCCAATGAAGGCTGCTATTGCCATCGCGGCATAGGCAGACATTGACAGTATGGCACTGGGCACGTGAATATAAATTATCCGAAACGAGTCACCTTGCTGGTAATCCGTTGGCGCAAAGGCCAATCCCCACATCAAGCCTCCGCTAAAGCTTACTAAGGCACTCAGCGCGAACCAGGGGAATAGGGTCTGGCACAGTTGATAGGCCCGCTCTGTTTTTGCATAAGGATGTAACCACTTCCACATTAGTTTTGACTCACTCTAAGGGCATAAGCAATGGCAAAGGGAGCCAGAGCTAAAGAAAATAATAACATTGCGCCAATGAACGCCAGTTGGGCATGATATTGCAACTGCATCGAGGCTGCTTCCACCGCTGAGGTGGCAAAAATCAACAAGGGAATAAACATTGGCAGTAACAATAAGGCCAACAGCACTCCCCCTCTATTTAAGCCAACCGTCAAGCCTACCGCTATGGCACCCACTAAACTGAGCAGAGGTGTGCCAAGTAATAGGGTTTGCAACAAAGTCCAGTACATCTCTAGGCTTAAATTCAAAAATAAGGCCAATAATGGTGATAAAACCAATAAAGGTAGGATACTGCTAAGCCAATGGGAAAAAACTTTAACCAAAGCCACCAGTGGCAGGGGAGTACTAGAAAGTATCAGCTGCTCCAGAGAGCCATCTTGATAATCGTCTCTAAATAATCGCTCCATGCCCAATAAAGAAGCCAATATTGCTGCCACCCATATCACCCCAGGCCCCACCTTCTGCAAGGTGTCCGGGCTTGGTCCTATGCCCAGTGGAAACAGACTGATGACCAATAAAAAAAACATCATTGGCTGCATGAGCTCTGCGCGCTGGCGATAGGCTAAGGCCAAATCTCGCTTTAGCAAGGCCCGTAAAGGGCCGTTCAAATTCTGTACTCCAAGACTAACTCTTTGGTCGGATAATCTATGTCCAATAGCTGGTGAGAGGTCATGATCACCGAGCCTTGTTGGGCCAAGTGTTGTAATAGTCGCTCTCGTAGTAGCGCAATACCCTCTGCGTCAAGGGCGGTAAAAGGTTCATCCAAAATCCATAAAACCGCGCTGGACTTTAACCAAAAGCGGGCCAAGGCGACCCGGCGCTGTTGTCCGGCGGATAAATTGCCCACTGGCAAATCTTCCAGGCCAATCAAACTCAAGGAAGCGAGTACCCGATATATCTCTTGCTCTGCCACATCAATCTGATGCAGCTGACACCAAAACTTCAGGTTTTCAACTCCACTGAGGCTAGTGTTTACCCCCAGGTTGTGACCAAAGTAAATAAGCTGCGAATAATAACTGTCACGAATCTGCTTAATATCTTCTCCCAGGAACTGGACCTGACCTTCGTCTGCTTCAACCAAACCCGTCAGTACTCTTAGTAAACTGGTTTTACCGGCACCATTTGGCCCTCGAATATAAAGTAGCTCGCCTTGAACAACGGTAAAATTCACCTTATCAAACAACAATCTATCTCGCTTACTCACAGACAAATCATGGGCAGAAAGTACCGTCAAAAACATTCCTTAGAGGCAAAAAAACTGAGGCGATAATATCACATGGAATATCGTCAAACCAAGCGAAGATAGCTGTTTCAGCGGGAAATAATAACATTTTGACGTAAGTAAGTGTGTTCAAGTACCGTGCATCAATACTTAGAATGGCTCAGAGCATATTAAGCACTTTAACACCACTGCCCATCCGTCCTTGCTACATTGAAACATGCATCATCAGGTGATTTGGGTATAAGATGTGGCCATACTAAGTATTGCCAGCCTTTGCCGATAAAGCTCGTATGTCAGATATTTCATCCTCCTCCACACTACAACTTACTCAGGCGCTTAGTCAATTGACTAAGTTAGTGCCCCAGTCGACGGTGGCAAAACTCGGGGTTGAGGTGATTGTCAAGCACCTAAGCGGCAACCTGATTGGCCTTTCTTTGCCCGGCCCTGCCCGGGGGCGAAACATTGAATTACCCAAGACTCAGTTGCAAGGTCAACTACAGTCCAACCAAAGCTATTCCCTCAAGTTCAGTAGGCAACAACCGCTCGTTCTGCAGTTTTTTTCAAGCTCACAAAAGCCAGAGCAGCTCACTATTGCCTTAAGTGAAGCGCAACTTCAAGCCCTACTCAAACTGCCAGCCAATCAACTCAGCAAGGCTTTAGCTATTGCCAGCCAATCCACCGGAGCTGAAGGCAGTAGCCTAAAGCCCCTATTAGTCAATGCAAAGGTGGAGTCGCTGGTTAATAATCAACTGCTATTAAAACTAAGTGGCCAGGCTCAGCCCCTATATTTAAAGGTCCCAGTTGGCACCCAACTGCCATTTAAAGCCGGTGATAACATACAACTTGCACTCAGCGCTAAGGGCCAGATTTGGCAAGCCCAATTAACCAAGGTGGCAGCACAAGGTGCAAACAATCATGCTGTGCATGTCAAAATTTCCAGCGCAGCGCAGGCAGGATCTAAGTTAAGTTCACCTCACAAACCTAGCCTTGACGGCACTGGCGCGAACTCAGCCAAACAAACTGTGGCAGGACAAACTGTGGCAGGACAAGCTGTGGCAGGACAAGCTACAACAATAAATGTGCCAAAGGCACCACTACTTATCATTCCTGCTGAACAGGCAGGTAGTGTACTTAAGGCATTATTGAGCCAGACGCCATCTACCTCAAAGGCATCACAAGTGGTGTCATTGCCGCTGGATACGGTGATTAGACAATTGCAATCAAAGGCCTTGCCAGATGTGGAGGCCCTCCTGAGTAAACTCAGCCAGGTTTCAAGCGAAAAACTTGGTTTGCACTCAGCCGGCAATGGCAAGTTTGAACTACTGGCTGAAAGTCCAAGGGTCACTGGGCAACTGGCCGTGACTAAGGAGATTCTCGCGGCTTTGGCGCCGCTCAAATTGCCGCTGCAACAACTTATCAGTAAACTGTTATTAGAAAATACGCCACTGGATACTGTTCGGGAAGGCAAAGCCCAGCGGAATGCGAAACTCACCGCCCCGTCAGCTCCAGTTGATGTCTCAAATTCATTCGTCCCCCAGCAGCCTATATTGGCTGAGCAGTTGGCAAAATTAACCCCTGAGCTAAAAGCAGGCAGCCTAAAGTTAATTCATAGCTTGTTAAGAGTCGTGCAAGCTAAAGCTGAATTGCCAGCAGAGACCTTACAGAAAATCGACAGGGCAATAAGTGATCCACAACTTAGCAAGGATCACCCTTTAAAAGAATTTATCGACACAATAGGCCAACAAATCAAACAAGCTCTGCCCCAGGGTAAGGAGCAAGATGCCAGTCAAATTCGTCAGCTCTTAAACTCCCCAGCATTGAATGTATCGGCTGCACTGTTAGTTGCACCGCCGGCAAGCCAGGGTTTGTTAGGGGGCCTCGTTGCTCTGATCCAAATATCCCTGGCGTCTCGTTTACTGCGTAATCAACCTGGACAACAAGAACGTCTTTCTCAAGTCCTCGGTCCTATCATCACAGGAGCAACTAAGGGTCCCGCGCCACCCCAAGCCGCCAGAGGACTGGCAGATTTTTTTCAACTTGAGCAAAAGCATCAGCTACTAAGAGAAATTGGCCGACTTCTCTCAGGGCATCAGGCGAGCAAGTTAGGCAATGCTGAGCAGGCGATCCAAGGGCAAGATAGTTTTTACTACACCCTGCCCAGTGCCTTTGGTGACAAAGTGAAGGATATTGAATTGTTGATACGCCGAGAACAGCAGTCGAGTGAAAAAAAATCCGCAGACGCCACGCAGGCCAAATCCTGGCATCTGACTATGAAATTAAGTGTTGGAGAAGTAGGCGAGCTGCTAACAAAAGCCCGGCTGCGACCTGATCATTTGGAGGTGGATTTTTATGCCTCGAATGAAGAAACCAGGAATCAAGTACTTAATTTTTTACCTCTATTTAACAAGCGTTTGCAAGAGCTTGGGATTGAAGTGGCAAAGAGTCAATGCCAATTAGGTAAGATCCCTGAAACTTTGCAACAGCGGCCTTATCATGTTTTTGAAGCAAAGGCATAAGGCGCAAAAAGTTATGAATACAGATAACACAGACAAGCACGCCAAAAGTGGACAGACAAAGGCCAAGACCAATCCTAAGAATAAAAGCGCCCTTGCGCTCAAGTATCAGCAAGGCAATGCTCAAGAAGGGGAAAAATCTCAAGCCCCAACGATTGTCGCCAAAGGTTTTGGTGAATTGGCAGATGAGATCATCGCCCTGGCCAAAGACAGCGGGGTATTGATCCATGAAGACCCCTATCTGAGTGACTTTCTGGCCACACTAGACTTAGGTCAGGAAATCCCCGAACAGCTTTACCATGTGATCGCCGAACTCATTTCCTTTTCCTATGTATTGCAAGGCAAGTTCCCGGATAGTTGGGCTGGCTTGCATGCCAAGGTATCGACTGAGGTTTAAACCTCAGTCGATTTTCCCGCCTAAAGGCGGTCCTACAAAAGCCGCCCCTCCACCTGTAGGAGGGCCTTTAGGCCCGAAGATTCAGCTAGCCACAATCCGGGCATGCAGCTTGCTTGGGCACTTTGAAACTTGTCCAGTCAGATGTCATTCCGTCAAACAACATCAAGCGTCCGATAGAGGCCTGGCCATAACCAGTGAGTATTTTTATGGCCTCCAGGGCTTGCATGGCACCAATAATGCCTACCACCGGCGACATAATTCCCGACTCCACGCAGCTTAGATTTTGCTCGCCAAAAAACTGGCTCAGGCAACGATAACAGGGCTGTTCTTCCCCTGACTGAAAACAAATTACTTGCCCCTCCATTCTGATGGCAGCGCCTGACACTAGTGGTTTTTTATTGACAAAACATAAACGGTTAATCTCATTACGGCTCTGGAGATTGTCCGTGCAATCAAGCACAATATCATGCTGTTTTATCACTTGATCTAGTTCATTTCCCGCTAGACGGGCTTCGACTAGTGCAATATCCACCTCGCTATTCAGCGCAGCTAAGCTGGCTTTAGCTGAGGCACATTTACTCTTGCCTATGTCCTGTTCGCCGTGCAGTACCTGTCTCTGCAAGTTGGTAAGTTCGACCCTGTCGTCATCGATCAGGGTGATACGCCCTACCCCAGCCGCCACCAAATATTGTGCGCACGCACAGCCTAAGCCGCCCACGCCAATTTGCAATATGCTGGCTTGCATCAGAGTTTCTTGGCGGTCTAAATCGAAGCCTGGCAATAGAATTTGCCTGCTGTAACGCATGGCCTGTTGCTGGTTAATCTGCTTGTCCATCATTTGATCATTACTGCTTATTTCTTTTAACCTTAGCTTACATTGGATAATGAGTAGTATCCTACTGTTAGCTAAAGATTTTTACAGCAAGAAAACGAGAATTGTTAAGCTTAAACACAACGCTCTGACCTCGACTTAGGTAGCAATGGAAATGGAGCAGCAAAATATGCAACACATATCGCTACTTATACTTCGTTATTGGGCAACAACTTTTTCAAGTTATCGAACAAATCCATCGGCAGTGGAAAAATAATCGTATTGCTCTTATCTCCCGCTATTTCGGTAAGGGTTTGCAGATAGCGCAATTGTAAGGCCTGAGGCTGCTTGGCCAGTACATTTGCTGCGCTAAGCAATTTTTCGGCGGCCTCGTGCTCTCCCAGGGCATGGATCACCTTGGCTCGTCGTGTTCTTTCCGCTTCGGCTTGTTGGGCGATGGCCCTGATCATACTTTCATCCAGATCAACATGCTTTATCTCAACGTTAGAGACTTTTATCCCCCAGGCATCGGTTTGTCTATCCAGAATGCTCTGAATATGGACGTTTAGCTGATCTCGTTCTGCCAACATTTCGTCCAACTCATGCTGTCCAAGCACAGAGCGCAGGGTGGTTTGTGACAATTGGCTAGTGGCGGCCAGAAAATCCTCTACTTGAATAATGGCTTTTTGCGGATCCACTACTTTAAAGTAAACCACCGCGTTGACTTTGACCGAGACGTTGTCCCGGGATATCACATCTTGAGTGGGCACATCCATCACCACTGTGCGCAAGTCTACCCTGACCATTTGTTGAATAAAGGGGAGCACAATAATCAGCCCCGGCCCTTTAACTTTTTGAAAGCGCCCTAGCAGAAATATGACACCCCGTTCGTATTCCCTGAGCACCCTGAACATGGAAAAGACCAAGGCCAGGGCCAAAAACAGCAAAGATACCCATACATACTGAAACTGAATTACATTATCCATCATAGCTCTCCGGAGGTTGTTTGCGAACGGTCAAGGTCAAACCATCCATTGATAAAACACTAACCTGATCCCCAGGTTGCAGGGGCGTGTCGCCTTCAACCTGCCATAACTCACCATCTAATCTAACCATCGGATGATGCCCATGCAGGGCTTCAACCAGGGCGGTTTGACCCACCAAGGTTTCGATACCCGAAACCGGCTTTCGCCGCCTATTTTTCAATAACATACCGATGGTCAGAAAAATAAAACCGGCGCTGCCGATGGCAACCGCAACAATAAGCGGTGTGGCAATTTGAAATGCTGGCTCGGCTGTGTCCATTAGAATAATTGAGCCGATCACAAAGGCGATAATGCCGCCAATGCCAAATATGCCAAAACTGGGCATCATCGCCTCCGCCGCCATGAGACCTAGTCCAAGTAAAATTATGCCCGCCCCTGCATAGTTAATTGGCAGCAGTTGAAAGGCGTATAAGGCGATAAGAATACATAGGGCACCGATAATACCTGGCACACCCATACCCGGGTTTGAAAACTCAAAAAAGAGCCCGTATGCACCGGCCAAAAGTAGTATGTAGGCAATATTCGGGTTAGTCACAATGGACAGAAATTCATGTCGCCAGCTAGCAGAATAAGTAACAACGTCGACATTAACGCTTGCCAGGATGACATCCTGACCATTCACGGATACCGAGCGGCCTTCTAGTTTTTGCAATAAGTCATCAATGTCACTGGCCACAATATCAACCACCTGTTGTGATAAAGCATCGTTAGCAGACAAACTTGCAGCTGAGCGAACAGCTTGGGCTGCCCATTGGCGATTTCTACCCCGCAAGTCGGCCAGACCTTCAATATAGGCGACAGCATCATTTATTATCTTGCGCTCCATCGCAGTGACGGGTGTCGGTGCCTTATCGTCCCCAGGCTCAGTAGGTTTTGTAGGTGCTTGAATGCCACCAAGTTGGACTGGCGTCGCCGCGCCTAATGTGGTGGCTGGTGACATCGCGGCTATATGTGCCGCATACAGAATGTAGGTGCCCGCGCTGGCCGCCCGTGCACCTTGTGGTGAGACATAAACTACAATAGGAATGTTTGAAGACAATATGCGCTGGATGATTTGTCGCATTGCGTTATCCAAACCACCTGGCGTATCTATACGCAAGATGATCAAATGCCCATCAGCATCATGGGCAGCATCAATACCAGATACCACATACTCCATAGTCGCGACCCCAATCGCACCACGAATATCCAGCAACCAAATCTTACCTTGTATTGCGGCTGCAGAAGGTAGCCAGCACAAGCATAATAAAATCAACATTGGCAAACGCATTTCAGCCACCCCCAAAAAAATTGCTAAAGCAGGGTAAAAAGTATAGTGGCAGCGGTAATGCCAGGTATTAGAGATGAAGGTTTATTTGATATGGCTCAAGTTCCATAGCGATTACTGCTAAGGATTAGGCAAGGGCGGGAAATGGCGAAAAAAAACAGATTACCCTTCCCTTTGATCTTCACTCCAGGTCAATTTATGAGGGTCAAACATACCATTTAAGCTTGGTTTTATGATTTTAAAATAAGGTGAAATATCAAAGTCCCTTGGCGCGTAAAGGGTATGATGACGGATATGCAGTACTTCGTTGTATTGGTATTGGTACTCGTAAGCTCGATTTTTGACCGCTTGAAAAGACACATCCGATAAGATGGGATAATAAATTGACTGAAATGTCTGGGCAATGAGCGAACTGCAAATGGCCTGCGTTGGGTCGCCGCTTCCCAGGCCAATCATTTTTGCGGCGCCAACGAGTGGGGACAGGTGGGGTTTGGATCAGATAGCGCAGCAGGTCGAAGACATTTTTGGTGTCGTATTGATGCCCTACTTTCGTCTTGGCAAACTCAATGGCTTGGGTGATGTCATCAGCCTTCAGGCCAACGGGACGACAAATTCTGCTATGCAAGTATCTATAGTGGTCTAGCGATACGATCCTCACCCCTTCCAATACATCGGCTTCGAGCAACATTACCTTGTTACAATCCGGCTCGTTGGCACTGCTATCATCAACAATACACAAAGCAGCATGAGACCATGTGGATTGAGTAAGGTATTTTATTGCCGTACTTACCCGACTGGAGCCATCCACTAACAACACATCTCCCGCTCGCATAGCGGCTGCGACTAACTCGGGTTTACAGGTAGCCAGTTGCGGATAGCTGGCACTGGGTTTTTCCAAATAGCTAGCCAACATTCGACCAATTTTTGCTAACAAATTCTTCTCACTTCTATTTGGTTTTTAAGGGCCATGTAGTCTATACCCGAGTAATCTGAATTCATGCCTAAGCTCTGAACCAGCATCTTGAGGTTACTTGGATATATATCAATAGGCACACACGCCATCCTTCATCAATGTTGCCCGTTCGACAAAATGGCGTTTAAGCAGCTGGGTTAAACCACTGGCGGCGTCCTGAGCCTGAGTCACTTCTTCATTGGATACGGTTTTATCAATTTTAATGTAATGAAAACCATAAAAATCAATATCAGCAGTTTTTAAGGCTCTCGCCATATTGTCGATATTTCGGGTTTTATCATCAACAAACAGCACAGCCTCATAATCTCGACCCGTGCGTGCCAGCAAATCTAGCAGCATTACGCCGTTATCCATACCTTGCACCATAAATACCTCATCCACATAGCTTACCCTGCTGTTACGTCCATCGTGGCTGACCTCATAGTGATAGCCAATATCAGCATTGAGCAAAGCTTTATCGCTAAAATCAAAACCGTTATGGTCCAATTCTCTCATTGCCCCGCGCGATAAGCGCCTGAGCGCGCCGTTAAAAGCAATAGGTCGTTATTCACTTGCTTGACTAGCGACGCCATATTTTCTTGAGTGGAGCGGTTTATGGCGATTTCATAGGTGATACCTAAAGTATCAAACAGGCAACTAACCTTATCTGCTTCGGCGATAGTTAAAGGCTGACCATCTGGACTTAGCGCCCGCCCCCGTTGCCAGTCATACCATTTATCGCTGCCAAAACATTCAGTAGCCGTTAGCAAGGTGTCATCAATATCGAATACCACCAAGGTTGAGCGCAGGGGAAGCGCCCTGGCCTGTTCGATGGCAACCGCCAAGTCCTTAATATTTACAACCTGACTTATTGGCGGTTCAACTTTATGATGCTCGCTGTTGTCGGGGTAAAGCGCGCAGGCGTTGACCGACAATGAAATAAGGCCGGTAAGCAGATACTTGTTAAGCATGTATAAGCGCAAAAAAAAGGACGAGACGTTGGCATAACTACCTTCAACGGCAAACATGTCCGTAGGATACAACATTGCCTTTGGCAGTCGAATATAAACTGGTTTTACAGCGCTACAAAAAAATACCCACTTATACCCAGGTGACCTCAAGATGCCTGTTACACAACAAAAAACTCCGCTAATGTAGCGAGGTTTTAAGTAGGTGAAACGCTAAAATTATTCGGCTGTTGCTTTCTCTTCGGCTTCAGGCGCGACATTTTTAGCCAGTAGCAAGTCTCTTAGTCTCTTATCCAGTTCAGTGGCCATCTCTTTATGGGCTTTAAGATAGGCGATTGAGTTGGCCTTACCTTGTCCAATGCGTTCAGTACCATAACTATACCAGGCGCCAGCTTTTTCGACCATTTTATGGGTCACACCCAAGTCGATTAACTCACCTAGGCTGTTGATACCTTCACCGTACATGATTTGGAATTCAGCTTGTTTAAAGGGGGGCGCTATTTTATTTTTTACTACTTTCACTCGGGTTTCGTTACCGACAATTTCATCACCGCTTTTAACCGCACCGATGCGACGAATATCCAGACGAACCGAAGCATAAAATTTCAGCGCGTTACCACCGGTAGTGGTTTCTGGGGAGCCAAACATTACACCAATTTTCATTCTAATTTGGTTGATGAAAATCAACATGGTATTGGATTGCTTCAGGTTACCGGTTAGTTTGCGCATCGCCTGACTCATCATTCTGGCCTGTAAGCCCATATGTGAATCACCGATATCTCCTTCAATCTCGGCCTTAGGTGTCAGTGCCGCGACAGAATCCACTACTATCACATCTACCGCCCCAGATCGGGTCAGCATGTCACATATTTCAAGGGCTTGCTCACCGGTATCCGGCTGAGACACCAATAACTCTTTGATATCAACACCCAATTTTTCCGCATAAATGGGATCAAGAGCATGCTCTGCATCGATAAAAGCGCAAACTTTGCCGTTGCGCTGGGCCTCGGCTATCACTTCCAGGGTCAAGGTTGTTTTACCACTGGACTCCGGGCCGTAAATCTCTACCACCCTACCTAGTGGCAACCCCCCGGCACCTAAGGCAATATCCAAACCCAATGAGCCTGTAGAGATAGTCTCCACATCCATGGTTTTGTTGTCACCCAGCTTCATGATGGAGCCTTTACCAAACTGCTTTTCGATTTGACCTAGAGCAGCGGTTAATGCGCGAGATTTGTTGTCATCCATTGGAATGTCCTTTGTGTTCGTAGGGTGTGATTTGCAGATTTCTGCCCACACAGTTTGTATACAGTAATTGACACAAAGTATACTGTATGGTTATACAGTTACAAGTAAAATAATTAAATTTCTATTTTTTGCTAAGCAAAGTGCACATGCGGGATAAGCCATAGTCAACGGCTTGTTGACGCACTTGTTGTCGGCTACCGCTAAATTGTTGTTTTTCTGCAAGCTGTTGTTGTTCCAGTGCAAAAGCGAACCACACGGTGCCTACTGGCTTGTCGGCACTGCCTCCTTCAGGTCCGGCGATACCGCTAACGGCAATAGCGCATTGTGCCCCCGCTCCTTTAGCCGCTCCCGCAGCCATTGCTTCAACTGTTTGCGCTGACACCGCTCCATAGCGTTCAAGAGTAACTGGACTGACGCCCAACATATCTTGCTTGGCTTGGTTAGAATAGGTGATAAAGCCTCTTTCAAACCACTTGGAGCTTCCAGAAACTTCTGTGATGGCGTATCCTATGCCACCTCCTGTACAGGATTCGGCGCAACTAATCTGCCAACCTTTAGCCAACAGGATATCGCCCAATTGTTGGGCCAATAAAATTGTATTTTGTGACATGCTCTAAGCCTGATGAGTCATTTTCCAATACACCGTATGTATCAGACAACAATAATATAAGTACTGCCATTATGCCGCCTAATAATTTTTCAGAGCAAGTGCCAATCACCGCATCCTTGCAAAACCATACGCCAATGATGCAACAATATTTGGGCATAAAGGCTCAGCACCCCGATATCCTGCTGTTTTATCGAATGGGAGATTTTTACGAATTATTTTTTGATGACGCGAAAAAGGCTTCCGAACTACTAGATATCTCCCTAACGGCTCGGGGGAAATCCGGTGGCAATGCCATTCCCATGGCTGGTGTGCCCTATCATGCGGTTGAAAACTACTTGGTTCGTTTGGTTAATATGGGTCAGTCCGTCGCCATTGTCGAACAGACTGGTGATCCGGCGACCAGCAAAGGCCCAGTTGAGCGCAAGGTCATGCGCATCGTCACCCCGGGCACAGTGACCGACGAAGCCTTATTAGACGACAGACAGGACAATATTCTAGCGGCGGTGATCAACAACAAGGAACGCTTTGGCTATGCCACCCTGGATATCACCAGTGGGCGCTTTGCCATTTGTGAGCTGGCCGATCAAGAAGCCTTAGCCGCCGAACTACAGCGCACCAACCCGGCAGAGTTGCTCTATCCTGAGGGATTCGATTTTTTATACTTAATTGACCAACGCAAAGGCCTGCGTCGTCGCCCTGAGTGGGAGTTTGATTATCAAACGTCTTTGCAGCAACTTAATGGCCAATTTGGCACCAAGGAACTAACCGGTTTTGGCGTAGAAAACAGTGGAATAGCGATCTGTGCTGCCGGTTGCGTCATGCAATACGTTAAAGACACCCAGCGCGCCGCCCTGCCCCATATTCGCAGCATTGTACTAGAGAGTAATGCCGACACTGTACTGATGGATGCCGCTACACGGCGCAATTTGGAACTCACCCACAATTTAAGCGGCGGCCTAGAAAACACTTTGGCCAGCGTATTGGACAAGAGTTCTACGGCCATGGGCAGTCGCTTATTACAGCGCTGGATCCACCGCCCCCTGCGAGATGTGAACACCCTTACTACTCGTCAGGAAAATATCAAGTCACTGTTGAACACCGACTACCCACAACTACAAACAAGCTTAAAGCAGGTGGGTGACATGCAAAGGGTGTTGGCTCGTCTTGCCCTGCGCTCTGCTCGCCCGCGAGATTTTGCTCGTTTGCGCCAGGCCTTTTGCCTATTACCTGAGATCCAGGCATTTGTTACCGATGAGTCGGCTGAAAACGTCAACTCTGGCTTGATGAAACTGGCCAATGATATCGGTCAGTACCCCAGTTTTAGTGATTTACTGGAGTGCGCCATTATCGACACTCCGCCAGTACTGATCCGTGATGGTGGCGTGATCAAAGAAGGCTATAACGAAGAGCTTGATGAACTTCGCGCCCTTTCCAAAGGCGCTACCGACTACCTTGACGAATTAGAGCAAAGAGAGAAAGAGCGCACCGGTATTGCCAGCCTAAAAGTCGGCTACAACCGGGTGCATGGTTACTTTATTGAGGTCAGCCGCAGCTCTGCAGACCAGGTACCAGCCGACTATGTCCGTCGTCAAACCCTGAAGAATAATGAACGTTATATTATCGCCGAGCTAAAAGAGCATGAAGACAAGGTATTAACCAGCCAAAGCCGCGCCCTGGCCCTGGAAAAACTGCTGTATGAACAGCTGTTCGATATTCTTTTACCTGAGCTGGATCGTTTGATGCAAAGTGCCGATGCTCTGGCTGAGCTGGATGTGCTAACTAATCTGGCCGAGCGGGCAGAAACTTTAAACTACCATTGCCCGACGCTAACCTTGCAAAGCGGTCTTCATTTTGATCAAGGCCGCCATCCGGTTGTGGAAGAGGTAATGAGCAGCCCATTTATTGCCAACCCATTGGAAATGAACCATTCTCGCAGAATGTTAGTGGTAACCGGCCCGAACATGGGGGGAAAATCCACTTATATGCGACAAACGGCGCTGATCGTGTTGATGGCTTATATCGGCAGCTTTATCCCGGCAGAGAATGCCAACATTGGCCCCATCGATCGTATATTCACCCGAATTGGTGCCTCTGACGATCTGGCCTCGGGTCGCTCAACCTTTATGGTAGAGATGACCGAAACCGCCAATATACTCAATAACGCCACAGCAAATAGTCTGGTGTTAATGGATGAAATTGGACGTGGCACCAGTACCTATGATGGCCTGTCCCTTGCGTGGGCCTGCGCCGACTACTTAGCGAGAAAACTGCAATCCTTCACCTTATTTGCCACGCATTATTTTGAGCTCACCCAACTAGCGGAGCAGATGTCAGAAGTGGCAAACGTGCACTTAGATGCCGTGGAACATGAGGAAAGCATTCGCTTTATGCATGCTGTGCAAGAAGGGGCTGCCAGCAAGAGCTATGGTTTACAGGTGGCACAACTGGCGGGTGTACCAAGAGGAGTGATCCAGGCCGCCAAACGCAAATTGCATGAACTGGAGAGCCTAGCGCCTAATGACAAAAAGCCCGCTGCACACAAGCAAGAGCAACAACTCGATTTACTCAGCTCCGTTGATGAACTACGTCTGAGCCTTAAACAGATTAATCCTGATGAACTCAGTCCCAAACAAGCACTTGAATATTTGTATCAGCTCAAAAACCTGGCTCCGCAGGAATGAACAACAGCCAGGGCAGATTAATAGTACTTGACCATCGTAATGAGAGCTGGGTAAATACCGGCCCTCCAACTAAGTTTCACCTCATTTATCTTTAAGGACATCCCATGGAATTACCTGCAATTATTATTTTGATCGCATTACTCGAATATATGTTTTTTGGCTTTCGTGTTGGTTTCAGTCGCGGTAAATATAAGGTAATTGCCCCCGCGGTTTCTGGTCATCCCATCTGGGAGAGAATGTATAGAGTCCAACAGAACACCCTGGAACAGTTGATTATTTTCATCCCAGCCTTGTGGTTATTTGCCAGTTTTGTCAGTCCCACAATAGGCGCAGCTGTCGGGGTGTTATTTATCGTCGGCAGACCCATCTACTATTTTAAATATGTAGTTGACCCTGACAGCCGAGCCCCAGGTTTTTTGCTAGGTTTTCTGTCCAATGTCATATTGGTTATCGGTGGTTTGGGCGGAGCCGTATACAGCCTGGTAGGCTAAGGGTGGTACTATCATTTTTACAAAAGGCAGCCTACTTTAGGCTGCTTTTTTACGTTTAACACTGCTTGAATTTTCCCGTTCATACTGAGATCAAGGTCTGACTCTGTTGAGTAGCTAATCACATAAATAAGGGATGTAAATATTGCAGTACAACTGCTCAATTGAGATTGATAAGTTTGTTAAACGGAGCCACTCTGCGGCCGGGTGAATGATCGCCTGTACTTCTTATGACTATAATAAATTGTTCATTATTAAATTATTTAATTTGAGACACTTTATGACTAACGAACCTGACTGGATGAACCCCGCTAATGACCGTAAAACACCCTATACTGATGAAGAACTTGAGCTGTTTGTCGATGGTTTTATTGAGGGCTTTAAAGACGAGTGGAAAGATTTAAAATCAAAATTTGGTGAATTGATGGCTAGACGACGAATTAAGGATGGTTTCATAGCCAATGACGAAAATAATTTACTGAATATCGAACCAGGTGATGAGGTTCATTAGATATCTAAATTGTTCGCAAACGGTCCGTTGTGTGCCAATAACGGCCGTTCGTGGTCATAGCGATTTAGGAGCAAGAAGCAGGGCGGGATCATACTTAAAGTCATGAAAAACATGATATTATTTTAAAAAATCATCAGATGGGGGGAACTTTCTACTTAATGACGGATCTGATCGCCTAAGTTTACTAACCTATCATGGGTGTACCAACTGAAGTTCTGCAAGGGGATAATAATGCAACGAAAAACACCTCATAAGGCCCGTCATAAGCTGCCAGTGCTACTTATTGGAAATAATGACAACGCCAACCTTATGTACGCCTGATAGCAAGCTTTAACCGGGTGTAGACCTCGTTGTGACAAATATCAGCACCCATATTATTTTTTTCTAAATTCGATAACGTTTTTTGGCAGCGCCACCTCTTGTTTATATTGGGAAGATAACAAAGCCCAGCCTTTATCAAACAGATCACTTTGGAT
>JAWUXW010000050.1:0-10322 GCA_034111125.1 Paraglaciecola sp.
CCGCGGTGATAGTGAGTACCGCGGCTTTACACAATTAACAAGCCACCCATGATAAATCCAAAACATCTCAAAAAACCTTTAATTACTGATTTTATTCAGATTAATTTGTAATTGAAAGGTGTAACATGAAATCCAATTAGCGGTAAGTTCTGCAAATGTTAGTGCCACCTCCCGCTTTAAGCATTATGCCGGGGAGAACCTTATTAGACTTCTCTTGGCGTTACCGCCACTGCTTTTGATCTTGCCTCGACTCTAAGCTAAAACTTCATTTGCAAGAATTAGTGGGTCAAATTTACATTTATTTACCGCGCCCTACTCCATTACAAAAAAAAAGCAAAATCAGGGGTTCTGTTGACTCGATAACATGGCTGCAATGGGACTTGGTGACGAATAATGAATGGGGGAAATTATCGGAACAATGTGTGTTTGGCAGTTCACATTACAAGTAACGCTTGGTACCAAGTGTGAGTAGTGCCTATAAAACAGGCTGGGCGGTATTTTTGTGTATCAACTCGTACACAAAAAACATCATCGCACCAGCCGTGTAGGCAAGCACTGGGGCCAATAGTAGGATGAGTAAATTTAATGTATCAAACATTATTACTCTCTACTATTCGGCTTCTTGCTTCGCTGTTACTTCAACATCTGCGTTTAAATCTGTGATGCTGGTCTTGGTAGCGTAAGCTTCTTCTTCAAAGATGTTAAATTCATTTACTGCTGTGAGTACCGCGCCTTGAATACTGTTATTTAGTTCTTGTTGAACACTGGCAACAGATTGGGCAAGCATGTTGCTGATCAAGCCCTCAAGTGACACTTCTTCGGCATGCACAGTTGCAGTAGTGGCAAGGCTAAGGGTAAGTAATACGGCTGAAATTTTAGATTTGTTTAACATGATATTTTCCTATTAATTAATTTGTTTGAATAACTGCTTATCAGTTATTGCTTAAGTCATCGTTGCTAATCTTACTATTGCGAATGTTGTGCCAAGTTTTAAATAAACATTTTATCGTTATTACTCAACCACTTAAGTGTTTATGATCTTTTTGCCGAGCACAGAGGTACTGTTAAGCCGTCCCAATAATGAATAAATCCGTCCCAATATCGCGAATTTGACCACACACTGCCCACTTTGCAACTGATGCCAATCAGATCCTGTCTGACCATGCTGGCTTATCTCTTCGTGGCTAGTTGGTAGGTTAAATATTATCTAGGCAGTCAATTTTCTAATCTTAAACCTAGCGATTCATGCGCGGATGTTTGACGTGTAGCACTTCAACAACGTTGGCTTCTATACGATATAACGCACGATAACCATCAATCAGCAGGCAATGGATCACAGATTCAAAAAACGGATTTTCGTCTGCAATAGGGCAACGTGGTGCTAAAACTGAAAGCGTGCCTATTTTATCGTAAATATTCGTGTGCCAGGCTATAGCATTGGGTAAAGAGTCTAACGCGATGAAATCAAAGTATTCATCTATTTCAAACTCTGCTGTTGCTGTGACAATGACACTATATTTTTGCATCTGGATACTTGGCAGCTAAACGTTGCTTACTGTCCTTAAAAGCTTGGTCTAAAGGCTTAACTCTGCCATTTTCAATGTCATGCAAGGATTTGTTTATCTGCTTTACACTATGCAGTAAATCGACCATTTCTTGATATGCCTGCGCATCCTGGATAACCACTTGAGCCTCACCATTAACAGTAAGGACTTCAGGACGTTTTGTATCTGCAAGGCGCTGTACATATATTTTTGCGTTGCGTTGAAAATCGGTCAATGAATGTATTTCACTTGATGAAAACATGGGGCCACCTGCTAAATATTTTATAAACATTTAATAACATGCTGCAACATTGAGGGCAAGATTAAAATGCAGAGATCAAAGGGGTCAGAAGAAAATTAAATATATTTTGGCGGCGCAGTAGCTGCTTTTGATTGTCCCCGACCTTAGGCTCACCAATTATTGGTGAGATTTAGTAAGTTAATTTGCATATATTTACTACGCTTTCCTTTATTATAAAAATCCGCTAAATCCATCTGTCAGTTAGGAGCGCCAGCCCGGTACTGCTGGATTGTTCTACCTTCCGCCTTCCATGGCGGTCGCTTGTTAAGTTGTTCAACTGGGCGAAGCGGTGCTTCTAAATAATCCAGTTTCACCCTGCTAAATCTCATAAATAATTGGATGGGATCTGCGTTCAATTGCACCGCCTGCACCAATCACTTAACTCCCGGTAGCAAAATAGAAATTGGTACCGCAAATAAACGTTCACCAAAGGGCAATATGCTCTCACCATCATAAAATACCAGGCCTGCGGCAAATTTTTCACCACAGGCCTCTTTTAATTTAAGCAGGCCTTTAAAATCACTTTGGGTGATTGTGGCGGACGCTTTTATTTCGATGCCAGCGAGTTTACTGCCTTGCTCTAAAATGATATCTACTTCTATTTTGTCTTTGTTGCGAAAATGGTAAAAGCTTAACGTCTCACTATGCCAATCTGCGTATTTACGGAGCTCTTGGTGAATAAAGGTTTCCAGTAATTGCCCAAGCAAGGCTTTATCTTGCCACAGTGCTTCACTGTTAATGCCTAATAAGGCACAGGTTAAACCTGTATCGCTTAGGTGCATTTTTGGAGTCTTAATGAGACGACTTAAGCGATTGCTATGCCAGGGCTGTAGCTGTTCGATCAGAAATATTTGTTCCATCACTGCCAAATATTCACGGATGGTTGGCCGGCTGAGAGAAAAAGGAGAAGCCAGGTCAGCGGCATTAAACAAGCGAGCTGTTTGGCTCGCAGCCAAGGCCAAAAGTCTGGGCAGTATGTCAAGGTTTTTGATACTGGCAATGTCTCGTACATCACGCTGAATAATGGTGCGAATGTAATCACGATACCAAGTCATACGACGTTTAGCTGTGTTGCGCTTGATGGCTGCAGGGTAGCCACCTTGACTAATAATGTCAGCCAACGATTTTCCCAATCGCGGATAACTGTTTTTATTAAGCGCGGTGCCGAAATTTCCACTAAATAACTGCTCAATAATGACTGGCTTTTGACCTGCAATTTCGCATTGAGCCAAGGGACGCAGATGAATAATTTCCATCCTGCCCGCCAAAGAGTCTGCCAGTTGCGGTAACAGTAATACGTTGGCCGAACCCGTCAGAATAAAACGCCCGGGCTTTCGGTTTCGATCAACACTGGCCTTAATGGATGTGAACAACTCAGGCGTTCGTTGGATTTCATCAAGAATGATTTTTTCTGGAAGGCTCTGTATGAACCCAACAGGGTCAGTTTTGGCAGCTTGTAATTGGTTATTATCATCAAAACTGATGTAGTGATAACCATGTTGTTCACCGATACTTTGTGCCAGTGTGGTTTTGCCACATTGGCGCGAGCCATGAATTAGTATGACGGGTGAATCTTGCAACGCTTCAAGTAATACGCTTGCAGTATATCGGTGATACATAGAGGTATTCATCAGTTATTACAATCGTTCGTCCAAGTGTAAGTTGATATTCGTCCAAATGAAAGTGAGGCTTCGTCCAATCGAAATTGGTAGATAATCAAAATTAACAAATACCTGAGCATTAACAAGGCAATCGGGCCAAATTCCTGATACTTAAAAAACCTTTAATACTTTGATTAAATTGGGATTAACTCGTGACTAAATGGGAATTAACGGAATTAATAAGCCACTCATGATAAATTTCAGACAACTCAAAAAACTTTTAATTGACTGATTTTATTCAGATTAATTTGTAATTGAAAGGTGTAACATGAAATCCAATTAGCGGTAAGTTCTGCAAATGTTAGTGCCACCTCTCGCTTTAAGCATTATGCCGGGGAGAACCTTATTAGACTTCACTAGGCGTTGTCGCCTCTGTTTTTGATCTTGCCTCGACTCTAGGCTCGCTCTTTATTTGCAAGACATAGGGCAGCTATAGGCAGAATAGTCAATTGAGTTTGTTCAGGGCTGCTTCCACATACCGCGAGCGTGTACAAATATAAGTTTGAATAACATTCCCGATCATTTAGTCAAATACTCTTGCAAACTTATTCCTTTGGCCGTTAAACGATACTTTTGCAGTTTGCTAGATGGCTTATCTGGCAAGGTCATTTCAATATATCCAGCTCTTAAAGAAGGCAACGTATACTGCTTGCGCAAATGTTCTGTATCTTTGAGCTCTAGCAACGACTGAATTTCTGCGCGGCTTAACACACCAGAAAATCTAGTGACTAACTGCTTGACCTTCCAATCTGGTAACTGCACGCCTAGATAGAGCTCCGTCGGGGTATCCGTCGGGGTATCCGTCGGGGTATCCGTCGGGGTATCCGCCGGGGTATCCGCCGGGGTGTTTTTTCGGGTAGAGTCATCACTAGGATTATTATCCAATCCTATTTCTCGTTCAAATATCTTCATATATTCACTGAAACTAAATGTACGGTTACGTCTTTTAGACGTCAATTGAGTCAACACACCCTGCGTTTCAAAGTCCTTAATCAGCGATGCTGCTGTGTTGACTTTAATATCAAGCAACTCGGCAACTCCTTTAATTGTCACCACTGGTGTCTGGTACAAGTGTTTCATAAGAGCTTGGGCACCTTCTTGTCTACGAAGGCTAAATTGAGGCAAGAATGTCCCCTCTAACCTAGTTCTAAGTGCTACGACCTCCCTAAGAACCTGCATAGAGTTCTGCGCAGTTTCAAGCACTCCGTGTAAAAAAAATATAAGCCATCCTTTGATGTCATTCGACTGTCTTACCACCATCATCCGATCTACATACTCTGTTTTGTTTCTTTCAAAATAGTCGGAAAGATAAAGAGCTGGTTTATATAACAACTTAAAGTTTGAAAGATAGAGCGCAATCATCAACCGCCCTAGTCTTCCATTACCATCGAGAAAGGGGTGGATTGTTTCAAATTGGTAATGAGCAAGCGCAATTTTGACTAGATGTGGAGCGCTAAATTCATTATTCAGAAACATCTCTAGATCACTCATCAACTCGACAACTAAACTTTGATGAGGCGGCACAAATATCGCATTTTTCAAGCTAACGCCTATCCAGTTCTGACTAGTTCTAAACTCACCTGGTAACTTATTTTGACCTCGAACACCCTGCATCAGAGTTTTGTGCGCATCCTTTAATAAGCGATTACAAAACGGGTATTCATCCAGCCTGGAGATGGCATCATTAACGGCAGTGATATAATTCTTTACTTCATGCCAGTCGTCACGCTTATCAGGATCAATGTCTTGTTCGTCAAAAAACACTTCTTCTATATTAGTCGTTGTACCTTCTATTCGACTTGATTGAGTTGCCTCTTTACTAAGGTGCATACGAATAAAATAATCAATGTCTGGGACAGCTTCAGAATATGCCGACAGTGCACCGACAGCCCTATCGGCTTCGCCCAACAAGTGTTGTATTTGTGGATCTGACAAAACCCAAGTGTGGTTTATCTTACTAGGTACGAAATAACTATAATCATAACCTTGCTTGTACCCACCAGATTTGTAATCGGAAATATTCATTAAATCGAATTTGGCCCACTTTTTAGATATAGCTGATTTTTTATATCAGTTTACACTTATAAGTTAGACACCTCACAATGTCAAATAAATAGCACTTATCCGACTTAAGAAAATAGTTATATCGGAAACTCATACGATAAATACAAAAACGGGCCTTAAAAACCAGGTGGAAGATTGATGATTTTCAAAAAGTAACTAAGGGTAAAAAAATTACAGCTCTTTTGGCGGCGCAGCCACTGCTTTTCTTTGCTCTCGACTCTGCGTTCGCCAGTTATTTATGATATTTAGTAGGGCAATTTACATGAATGTAAATTGAGTCGCAGTGCGCTGGGAGCAGGGAGCGCACAACGAATAAGTAAATTGAGGCTGATGCAACCCCTGCTAATTGGTCAATCACACGCCCATGATGATCCTCACCCAATCTCGACGTCTCGACAATTGCTCCTGCATTGTTCTACCTTCCGCCTTCCATGACGGTCGCTTGTCGAGATGTTCAACTGGGCGAAGCCGTGCCTCTAAAGGATCCAGTTTCACCCTGCTAAATCTCATAAATAATTGGGGGCATTAACGACAGTTAAATTCCTGCAAGCTGTTGCGCGCAAAAAACTAACACATGTCGTTTTTTCTTTGCTTTGTCTATATTTTGCTCTAAAATAAAATGTAAGAATATATCTTACAAATAGGAGCATTCATGGCTAGGACTATGACAATAGACCCTGGGAAAGAATTGGGCGAATTCGTCGCCGCACTTGTTGAAACAGGGCGTTACCGTACAGCGAGCGAAGTTGTGCGTGAAGGATTACGGCTATTGCAGGAAAAGTCGGCCACATCCAAATTGGAGGAATTACGCGCTTTAATTGATGAAGGTGAACACAGTGGCGACCCCGTGACATGGAACGCCCACGACTTTCTTTCACGGATAAATAGCAGGTCTAATGACCAATAGGACAATAACGCTTAGGCCACGCGCTGAAAAAGATGTTGAAGAAATTTATCATTATAGCCTTCAACATTGAGGGACTGTTCGCGCAAAACAATACGTTCTGGACATAGATGCTACATTTAATACACTTGTTGAAAATCCTAAGCTTGGTGCAGATTATAGTCACGTGCGCAAAGGATTATATGCCCACCTTGTAACGTTCCACATTGTGTTTTACAAACTCACAAAGAACGGCATTGTTGTTATACGGATTTTGCATCAAAACATGGACTATAGAAAACATGTCTGACCAAGTTTTCCCTCGACTCTAAGTTCGCCAGTTATTTATGAGATTGAGTAGCTTACCCAGAAATGATTTAAATTAATGTAAACACTTCAAAGCAGGCCGTGGGCCAAGGATACCCATCGAAAAAAATAATGCATTACGGTAAGCGATGCCCATGCATTGCGACTAGCAATTACAACAGACTGCTTGCGCAACACATGCCTTGCCAACGAAGTCGTTCCTGTTAAGCAGATACTGAATTTGCTAATCAGGAGTATGCAGCAGCCTTAGCTTATCAATGCAAATTATCATGGCTAATCAATGTGGGTAATCCGCTAAAAATAAGGCATAATTAGTCGATTTTGGCTTGGCAATATAATCGACAGTGAGCAGTAAATATAATTGAACAATACCAAACTTACCCAGGACGAAAATCTTTCCATAAAAGTCAGTTACCAGTTATTGCCTAGTGACCAGCAGAGGCTTGATCTGTATTTCTCCTTACCGGTTGAAATGGGCATTAGCCCTAAAACCTTGCCAGAAGAGAATTACTTTCACAGTAGTATACAAAGCCACAGTGCTTATTACTCTGACCAACTTCATTTACCTTTGGTACGAAGTCGCTTTATTAGCCAAACCAAAGGGGAGCAAAGTGACTACCGCTTAAACCTTAATCTGTTTTCTTATCAAATTCGTATTGCTTTGGATACGGATATAAAGCAAACCATTAAGCTTAAAGAAAGCGAAGATTTTTATCCGCAAGCCATTGTATTGGCAGAGCAAATTGCTGGCTTACTCAAAAAGCTAAGGAGATATACTCCTCCAGATAAAAAACTCAGAGCTTATTTTGAAAATGCCGACAACTACCTTAGTTGGCAGGTGGAGCAATCATTTTTAAAACTGGTATCAAGAGGCCCCAAAAGTAGTGATTTTACCAGTGAAAGAAACTTCTTGCTTGAGCTATGTCGCAGTGAAAAGCAATACCGCGAAGATAATCGATATAACTCACAAGTCACCTTAGCTGACCCCAATCGCATTACTAATAAAATGCGCTTGCTGCAACGATTGATCGAGTACGGCGTGGTATTTCAAAAAGAAGTTAAAAACCTCAATACCTATTTAAACCGCATAGTACGTGGCACAGTTACGGCCATTATTATGGCCTTTGTTATGGTGCTGGTGTTAAATGCTCGTACTAATTTTACTGAAGTGACGATTGCATTGGTCGGCATGTTGGGAGTTATTTACGGTTTAAGGGAGATATTTAAGGACGATATTACCCGGGTTATTTGGCGCGTTATTCAAAAAGGTCTGCCCAAATGGAAAATCATTTATAGTCACAGTGTCAATAAAAGCCGCGTGGCTAGTCAACTTATTTGGCTTGAATACATTCGTAATAAAGACCTGCCAAAACAAGTAGATAGTTTGTTTCAAACCCGGCGACAACAGAACAAGCAGGCAGCACAATTACTGCATTTTCGCAGTGAGACTAAGGTCAATGTAAAAAGCTTTTTACCGGGCTACGATGAAATTCAACAACGTATTTATTTTAACTTAACCCCCTTTATTCGCTTTCTTAAAAAAGGTGAAGGCCGTTTATATTCATCCGATGGCAATAAAATAGTAAAACAAGCTGTTGAACGTCGTTACCAAATAAATGTGGTTTTAATGCAAACGGATAAGCAACATAAACAACAAATACAGCGTTTTAAAATCACCCTTAATCGTTCAAACATCATTAATATTGAGGCAATACAGATGGATGAGGAGGTTTGATAATGACTGCTTCTTGGTTCTGCGCTTAAGTTATGATCCCGGATTGCCATGGCGGAACGCTCGATATCAAGGGCAACTGCGAGTTGAATTTCTTTCGGTGGAGTAGCTATCACTTTAATTTTCTCTCGACTCTAGGTTCGCCAGCTATTTCTAAGAACTAGTGGCTAAACTTGCATTTATTTACCGCACACTACTTCCTCTAAAAAAAGCGACTAAATCTACCAGACAGTGAACATTCAAGACAGAGACTAAATACCTCCTGACGACTATTATAATTCAGAGCTGCTTTGTCACCTGTACGTGAACAGCGTACACTATGAAAATGAAATGTCAGATTTGACAAACGCTCAGAAAAAACTATTTGAAGGCTTTATGGAGGTTTGGAAAAATGAGCAAGCGTGATTTATTTACAGAGCTAAGTACTGCTCTTAATGAAGCAAAAGAATATAGCGCAGGAAAGTTGACTCTAAAGACGCACGAAATAAAAATTACCGATGAGCTAGCAATTTCACCGAGTGAAATATTGTCAATTCGTGAGCAATTTAATATGTCTCGTGGTGTATTTGCTAATTATTTACATACATCTGTGCGAACATTAGAAAACTGGGAACAAGGACGAAGTGTACCCAACGGCCAAGCGATTACGCTACTTAAATTGGTAAAGTCATACCCTGAAACTTTATCCCATATAGCAGCGCTGTGACTTGATTACCTAAAACTGGGCTCAGAACAAAGTTAAATCATTTTGCTGGTACAACTACCGCTTTTAATTGCTCCTCGGCTCTAGGTGCCCCCCTTATTTAACCTGCCTCTTTAAGTTACTGAAAAAGCCAACTGGCGATACTGCTGATTGTTTTTTGCAATCCGCTCATGGGTGCGACGATAAATTTATTCATTACGATTTCTTGGGGCTGCTGTGTTTTCTTGAGCTGTGAATCCAAAGCAACTAAGTCTTCTGGTATTAAAACAAGAGAGGCTTCATGGGGTTGGTAAATGGTGCCTATTGCATAATATTTACCTGCCTGGTCGGTCATTTCAATGTGTGCGCCTAATACCGCGCTGACTTCATGGGTTCTGGAAAATGAAACCAGGCGTGTAATGCTATTTTTATAGTTATTCCAATTTTTAACGTACACATAGCCCGGATAAAACGTATCGCCGGTCAGCAGCCATTGCGTCTGTGGGTCGTAAACGGCTATTGCGTCTTCCTGATGCCCTGGGGTTGCAATGATGCTTAGCTTGCGGCCGCCTAATTCAATATTAACCTCGCCATCGGGCGATTGACCAAAAGCAAAGAACTCAGATATGGCCTGACTATTTGGTTCTATCAGTGTGACATTGGCTTGTCCTTTGAATTGAGCATCACCAGCATGGTGGTCGCTGTGACTATGGGAATGAATAACTAACAACTCTTTGTCATTTTTTACACTTTGCTCTGAGTGTTGATTGACCAAAGCCCGTAGCGTTTTATACAGAGGTAAATCTGCCGCGCTTTCAGGCGCGCCGGTATCCAGCACCAGCACTTTGTCATCTCCGATCAGTAGATAGATGAAAGGGGCTTCAAAGTTCAGACATTTGTTTTGACGAAGGATGTAACTGGATTGATCGTATTGATAAATTTCAATCGCCGGCTCAACATTTGAGCTGCAATCAACAGCGCCATGGGACCAAACTTTTTGCTGTAATGGCGATATAGGGGGATCAACTTGATCGTTGCTGCCAGCCATGGCATCGACTGCCTGCACAGAGCTGCAGCCTGTCGATATTATGAGTAAGCATGCGAATAAAATTCTTTTCATAAGACCTC
>JAWUXW010000051.1:0-9346 GCA_034111125.1 Paraglaciecola sp.
ACTTTGGTACGGGCTACTCAAGTCTTAGCTATTTACGTGACTTGCCCGTTAACACCTTAAAAATAGACGGCAGCTTTATTCAAGGTTTAGGTGAAAGTCAGGCTAATGATGGCATTGTGCAGTCAATCATTACTTTAGCCAAAAGTCTTAATTTATTGGTGGTTGGTGAATGTGTTGAGACTCAGGCTCAGGCCGACATTCTGAGCAAGATGGAATGTGACATCATCCAGGGCTACTTTTTTAGTAAACCATTAACATCTATCGATATGACTGAATATCTGCAGAACATTCAATAGACGCTAGCTGCGCCTGATAGATAAGAGCACAGTTTACCAAAGAAAAATCTTCGCTGGGAAAGCCCAACGCCCAAAATACATTTTTGAATACAAAATCCGCCTGTTTGAACTTAACGTTAAGGGGTGGCGGAGATATTTAGGGTGCCTGGATAATACCAATCCACCTAAATATCTGATCACATATCAAGGCGGAATGGCATAATAGGCACTGAGATCCAAACCAAACTTTTTAAAATAAGGTGTTTGCATGGCAATAGTGCCAGCCGGATAGGGCGAGGTTTAAAGCAGCTTACTGTGCGTTGCATGAATTTGAAAGAGCACCACTATTCCTGCACCTTGATTAAGCGGCTTTAAATCTCGCTGAGAGGATAATTACTTATGGCGATTGGTATTAAATAGGTACTGCGCAGATTACCCCGCAGAAGGGAATTGGTAGTCTTCAAGAGACTTGCGCAGGGCAAGTTTGTTCAGTTTACCGGTCGCTGTGTGGGGCAGTTCTTCGACAAATACTACATCATCTGGCAACGACCACTTGTGCAGCTTGTCTTTGAGGAAGGCTAATATCTCGGCTGCCGTGGCACTGGATCCTGGTTGCAACACCGCGACTAGCAATGGACGCTCTGTCCACCGCGGATGATAACGGCCAATAGCAGCGGCTTCAGCTATCGCATCATGACTGACCGCAGCATTTTCAATATCAATCGAACTGACCCACTCACCACCAGACTTAATCACATCCTTAGTACGGTCGGTTATTTTCATAAATCCTTGTGGGTTTATGGTGGCGACATCTCCGGTATCAAACCAGCCTTTGTCATCCACCGGACAGCCTTCAGAACCGGGTTCCTGGGACATGCCATAGTAGGCACTTGCCACCCACGGCCCTCGCACTTTCAACGAACCAAACGCCACGCCATCCCAAGGCAGTTGCTTATTGTCTTCATCCACGATGCACATCTCAATGCCGTATACACCATGGCCCTGCAATAGCTGAAGGTCGGTGACTTGTTCGTCAGTTAAATCGTCCATGCCCGCTAACAGGCTAAAAACAGTGCCAAGTGGGCTGGTTTCAGTCATCCCCCAACCCTGGTGTACCATAATACCGTGGTCATTTTTGAATCGTTCAATAATGGTCCGGGGGCAAGCCGCACCGCCGACCGCTAAACGCTGAATTGAAGAGATTTTCTTACCTGTTTTATCCAAATAATCCAGCAAGCCCAACCAAATGGTAGGAACCCCTGAACTGGTGGTGACGTTCTCTGTCTCAATCAGAGATTGCAGGGTCTCACCATCGCCCATTTTAGGACCTGGGAACACCAATTTGGCACCCACCATTAAGCCGGCGTAAGGCACGCCCCAGGCATTAACATGAAACATCGGAACAATCGGCAATATAACATCTCTGCTTGAGCAAGCACTCGCATCTGGCAAGGAACCTCCAAGTGCAAGCAAAACACAGGAACGGTGGCTGTAGACCACGCCTTTTGGATTGCCGGTCGTACCTGAGGTATAACACATGCTGCTGGCGGTATATTCATCGAACTCCGGCCATTCAAACTCGTTTGACTCGGAGGCGATTAAATCTTCGTAGCACATCACATTGCTTAAAGAGGTTTTCGGCATATGGGCTTTATCAGTCAAAACGATAAATTTTTCTACTTTGCCTAGGTGCGATTGCAGTGCCTCAATTAAGGGCATCACCAATAAATCCACAAAGACAAATCGGTCTTCTGCGTGGTTGATGATATAGGTGACTTGCTCAGGGAATAATTTCGGGTTGATAGTGTGGCAAACCATACCGCTACCCGAGACCGCGTAATACAGTTCTAAATGACGATAGTCGTTCCAGGCCATGGTGCCTATGCGGTCACCAAATTTAGCGCCTAAACGTTGCAGGGCATTGGCTAGCTGACGAGTACGATTGGCAAAGTCCTTATAGCTATGGCGATGCCTTGGGTTATCGGCAGTGACCGAGACAATCTCTGTATCTGGGAAGTTTTTTTCCGCATGTCTAAATATCGAAGATATCATCAACTGAGACTTCATCATCAGTGCTTGCATAGTATTATCCTTAGGTGTTTGTGATTATCAATTGTTGGTTAGAAAAGACTTGTTACCAGGCTGTGACGCCACCATCTACTGCGATGGATTGCCCGGTCATATAAGAATTTCCAGGTGACAGGATCAAGATCATAGTGTTGACCACTTCTTGAGGCTCGGCTAGTCGTTTTGTGGGGCAGCCTACTGCCATTTGATCTAGGGTGCCCTGCGTAACTGGTCCATCAAGATTTAGAATGTTGGTTGGAGTGTAAAACGGGCATATGGCATTGGCACGTATGCCTTTTCTGGCATACTCAATAGCGGCTGTTTTGGTTAAGCCAATCACCGCGTGTTTGACGGCAGCGTAAGCTGCACCTTTGGGCGCACCGCCGAGTCCAGCCAGAGAGCTCACATTCAATATATGACCATTACCTTGTTTAAGCATCGCTTCGATTTGGTACTTCATACCAAACATTACCCCCTTAAAATTGACGTCTACTTGGCGATCAAGTGTTGCTTCGTCAATGGTGTGCATCGGCATATTGCTATGGGCGATTCCGGCGTTATTAACCGCTATCGTCAATTTGCCAAAATTGCCGATGGCGGAGTCAACCATGGCCTTGCAATCTTGCTCGTTTGCCACATCACACTTCTGGGCGATGACTTGTCCGGTTGCACTTGGCAAAGAGGCGACGGTTTCTTGCAAACTGCCCTCATTAATATCGCCGAGCACCAGTTTACAGCCGCGAGCCGTTAGGCCGATTGCAAGTAAACGACCAAAACCACTGCCTGCACCGGTAATCAATGCCACCTGGTCGCTAAAATCTAATAATGAATCCATTTTCTCTCGCTTGTGTTATTTAAATATTAAATAGGGTTAGCTTGCATAAACTGCACGAGTACCGAGGCTAATTCTTCACCTTGGTCTTCTTGCAAGAAATGTCCGCCATTAATGATCGTCGTATGGTTTTGATTCTGAGTACCTGGAATAAGCTTTTGCATAAACTTATCACCACCGGCAGTGACCGGGTCTGAGTCGCTAAAGGCGGTAAGAAAAGGCTTAGTCATTTTTTGCAGGCTGCCCCACGCAGCTCTATTGGCTTCGCTGGCAGGGTCATCTGGGGTAACGGGCACTAATAAAGGGAATTGGCGCACGCCCTCCTTATATCTTTCTTCTGGGAAGGGCGCGTTGTAAGCGGCAATTACTTCTGGCGACAGTTCGCTAACGGTTGCGCCCTTGATGATACCGGCAACAGGAAACACTTCTACCTCTTGTGAAAAGGTTTTCCACTTTAAAAACGCTTCGCCAGCAGCATGGTCCCCGGTGGGCAACATGGTATTGGCGGCAAGCGCTCGTGAAAAAAATTCAGGGTGCTCGGCTAATAAACGTAAGCCAATCAATCCTCCCCAGTCCTGACAAACCAGAGTAACGTTGCTCAGCTTCAGTTCAAACAGTACCGCTCTTATCCAGTCGACATGGCGTTGGTAAGTATAATCACTGCGTAGTGTTGGTTTATCGGAGCGACCAAAACCAATTAAATCCGGTGCGATCACCCGATAACCCGCCGCAGTGGCGATGGGGATCATCTTTCTATACAGGTAACTCCAGGACGGTTCGCCGTGCAGCATTAGGATAATTTCACCGCCTGTGGGACCTTCATCCAAATAATGCAGGCGCAGTTCCCCGCCTTCGCTATCGTCAACGGACATATAATGAGGTGCAAAATCGTAACCGCTTAGCTTGGCAAAACAAGTATCTGGAGTTCTGAGGTATTTCACGGCAGGCCTTCCCGGTTTGTAAATGGAGTGTAAGCTGAGTACTAACAACTATCGCAATTGCATAGAACACCAAATGAAGCAATAAAAGTCAACTAGCCCCCATTGATGAAATATTATCGATTCCATGAATAATTCAATGTTTCAAATAGATGCAGCTCTATAGATTTTAATTATAAAGTTGTATAAAACCAATAAATTTGGATGATTAATACAGCTGGCCTAGTATCACACCCTAAATTGATCTGGTAAGAGGTGTTTATGACTGACGCAGTAAAATATGAGACCCAAAGTAATATTGCCCTGCTCTATATGCAGAATCCACCGGTTAATGCTTTGTCTAAGGCTGTCAGAGTAGGTTTAATTGATAGTCTAAAGCTTGCTTTGAGTGATGATTCCGTAAAAGCGATTGTTATTTCTTCACAACAGAAGTTGTTTTCCGGCGGTGCTGATATCAGTGAATTTGCCGGTGGTGATCATGAGCCGCCCTTACCGTCGGTTTTAGACATTATTGAGAACGCGAGTAAGCCTGTTATCGCTGTCTTAAATGGTCCCGCCTTTGGTGGTGGACTTGAAGTTGCCTTGTCTTGTCATTATCGCGTGACCTTTGCCGCGAATAAAGTGGGCTTACCCGAAGTGAATTTGGGGATTTTACCCGGCGCTGGTGGAACTCAGCGCCTACCTCGCCTGGCGGGTGTTGCTAAAGCCTTAGACATGATCGTAACAGGACGTCCGGTTAAAGCAGCCAAGTTAGCCGGTGTCTTTGATCTAGTCGTCGACAAACCAGAAGAACTATTAGAAGCAGCGATGGGCTTTGTGCTAAAAGTCATCGCTGATGGCGCGCAAATCAAGAAAACCTGCGACATTAAGATCGATCCCGCTAGCGCACCGGCAGAATTGTTTGCTCAATATCGTCAAGGTCTAGCTAAATCCGCCAGAGGATTTTTTGCCCCAGAACGCTGTATCCAAACGGTCGAAGCCGCGGTTGAATTACCTTTTGCCGATGGATTAGTCCGAGAAGGTGAATTGTTTATGGAATGTATGCGCTCTAAAGAAGCTCGTGCCCAACAGCACTTTTTCTTCGCTGAACGCGCTGCATCCCATGTGACTGATTATGATAAGTCGACCCCAGTGCGTGATATTAAAACGGTCGGGATTATCGGTGCCGGTACAATGGGCGGCGGTATCGCGATGAACTTCGCCAATGCCGGTATTCCCGTCACCATGCTAGAACTCAAACAAGAAGCATTGGACAAAGGTCTGGCATTAATCCGTAAAAACTACGACAACTCTGCGAAGAAAGGTAAGTTAAGTCAGGAAGATGTAGAAACACGGATGTCACTGTTGCAAGGCTCAACCGAGTATTCTGCCTTGGCTGATGTTGACCTGGTGATTGAAGCGGTATTTGAAAAAATGTCGGTCAAAAAGGAAGTGTTTAAAGCTTTGGATGAAGTCTGTAAGCCGGGTGCTATCTTGGCCTCAAATACTTCGACTCTGGACGTCAATGAAATAGCCGACTCGACTTCTCGTCCGCAAGATGTGATTGGTCTGCATTTCTTTAGTCCTGCCAATGTAATGAAGTTATTAGAAGTGGTTAAGGCGAGTAAAACCTCAGCAGACGTGATCAAGACTACTATGCAGTTGGCGAAGAAAATCAACAAGGTCGCCGTATTGGTTGGTGTTTGTTTCGGTTTTGTCGGCAATCGCATGATCGAATGTTATGGCCGTGAAGCGGGTCGCTTAATGCTTGAAGGGGCAACGCCAGAACATATTGATAAGGTTATATTTGATTTCGGTTTGCCAATGGGTCCGTTCACGATGGGGGATATGGCTGGTCAAGATATCGGCTATTTTGTGCGTCAGTCCCGTCGTGAGTTTATCAAACATGATCCGAGCTATTGTATTCTCGGCGATAAGTTGGTGGAGCAGGGTCGAGTCGGCTTAAAAGTCGGCAAAGGGACTTATCTATACGAAGCGGGCAGTCGAACGCCAATCCCCGATCCTGGCGTAGTTGAAATGGCCAAACAGGAAGCGGCACGTCTGGGCATAGAGCAACGGGAAATCACCGACCAAGAAATTGTTGAACGCATCATATACCCACTTATCAACGAAGGCGCGCTCATTCTGGAAGAACGTATCGCGGCTAAGTCCAGCGATATTGATGTGATTTATGTCTACGGTTATGGTTTCCCGGTTTACCGTGGTGGGCCTATGCAGTATGCAGATGAAATTGGTTTAAAAACCGTATATGACGCCATGTGTAAGTATCGTGACACCTTGGGTGAGTACGGCGGATTTTGGTTTGAGCCAGCGCCCTTACTTAAAGAATTAGTCGAACAAGGCAAAGGCTTTGCTAACTTTAAAAAATAAGCAAAGCAAAACGAAACAGATACAACAAAATGAATAAAGAGAGAAAAAAATTATGAAAGAAGCCGTCATTGTTTCAACTGCAAGAACGCCAATTGGCCGCGCCTACAAAGGTGCCTTTAATAATCTAGAGGCTCCTAGTTTAGGCGGTCATGCCATTCGGGAAGCGGTAAAAAGATCCGGTGTTGATCCTGCTTCGGTAGACGATGTGATCATGGGAAGTGCCTTAACTCAAGGCAGTGGCGGCATGAATATCGGCCGTTTAGCCGGACTTGCCGGTGACTTACCGGTCAGCGTTTCAGGTATGACTCTTGACCGTCAGTGTAGCTCTGGCATGTTCGCCATTGCGACGGCGGCTAAGCATATAATCGTCGACAACGTGCCGGTTATGGTTGCTGGTGGCCTGGACTCAATTAGCTTGGTGCAAAACAAGTCGATGAATACCCATCGCATGATTGACCCTTCCTTAGCTAAAAAGCATAAGAGCATCTACATGCCGATGCTGCAAACAGCAGAGCTTGTTGCCCAGCGATATGGTATTAGCCGTGATGTGCAAGATGAATATGCTTTTCAGAGCCAAATGCGCACAGCAGCGGCTCAGGCGGCAGGCAAGTTTGATGATGAAATCGTGGCCATCAGTGCGACTAAAATCATCATTGATCGGGAAACCAAAGAGCAAAGTTTACATGAAGTAACCCTTTCAAAAGACGAGGGCAACAGAGCTGAAACCACATTTGAAGGTTTGCAAAGCCTGAAACCCGTTATTGAAAGCGGCGTTATCACAGCAGGTAATGCTAGTCAGTTATCTGATGGCGCGTCAGCCAGTGTGTTAATGGACAGCAAACTTGCGGAGCAGCAAAATTTAACTCCCCTTGGTGTCTACAGAGGCATAGCGGTAGCAGGATGTGAGCCAGATGAAATGGGTATTGGCCCAATATTCGCTGTGCCAAAATTACTCAAGCAACATGGTCTGAGTATGAGTGACATTGGTTTATGGGAGCTTAACGAAGCCTTTGCCGTACAGGTGCTTTATTGCCGAGATAAGCTTGGCATAGACGACAGTATCTTGAACGTAAATGGTGGTGCCATCTCAATCGGTCATCCTTATGGTATGAGTGGTGCCCGTATGGTCGGTCACGCCTTAATAGAAGGCAAACGTCGCGGTGCGAAATACGTTGTATGTACCATGTGCATTGGTGGTGGTATGGGCGCCGCTGGTCTGTTTGAAGTGTATTAAGAGCTAAGTCCAGTAAGCAAAAAAAACAGATTAAAACACTTTTTATCGACTTTAGAATTTAGAAGTAGAGGTTAGATATGCAAGCTTATAAAGCACCACAAAAAGATGCCTTGTTCGTGATGAACGAATTATTAGGTTTTGAGAAACATTATGCCGACCTGGGCTTTGAAGACGCGTCGCCGGATATGGTTGAAGCGATATTTTCTGAAGCTGCTAAGTTTGCAGAAAATGTGCTGGCACCGATCAATGCAAGCGGTGACGAAGAAGGCGCGGTATGGAAGGATGGAGAAGTCACTACGCCAAGCGGTTTTAAAGAAGCTTACCAGCAATACGTTGACGGTGGCTGGCCTGGTATGACTCTGCCCGAAGAGTTTGGAGGGCAAAACCTACCTTATTCTTTAGCCAGTACACTTGCTGAATGGTTGTCAGGTGCTAACCATTCCTGGGCGATGTACCCGGGCCTAAGTCAGGGCTGTATGGAAACCATTAAAACTCATGGAACCGCCGAGCAACAACAAATGTTTTTACACAACATGGTTGAAGGCAAGTGGACGGGCACCATGTGCTTAACTGAGTCACACTGTGGTTCAGATTTGGGTATGCTGAAATGTAAAGCAGAGCCTAATGCCGACGGCAGTTACAACTTAACCGGCACCAAAATATTTATTTCTGCCGGTGAACATGACTTATCAGAGAATATTGTGCATATCGTGATCGCCAGATTGCCTGACGCACCTGCCGGCACTAAGGGGATTTCCCTGTTTGTCGTGCCTAAGTTTAATGCCGGTCCTAATGGCGAAAAACTTGAGCGAAATGCAGTAACTTGTGGTTCTATCGAACACAAGATGGGCATCAAGGCTTCTGCTACCTGTGTCATTAACTTTGACGGCGCTAAAGGTTATTTAGTTGGTACTGAAAATCGCGGTTTAAACTGCATGTTCACCTTTATGAATACGGCGCGTATTGGCACTGGTTTGGAAGGTTTATCCGCTTCTGAAGCTGCATTTCAAGGGGCCTTAGCCTATGCCAAAGACCGCTTACAGTTTCGTTCAATGAAGGGTGTGACAAACCCAGAAGGGCCAGCTGACCCGATTTTGGTTCACCCTGATGTACGCCGCATGTTATTAACCCAAAAAGCTTTTGCCGAGGGTAATCGTGCCTTGGCCATTTATGCCATGCAACTGGTTGATATTACTCACGCCAGTAAGGATGATGAGGCCAGGCAATTGGCTGAAGCTAAGCTGTCTTTGTTGACTCCGATTGTTAAGGCGTTTTTAACCGAAACGGCTCAAGAAGCAACCAGCTATGGTATGCAAGTTTACGGCGGCCACGGCTATATTAAAGAATGGGGCATGGAACAACTTGCCCGTGACACTCGCATATGTACTATGTATGAGGGAACCACCGGTATCCAGGCAATTGATTTGTTGGCACGTAAAGTAGTCGGTTCAAACGGCGAGCTACTACAGATATTTGTCAAGGAATTGCGCGATTATTGCCTGAGTGTACGTGGAAAAAGTCAGTTTAACGCCTGGTCAAATGCAATTGATACCCATCTGGACGAGTGGCTACAGATGACGGTTGAAATTAGCAAGCGCGCTGCTACTAATCCTGATGAATTGGGTGCCGC
>JAWUXW010000052.1:0-11223 GCA_034111125.1 Paraglaciecola sp.
CATGCCGGGTCTGCTTCACAGCTTATAGCCTTAAAGGGGCTTGAGCCGTGTGCGGTGAAAGTCGCATGCACGGTTCTTAGGGGACTTGGGGCTCGAAAGAACCCCCGGTTACCCGATTACACAAGTTGCCTAAGTTCGCCGCAAAAAGCGCGGCTAGGACAAATACTCACTGGGCGAAGCCCAACAACGTTCGCATTTGCGCCTTGGCAAAGCGTTGATGATTTGACAACTATTTCTGTAGGAAATTGAAATTGACATATAAAAATAAAGAGCTTTGTAAGATACGAACGATAACAACCTTTATATCTTTGGATAACAATAAAGAAAGTTGGAATGATAAAATAAATGGAGCCTCTGTTTTCTGTTTAAATTTGACGGAAGAATTCAAGGCTAAAGATTATACTGTTCAATCCATTAGAATTGTTACCAACCCTTTCGGGGAGTATTTAAATACTGATAATTTAGATAATGCTAGAGCTGACCTAAGTTATTTGAATGCGTTGTTAACTGCTTCAAATAACTCTGGCTTGAGAATTCGATTTGCTATTGGCGAGGCGAGATCAAAGGAGGAAATTGAACTCCTACCAGAGCTGATCAAGGAGTTTGGCGATTTATGCAATGTATGTGTAAATGTTAGTCTTGATGAGTTTGGGGTTTTAAATAACAATTTAATTCAACATTCTGTGAAAGCTGTTCAGCGGATTAGCTCGATAACACCTAGAGGTGAAGGTAATTTCAATTTTACAGTTAATTTTAATTGTGATCCTCTCATTCCATACTTTCCAGCAAGTTACCACCGCAAAGAATTAGGAAATAGATTTGTTATTGGTCTAGAAACACCTGATTTACTGGTTAATGTACTCACAAATTACAACCAATCTACTAGTAAACAAAGTCACAACGAGCAATTTAAAGGCTACTACAAAGTCATGAGTGGCGCTCTACAACACCACATAACCAATATTAATAATATAATTCAACATTCAAGCTGTGATAAATCATATGTTTTTTCAGGCTTTGATAGTTCTGCAGCTCCTTCTAAAGATTGCGCGAGCATGGTGGAGCTGTATGAACTAATGGGCGTTGAGTATTTCGGAGCATCGGGAACCGTTGAAGCCTCATCATTACTGACTAAGGTTTTTAAATCGATTAAAGACGTTGATCTTGTCGGTTTTTCTGGATTAATGCTTGCGTTAACGGAAGATACAGGACTTGCTGAAGGCAGTATCAATTCACATTTTGATATACGTTCATTATTAACATACAGCTCAGTCTGCGGCATAGGATTAGATACAGTGCCAATACCGGGTAATACATCTGCAGAAAAAATTTCAGCGTTAATGAGAGATACAGGAACAATGGCATATCGTTTGAATAAACCACTAACTGTTCGTCTATTTCCTATTCCAGGACTCAAGGCCGGCGATTTAACTTCCTTTGAGAGTGATGACCTTTGTAATTGTGCGGTTCTTGCTGTCCCTTAATTAAATGGGAGTAAACCATCATCTAATAAACATGGATAGGTCGCGAGCTTTTTCCGCGACTTAATCCAGTTGTTGGACAAGCCCGGTATGGTGGCATGTAATCTACTGTTAGTAGATATATTTGAGGTGGGTTTTTTAGCGGTAACATCCGTCGCTAAACCGGAATTTGACTTACTTACTTTTTAAGGTAGCTTAGCTGGTAAGGTTTCACCAATAGTCAGTTATACATCACAAACTATCGAAAAGGAGTCGTAAGTTGTTAATAGTCGCATTGGATGTTTATACCCTCGAAGAAATGAAGACCATTGTCAATTCTACAAAGGCGGTAGTATCCACTTATAAAATAGGCTTACAGCTTCTTACTGCCGTAGGGCCAGAAGCAATTCTCTACCTTAAAGCTTTGGGTAAAACAGTCTTTCTTGATCTTAAACTACATGAAATATCTAATTCAGTTTCCTCTGCGATTAAAGCTGCTGGAATACACGGTGTGGATATGATTTCTGTGCATGGATCAGGCGGAGTAAAAATGATGCAGGCCGCCGTAGAGGCTTCGGCAGAATTTCCAAATATGCGTATATTGGCACTAACTATTGTAACAGGACTCGGAGACAAGGATTTAGTTGAAATCGGATTTGAAAGGTCATGCAAAGATCAGGTTATACGGCTTGCGCAACTCGCCGAATATAGCGGTTGCCATGGAGTAATCGCTTCGCCGCAAGAAACAAAATCGCTTCGCGCCGTATTGGCTGATCATATGCTGATAATCACACCAGGTATTCGCCCAGAAGGTAAAGAAACAAATGAACAGTATAGGGTTGGTACTCCCGCTCACGCTATAAAGAGTGGTGCATCATATATTACTGTTGGACGGCCAATAGTTCAGGCAGCAATGCCTGAAGAGGCCGCGCGAGAAATCAATGTTCAAATACGTCTGGCAGCAAATGCGTAACAAATGCGTCATGGCGAGAATTTTACGCGCCACCTTCGGCCAAACGGTATTCTAAAAGTCCCATATGCAAAACGTTAACGACCGTCCGCTTTTTAACAGCCCCATAGATAAAATCAAAAACTCGCTATGACCGCAATGGTGGCAAACGAGGTCGTCAAAACCCGTTTTATCGAGCCACCGCTATGACCGCTAATGGCACATTCAAGTCTGTCATGCCCTATGCAAACCGATTGGCGATAAGCCATTTATATTCACAAAACACGCATGCAATACTCTAGCAAAAAACTGCTTCAATACTTTTTTAGGGCTTACATCTTAGTTTTTCAGCTAGCCCGTCTTACTCGGTGTGTTGTGTGCCCTCAGTGGTGAGAAATAGCTTCTAGCACCAGCATTCACATAGATGGTCACCTGTAAATTACAAATGACTTTACTTGGTGCCGAGCCTGCCCAATAGCTGACGAGCGGGGTTACCGAGGCGTTGGACTCCGACAGTCCTTAAACCTCTTGTTTAAGCTCGTCTACCCACATGGCAGTCGCGCCACAAACGGCAACAGGCATGACTAAAAAATTAACGATAGGGATCATCGAAAAAAGACTGACCACAATGCCAAAGCTAAAACTGCTTGAGCGGCGCTGTAGCAGGACCCTGCGCATATCTTTGAAGGATACTTTGTGATTGTCAAAAGGGTAGTCGCAATATTGCACGGCCATCATCCATGCTGAAAATAAAAACCATAAAATTTGCCCGGCCAACGGCAGAATAAAAAACAGTAATAAAAAGCCCAGGGCCCTTGGTAAGTAATAAAGCAGTTTGCTCATTTCTCTGCCAAGGGTACGAGGAATATCTTTTATGATATCGCCAAATCCACTGTCCCCTAGTGCTTGTCCAGTGAGGTGTTTTTCAACTTTTTCGGATAACAGGCCATTAAAAGGCGCGGCGATCCAGTTGGCCAGAGTGCCAAATATTAAGGCGAAAACCAGTAGTATAATAATTACCGCGATCGGCCAAATGATGTAGCTTAGACCATCTTTTAACCAACTCAGCCACTGCCAGTCAGGTATGAGATCAATTAACCAAACAATACTGGCACCGATTTCTCCATATAAATAATACAGGGCTGTACTAAAGAGTAGTAAGTTGACTAATAGGGGAATAAAGACAAATCGTTTTAGACCCTTGGTGTGGATAAGTTGAAAACCCTGAAAAAAATAATCCATCTGCAGATCCTAATTCACTAATATTTAACACGTTGATATTTAATATTTTTATGTATTTTCTTGTTGCGTAGTATAACCTTCGCCACCGTGAGATCAAAACGCCAATTGTTACACTTGATGAGTTTTGATACATTCGACTCGGTTTAGGTGAAATTAGAAAAATAATATTGTCACAATAATTTATGCGCTTAAAAAAAATCAAACTGGCAGGCTTCAAGTCTTTCGTTGACCCCACAACTATCCCCTTTCCTGATGATATGACCGCTATCGTTGGGCCGAACGGCTGCGGAAAATCCAATGTGATTGATGCGGTGCGCTGGGTATTGGGTGAAAGCTCGGCCAAAAATCTCCGTGGTGACGCCATGACAGATGTGATTTTTAATGGTTCAACGGGACGCAGTGCGGTGTCTCAGTGCAGTGTGGAGCTGGTGTTTGATAATTCCTCAGGGCGGATCCAAGGGGAATATGCAGGTTACAATGAGTTGTCTGTTAAACGTATCGTAACTAAGGATGCCCAGTCAAGTTACTTACTTAACAACAGTAAATGCCGGCGCCGGGATGTGACGGATTTGTTCCTCGGCACCGGACTGGGGCCGCGCAGTTATGCGATCATTGAGCAGGGAATGATTTCCCGTTTGATTGAATCAAAGCCGCAAGAATTAAGAATGTTTATTGAAGAAGCTGCGGGCATATCCAAATATAAAGAACGTCGCAGAGAAACAGAAACCCGTATTCGCCATACCAAAGAAAACCTTGAACGCCTGGAAGACGTAAGGGGGGAGTTAGGTCAGCAGTTGGAAAAACTCCAACGTCAAGCCACTGCCGCCAGACGGTTTAAAGAACTAAAACACAGTGAACGCAAATATAAAGGCGAACTGGCGGCCTTACGTTGGTTAAAGCACAATCAAAATATTGAACGTTTGCAACACAGTATCGCCCAGAAAGAGTCAGATTTTGAGTCCTATATCGCTCAGCAGCGGGGAGGTGAAAAGGGGATTGTTGAGCATAAAGAACGCCAGCAAAATTTGAAGCAGCAATTGCATGAAATTCAACAAATTTGTTTCAAACTCGGTACCGATATAACCCGCCTGGAACAAAATCAAATCCATGCCAAGCAACGCCGTCAGCAAATAGAAAAAGAGCTCGCCAGCTTGCAGAACGCCATTAGTGAGAGTGAAACTCACAATCAACAATCTCTGGAACGAATTGAAGTATTGCAACATCAAATTACTAAGTCAGAGCCAGAGCAAGCCTTACTCGATGAGCAGTTAGTCCAAGCCCAGGAGGCTTTATACGCCGCAGATGATGAGCTAAATCGTCAGCAAGCTCAATGGCGACAGGAGGCGTTAGAATATAACCAGCTAAAACAACAAGTACAGAGTCGCCACGGGCAAGTTCAATCAACGATGAATATGCAAATGCGCACTCAAATGCGTATTAGTGAGTTGCAGCAAGAGCAAGGAGATCTGCAAGACAATAAGGTGAATCAGAACATTGCGGACTGTGAGCAAAAGCTTGAGGGCCTTGAGGCCGATCATCAAATTAACCAGGAGTCTGAACAACAGGCCTTAGAAACACAACAGCAAAGGCAGGCAGATCTGCGCCAACAAGAGCAGTTTAGGTTGGCCGCACAGGGTAAGGTGCAATCCATCGAGGCGCAAATTTCGGCCTTGCAAGCTCTCCAGGAACTGCAGAAAAATGACGGTGAATTACAGGCGTATTTACAGCAGCACGATATGCCCTCCCAGCCATGGTGGCAGACCCTGGAAATAAAGGATGGCTGGGAAATAGCATTCGAGACAGTAACCGCCCATTGGCGCAACGCACAAGTGATAGATGCTCTGGGTCCTGATCACATGGGCGAGCACTTAGGGCTGTGTCATATTGCCGGTTCAAGGCTTTTGTTTGCTGATTTAATGAGTACCGATAAAGTTGAAGGTAGCCTGGCCGCTAAGTTACACAATAATTCTTTTCCTGTGTGGTTGAGCCATATACAGCTCGCCCCGTCGTTGGAAGAGGCTTTAATAGAATTACCTTTGTTAGCTGAGCATCAGAGTATTGTCACCCAGCAGGGCTGCTGGTTAGGCCAGGGCTGGCTGGTATCAGCCTGTACTGAACAAGAAAGTGGTCAGTTACTGAGGGTTAATCAGCTTAAGCTACTAGAACAGCAAATTACCATCGCGCAAGATGAACTAGTTCAGGCCGAACATGCTTTGGATAGGGCTCAGCAGCAACAAAAAAACAGTCAAGCACAATGGCAGCGTGTTAGTGAGGTCCTAAGGCAAAGTCAACAGACATTGAGTCAAGAGCAAAACCAAAGGCGATTGTTGCAGCAGCAACAAATTCACAATAGCGGTCGGCGAGACAAGTTAGAGCAAGAGTTACAACGGCAACAAGCCGTCTTTGCCGATGAAAAACAACAACTCGAGGAGCTGGCGATGCAACTCGAGGAACAGGAATTTGCCATGGCAGAATTACACGAGCAACAAGGGCAGATTGAACGAAACCGAGAAAAGGCCCAGCAACAATTAGGTGATCATCGCGCTAAGGTGGATACCCTCAAGAACCAACTACATCAAGGGGCCTTGCAACTGCAAAGTGTCCGCAGTCAATATCAGGGACTGCTATCTGCCCAGCAGCGAGAACAGCAACAATTAACGCAAATGCAAGAAAAGCAAACCGGCTTTTCACAAGAACTGACTCAACAGACTATGCCTCTGAAAGAACAGGGAGCTTTGCTAGAAAGCCTGCTAGAGCAGCGCGGGGATACCGAATTACAACAACGCCATGTGAGCGAGGCATTGGCCAAAGTGGATACGTTTTTGGCCGAGGCTGAAAAAGGCCAGCAAGGAATTAATGATAAAATTCAACAAATGCAGGCCGAGTTGCAAAGTATTAATCTCGAATGTGAGGGCTTCAGAGTAAGAGCAAACGGGGTGCTGGAGCAGCTAAATGAGATGCAGCAGTCTCTTAAACCGATATTGGAAGAATTGTCCGATAGGGCCAATGAACAACAATGGCAGCTCTTACTAGAAAAAACCACGGCAGCGGTGAGTCGCCTGGGAGCGGTAAATTTAGCCGCAGTGGAAGAGTACGACATGCAAGCTCAGCGCAAGCAGCACCTTGATGAGCAAAATGAAGACTTATGCTCTGCCCTGGAAACACTAGAGCAAGCCATTCGTAAAATTGACAAAGAAACCCGGGCTCGTTTTAAAGATACCTTTGAACAAGTCAATGAAGGGCTAAAAACATTGTTTCCAAAGGTGTTTGGCGGCGGATCTGCCTATCTCGCTTTAACCGATAATGATCTGCTCGAAACAGGGGTGTCAATAATGGCTCGTCCTCCGGGCAAGAAAAATAGTACAATTCATTTACTTTCTGGTGGAGAAAAAGCCCTGACCGCTTTATCATTGGTGTTCGCTATTTTCCGCTTAAATCCAGCACCGTTTTGTTTGCTCGATGAAGTGGATGCGCCGCTGGATGATGCGAATGTGGAGCGTTTTTGTAAGCTAGTATTGGAAATGTCCAAAAGTGTACAATTTATTTTTATCACCCACAACAAAATTGCGATGGAAATGGCTACTCACCTTACTGGTGTGACTATGGCAGAACCTGGGGTTTCGCGCATGGTCGCAGTAGATGTGGATCAAGCCATTGCTATCGCTCAAGCATAAAAGGGTTTAAGTTACTTCGATGGAAGATGTATTACGTTGGTCATTATTAGTTGTTGGAAGTTGTGTTATTGCCGGTGTACTGGCGCATGGTTTATGGGTATCCAGAAAAAATGGTAATAAGTCTGGGGATGCAGAAATAAATGTTAAACGCTCCAGCGGTAAACCCGAGTATCAACCAGTAAATTTGGCGGACGAGCCCGAAGCGCTGGATATGGTTACCAGTACGGTAATTGACATTAATATCGAACAGGACGGTGAACCTGACGTTCGGCAACCGTTTTTTTCCAAAAATACATTTTCTATTAACCCAAGTGGGAATAACGAAACGCAGACAGAAGACTCGTTTGATGAACTTGGTTTAGGCCCGGTAAGAGTCGTCTCCCCAGCGGCAGTTGATGTTGAGCAACAAGGAGTATTAGCTACCTCGGCAACGCTTGGCGAAACAGCCAACGAAGTGACCGACGAACAGAGCCAGGTAACGGTGAGCACTAAGGCCATACCTAAAATTGAAGAACCTAAAATGTATGCCTCGGTGGTCACTCAACCCAAACCTGAATACACTGCCACGTATCCATCCTCTGCGCAAAAAGTGCGAGCGGCAACCGTTAAACCCATGCAGAACAATGGTATTAATCAGCCTCTAACAGACAGCGATGTGCCCGAGCCGCCAGCTTCTTTACTTAAAAAACCTTCGCCATCCTCCACTGAAACGCAAACAAAGTCCGCTGTTGCAAGCATTGAGACGACGATAAAACAAGCTACCGAGAAGACAAGCTTAGCGGATCAAGCTATTAATCTGGTCAAACACAAGAGAGCGCAAAGTGATGGGGCCAAACGCAAAGAGCCTAAATTTGCCGATGACCAATTGCGTATCGATTTTGACCAAAATCAGGTGAATGAAGGTGCACAGCGCAACGAGGCTACTGGTTCTGGTAATGAGCAACAAGCTGTACCCGTTGAGATAAAACAAGAAGTACTGGTACTGAATGTAAAAACTCCTGACGACAAACCAGTGGCAGGTTCTGCTTTATTGCCCATGTTGTTAACCCTTGGCTTTAAATTTGGTGATCAGGATATTTTTCATCGCCATGTGAACTCTAACGGCAAAGGCCCGGTGTTATTTAGTCTGGCAAACATGTTTAAGCCTGGTAACTTCGATATTGACAGCCTGGAAAATTTCACCACTCAAGGCGTTTCATTATTTATGATCTTGCCCATCGAAGGTGACCCACATCAGGTGTTTAATATGATGCACAACGCGGCCCGTAAAATTGCCGATGAGTTTGACGCACAGATATTGGACGGCCGTCGTTCTCTGTTAACCAAACAAAGCTTGCAGCAATATGTGGAAAAAATCCGCGAATTCGAGCGTCAGAGAGCCATCCACGGCAAATAAATAGTCGCGTTTGAAACAACAAATGCAATGTCGCTTGGGTTCTCTTGAATCCAGGCCTTTAAAATGATTAACCCCTCATTGGAATTTTCTTCTATGCTCAACTCTTCTGAGCCAGCTCAGCGTTTAGCGGCCTTAACTGCTCAAATTAACGAACATAATTATCAGTATTATGTGCAAGATACTCCTTCTATTCCCGATGCTGAATATGATCGCTTGATGTTGCAGTTAATCGACATTGAAAAACAGCATCCAGAACTGCTAAGCAGCGATTCGCCGAGTCAAAAGGTTGGTGGTACGGCCCTGTCTGCTTTTGAGCAGGTAGAGCATGAAGTGCCTATGCTGTCACTGGACAACGCCTTTGATGAAGTCTCGATGCTGGCCTTTGAAAAACGCCTTAAAGACCGTTTAAAACTTGATGCGACGGTAAACTACAGTTGTGAACCAAAATTGGATGGCCTAGCCGTTAGCTTGTTATATGAGCACGGTAAATTGGTCCGTGGGGCCACACGGGGGGATGGCAGAGTCGGTGAAAATGTGACGAGCAACGTTCGCACCATTGCCAACGTGCCGCTGGCCTTGCGTGGTGATGATTTCCCTGAACGCTTGGAAGTGCGTGGAGAAGTTATCATGACCCGCAAAGGCTTTGCTAAACTGAATCAAAACCAGCTTGCGCAAGATAAAAAGGCTTTTGCTAACCCACGAAATGCAGCTGCAGGCAGCTTACGACAATTAGATCCTAAGATCACCGCCTCACGTCCACTAATGTTTTATGCCTATTCCTTAGGTCTGGTGGAGCAACTCAAACAGCCATTGGCTGCGAGTCACTCAGCCAGACTAGGCCAGCTGAGCCAATGGGGACTGCCCCTCAGTAAGGAAATTGATGTCGCTACGGGAGCCACCGAATGTTTGGATTATTATCAAAAAATTGCCAGCATACGAGACCGGTTAGATTACGACATTGATGGGGTGGTATTTAAAGTAGATGATATCGCCTTACAACAAGAATTGGGCTTTGTGGCGCGGGCACCACGCTGGGCTATAGCACATAAGTTTCCCGCTCAGGAAGAGATCACAACCCTATTGGACGTAGAGTTTCAGGTGGGGCGCACAGGAGCGATCACCCCCGTTGCGCGTTTAGAACCGGTATTTGTTGGCGGGGTGACGGTATCCAATGCCACCTTGCACAATCAAGACGAAATTAAGCGCCTGGGCATAAAAATAGGGGATGCCGTCATTGTCCGTCGAGCGGGAGATGTGATTCCTCAGGTCGTGGCAGTGGTGGATGCAAAGCGCCCTGACGATGCTCAAGATATCCTGTTCCCTGTTACGTGCCCAGTGTGCGAGTCTGCGGTTGAAAAATTAGAGGGTGAGGTTGTGGCCCGTTGCACCGGAGGATTGTATTGTCCGGCGCAGCGAAAAGAAGCGATGAAGCATTTCGCCTCCCGCAAGGCCTTTGATATAGATGGCTTGGGCGATAAACTCATTGAGCAATTAGTCGATTTACAACTGGTTAAAACACCTGCTGACTTCTTCAAATTGGAGTTGGCCCAATTGGCCAATATGCAGCGCATGGGGGAAAAGTCTGCGGCTAATTTGATCAATGCCCTCGAAGACAGCAAAAAAACCACTCTGGCAAAATTTCTATATTCCCTTGGCATACGTGAAGTAGGGGAGGCTACAGCAGCTAATCTCGCCGCGTATTATTGTGAGCTAAACGCCATCAAACAAGCTGATCCAGAAGCTTTGCAAGAGGTGGATGATGTGGGCGTGATCGTGGCGCAACATGTTCATAATTTTTTGCGTGAAGAGCATAACTTGCAAGTTATAGATGAACTGGTGCAAGTGGGTATCCATTGGCCAAAAATAGAAAAGATTGCAGTGGAAGAATTACCCCTTGCAGGACAGATATTTGTACTTACCGGTACCTTATCGACCCTAGACCGTAGTGGAGCAAAAGCCCGGCTGCAAGCTTTAGGATCGAAAGTGGCTGGCAGCGTATCAGCCAAGAGCTCCTGTGTCGTGGCGGGAGAGAAAGCCGGTTCGAAGCTGACTAAAGCTCAGGAACTTGGTATTAAGGTGATTAATGAACAACAATTGCTGGCGCTGTTCGCTGAACTGGAGCATTAATTACCATGAATTTTTCAATGATCTCTCAGGTGCTTTTAAAGCCAGCAGTTTTAGATGAAATAATTTTTCTGGCCACCAAAGGGCTGCCGAGGAGCTAAAAAAGACTTTTCGCGCTATTATCCTCTCTGAGAAACATTTTTAAGGTTGACAATATTGGCAGTAATAATCAATTACGTGATGTGCTTGATAAAATACCCAGTGAAGCGTTATCACCTATATTTAAAGACTTTCATGAAAAATTAAGACGACACAAGCATTTAGAAGATTACGCTATTTTGCCCAACGTGTTGATGTGCACTATTGATGGTACACAATATCACAGCTCTACATCAGTGCACTGTGATGGTTGTTTAACGAAAGAGCACAAGTCAGGTG
>JAWUXW010000053.1:0-17537 GCA_034111125.1 Paraglaciecola sp.
TTAGAATTGGTACAACCGAGTGGACTCGAACCACCGACCCCTACCATGTCAAGGTAGTGCTCTAACCAGCTGAGCTACGGTTGTATTGGAAGTATTTCGTTTCAAGGCTTAGCTTTAAACCGGCGCGTATAATAACGATGACCTTATTTATCTGCAAGCCCTTTTTGCAGTCTATTGTATTAAGTGCTGGCAAAATAAACAATTGCTGTCTTGTAGATGAGGGAAGGCGATCTTTTTGAGTGATTTTACGGTGATCCACTTTTTCAAGGCTTGTTTTTTGATACTGAATAAAGCCAGAATTTCGTCATATAAATAAACAGCAAATCAAACGCTTAGCTACTATGCTTTTAGCGATGTTTGCTAATCATGCACGACCCTCCATCAGCGTTATGCCGAGTAGTCCTCTGTTTGGTAGTTTAAGCCGTTCCATTAGCAAATTACTTATAACTTGGTTTAGGCATGCACGAACTCGTGAAAACGGTAATGGTACGGGGCATTTCAAGCTTGGTTGTAGCCCTATCATTGCTGTTCTATGCAACAACCAACCAAAGGTGGGGGTTCTTAGAGAGCCTTTTGAATTATATAACAGACCTAAAATCAGGGCTTCAATTTAAGGAAACCATGGACGAGGGTTTTTCCCTGGATACCGATGAGCCCAAGCAAGGTAGCAGCATAGGCAAACACAAGGGCTTCGAGTTGGCAATGCACGCCCAGGTTGATATTGATAAGTCTGTTGCTGAGTGAGATCACCCGGGTCACCTGTCGGGTACGAACGATTTTTTCCAATGGGCATGAAGGCCATAGTGGGGTGTTTAATTTGTTTTATCCCGCTGCTGATCCGACGATGAAGCTGATGGTCTTGAGTTAGGGGTTCAGCATGAAGGTGAAGAGTACTACCTTATATACCCAATATACTAAGGTAGGGATAAGTCGGCTCAAGTAGTCGGGGCAGGGATATTGACCTTAGAGGTAAGCGATCTGCTTAAGTTAGTCTCAACCCTTACCTTTGTTGTAGAGGGGGATAAACCCGCCGATCCAAATTATGGCCCAGTGATCACCCAAAAAACTGACTTCAACTTATTCAAGGACTTCAAAAAGGATCAGGTTTTTATTCTAGAAGATGCCAGTTTTCCGAATTTTGCGGCCCGGTATACCGAAGGTTTGAAACCGGAGCCTTTCAGTTGTATGCATTTTTTCGCAGTGTAAAAGTATTTTCTCTCGTTTCTTGCGTGGCATTACCACAGGACGGATAGGCTGCACTTTCCATGAGTTATTAAAGGGTGATGCATCTTTTAATACCGCAGTAATGCTATGTAAGGGGCTGGATAACAGCAATGGCTATATCAAGCTCAATAAGAGTGGCTTTATCAATGTTGGCCCTACAAAGAAAATATGACACTTTACCAAGCTATTCTGGATGTAGGGCAAGATTTTAAAACATGGTGTGGTGCAAAGATGTATGTGCCCTTGCCCAATTGGTTGTGGCCGATGCGCCGGAATGTCACGGTACATTCTTTGGGAGGCTGCAGAATTTCCACTACGGCAGAAAAAGGGGTATGCAGTGCTTCGCTAAAAAATTTTGGCTAGGTTTATGGCTATACCCAAGTGACCTAAAGATGCAGAGTTCAGCGGGAATTCAAATCGTCAAATACAAGGCAAAGGTCTTGCGGCATAGCGTTCCTATATCCAATACCTTTAACGCAGTAGTTGGGGCGACTCCGTTGTGGAAATGAAACCCGCCCGAAGGGATCTTAGGCAGAAACCCAGTGCTGCTTTACAATATTTGAAAAGGGGATGCCATTCCCTACATGTTGTGCCTTGCTCTGAATTCCTGTCTAAACTCTGAACCTGCATATTGAGGTCACGGGTATATACAGGCCTATATGTCGTAGATGGCGCCCTATTGCCGACTGCTGTTGGGCTAATCCAGTAGCTACTATTTCGGCTTTGTCAGAGCGGGTTGCACAGGGGATTACTGGCATCAAGCCTGATCGCCAATGGCGAATTGTGAAAATGGAGATAAGAACATTGGCTAGCCGGCGGGTGATAAACCACAGCGTTTGTAAAGGCCTTGCCAGAACAATATATGTTGTTTCATGGTCTGTTTGTATGAGTCAAAATGATGGCCCGTATTGCGCACAAGTTCTTCTTTAAGCGCGGGAGAGATAAGTTGGTTTTGTATCAGGTCTGAAAAAATCGTATTTAACTTGTAGTGATAGTGATTGATCTTGCTGGCCACAGGCTGGATTTTCTCGATAAAAAACAACTGAAAAACGTTATTTAGATATTCTACTTTTTTACTCGTATTCCCCTCTGAACAGTGGATTAATGCTTCGTTTTGCTTGAGCCATTGAGTTGTTTGAGCAAGGTTGGTGCTTAAAAGCCTTTGGCTTCGCCAAAGGCGGGCAGGGAGCTGAAATTGTTGTAAGTTAGCCAAATGGACTTCGAGCACCGCTCCATTCGCATTCGGCTTTACTCTCAGCTGTTTAATGTAACGAAGAGCGGCTAGAGTTTGATTGAGTCCATCCTTCTCATTGCCCTGAATAAACCCCTGATTTGCACTTAAAGCTAGTTTAATCTCGCTACTGGTTTGCAGCAAATTGCTCCATACCAGCGGCAACTTTTGTTGTTTATCGACTTGCCAATTTCTTAGTGCGTCCGTGAGTTGCTGATCATTTTGATTATCCAGGCATTGTTCTATTGCCTGTAGCAGTTTTACTTCGTACAGATATCTCGTCGAGGGATATTGGGTGCGGCCAAGAGACGTATTACGTTCGGCGATGAGTGTGGCAAGTTGACAGTTTTTTAATTGGTAAAACTCGGCTAACCTTATGTTCGACGCGGGGATGGTTCTTTTGAGCATTTTAATTGAAGGGTAGGGACCCAAGCTGACCGTTTGCATAATGGGCGCGGGGACGTCCAGCACAGTAGCCATTCTTTGCTGATATTCTTTTAGTGCTGTATGCAGTTTCTGTTGGTCGTTACAGCCACTAAGTCCAATAACAAGTACTAGCACTAACAAGCTGCATGCAAAACCGCTGACACCTAGGTCTTTATTCAATAAAACTGCTCATCATCCGCACTAACGGTGACATCCAGTTTTTTGACTAACTCATCAATATGCATATTCAAGTGTACGGTATTACAGCAGTTGGCACAGTCTTCGTAATAATCCTGATCTCCGTCACTGTAATCTAACTCGATGTGCATAGGTTGCCCACAGTGGGGGCAGGTGATTGTGGTGTGTTTTAATTCCACTTTGTTGCTCCTAAGCTTTGCTAAAGGATGAAATACTCCGCCCCCCGTCAACGGCAATGATTTGACCTGTGACGTAGGACGCCTCGATTAAATATTCTATCGCCTGGGCGATGTCGTGCAGTGAGCCCAGGCGCTGGGCAGGGACCTGCTTGAGTACTTGCTGTTTGTCCGCTTCACTAATTTCATTTTCGGGCCACATGATTGCCCCTGGTGCGATCCCATTTACCCTGACATCTGGCGCCAACTCTTGTGCCAGCGACTTAGTCATTGTCACCAGGGCCGACTTAGCCATGCAATATAATGTGTGTTCCTTCAAAGGCTGCTGGGCATGAATGTCGACCATATTGACAATCAGACCGTTGTTCTGCGCCAATGATTCAAAACAATACTGAGATAAAAATAAGGGTGCCTGCATATTACTGCCAACCAAGTTTAGCCAGTCCTTATTCGTAATGCTGCCAATTGGCGTCGCATAAAATGATGAGGCATTGTTAATTAATACATCTAAGCGGCCAAAAGCACTTAAGGCCTCATTTGCTATGTTCTCTAGCTTATCTGCATCGCTAAGATCACCTTGAACCAGTTTCGCAGAATCAGCCCGCAGGCTATTTAACTCATCGAGTAATATTTGCGCTGCTGTCACAGATTGATTGCAATGCAGCACCAAATTAAATCCCAGACTATGTAGGTGCTTTGCAGTAAATGCCCCTAATCGTTTTGCACTACCGGTGATAAATACCACTTTATTTGTCATGTAATAGATACTGTTAGTCATAAATTAGCTAATCAGCATACCCATAATTATACTTTTCTTAAAGGTATTAAGCTGCTAGGTTACTTAAGGTGTTCTTTGCACTGTGCAAATACTGACCGCCAAATAGTAAAGCATGATTTAATATGTGATAGAGCTGGTAAACGGGTTTGCGATATTGGTAATCCATATCCAGCGACCAGACATCTTCGTAACCATGATAAAACTCCGCGGGAAAACGGTTAAATAATTCCGTCATTGCTATGTCCGCTTCCCTATCACCAAAATAAAAAGCAGGATCGAAAATAACCGGCTGGTTGTGATGAAACCCAGTGTTACCTTGCCAGAGATCCCCGTGTAACATCGATGAGGTGGGGTTATGCCCTGCCAATAATTGATTGACCGACTCTACAACATGGTCAATGTCCGCTAAGACGTAGCCTTTTTCGGCTAATAGTTGCAACATAAAACCGATTCGTTGCTCGGCAAAAAAAACGCTCCACTTCTTTTGCCATTGATTTGCTTGGGGGGTGAGTCCAATAAAATTATCTTCCTGCCAGCCATACATTTTTTGGGTTTGCAATTGATGTAGAGTTGCCAGTTTTTGACCGAACTCAAACCAACTTTCTTTGTTGCCGCCGTTCAGACAAATATGCTCCAGTACCAGAAAACTATGGGTGGATACCGTGCCTAAGCAGATAACTCTAGGGACTCTAAACAGTTCGGTATTTTGTAAGTGCTGCAATCCTTCTGTTTCCGCTTCAAAGTTTGTCAGTCGGTTTTTGTCGTTAACTTTCACAAAAAAACGCCGTTTACCGTCGGTAATTTTAAAGGCCTGATGGCTGTCACCATCCGAAACTTCCCGCATATCATTACAAATAAAGTCGTCGCCTATCTGCTGACTAATTTGTTCACTAATAAAGTGCCACATTTCAAAGGACCACACCGTGTTGTTTGAAGGGTACTATTCATTATGGAACATCAACATAAGTTGTATGGTTGATTAAGCTATGAAAGTAGACGTTTTTATATCAAGGAGTAATTTGAGCTTGCTGATATCTATCATCAACAATGATATTAGTTAGGTTAATAAAGGTTTCAAAGGTGGCACCAATTAAAGCCTTATTTGCTACCCAGCGAGGTAACTTTCCGGCCGGGTTACCACCACCCTGATAGGAGATCTGAATTTCACCATTTGCCAGTTCATTCACTTTCCATTCTCCAAACATATTTTGCATCCTCACATACGCTTCATTTGTGGGGTAGGTATCGCCGCTATTGCTAATAACTATACTTAGCGAATCTTGTTGTACGCTGCTCAGAGAATAGGTCACCATATCCCGATCTTTAATGGGCCAGGGGGCAGAAAAGTAACTATGTACAATGCGCTCATTTTCCGAAGGGGCAGATATGACCTCAACTTTAATACAGTTTGCAATCCATAATGGCCCACGTTCCACATCGTCAAACAAGTGCAATAGGGCTTCTGGCCGACTTTTCACTATTGTTGTTGCCAGTATGTTTTTATAACCTGAATCACTTTTTTTGCTGCTGACGGTGATTTGCTGCTGTTGTTTTTCCAGCTTCCATTCCTGAGCATGACAAAGCACCGCCTGACAAGCCAGTAGCAGACAAAATACGCTTTTGAGTGTTTGCGGTAATGAATATTGCATAGGCGCCTTAGTATTCGCTATAATGGCCGACTAGCTCTGATGGTAGCAGAGCTACTTTTTAATACACCCGCTTTGGGTGTTTTTTTATGATTTCCTCTTATGCTTTATATACTTAGAGCATAATACTTTATATTAGCAAGTGGCGCTTGGTAGGTGTCACCACTGCTTAAGGATTTAATATGCCCATTATTACTTTGCCCGATGGCAGTCAACGCCAGTTTGAAAACCCTGTTTCTGTATTAGACGTCGCCAACGATATTGGTCCAGGACTTGCCAAAGCCACCATTGCTGGAAAAGTAAATGGCCAACGGGTCGATGCTTGCGACATGATAACCGATGATGCCCAATTGCAAATCATTACTGCAAGAGATGACGACGGGCTGGAAATTATTCGTCACTCCTGTGCTCACCTTATTGGTCATGCAATTAAACAACTCTATCCAGACGCAAAAATGGCCATTGGCCCAACTATAGATAACGGCTTCTATTACGACATCGAAATGGAACATTCACTGAACGATGATGATTTAGTGGCGATTGAAAAACGTATGTTGGCGCTAACGAAGACCAACTATGAGGTGGTAAAAAAAGTGGTCAGCTGGCAGGAAGCTCGTGATGTGTTTGCAGCCCGAGGCGAGAGCTATAAAACCGAAATTCTTGATGAAAACATCAGTAAGGACGACCATCCAGGCCTCTATCATCATGAAGAATACGTGGATATGTGTCGTGGCCCCCATGTGCCGAATATGCGTTTTTGCCAACATTTTAGGTTGATGAAAGTCGCCGGTGCCTACTGGCGTGGTAATAGCGACAATCTAATGCTACAGCGTGTCTATGGCACAGCCTGGGCTGACAAGAAGCAACTTAAGAGTTATTTGACGCGACTAGAAGAGGCGGAAAAGCGGGATCACCGTAAGATTGGTAAAGCTCTTGATTTATTCCACTGGCAGGAAGAAGCACCGGGCATGGTGTTTTGGCACAATGACGGTTGGAGTATATATACAGAATTAGAAAAGTTTATTCGCACAAAACTACGCGAATACGACTATGACGAAGTTAAAGCCCCATTGATGATGGATCGCTCCTTGTGGGAGAAATCTGGCCACTGGGATAAATACGCGGAAAACATGTTTACTACGGTTTCGGAAAAACGTGAATATGCCATAAAACCGATGAATTGCCCGGGCCATGTGCAGATTTTCAATCAGGGTTTAAAATCCTACCGTGATTTGCCCTTGCGTATGGCCGAATTTGGCTGTTGCCATCGTAACGAGCCATCTGGCGCCTTACACGGTTTGATGCGGGTCCGGGGGTTTACCCAAGATGATGCCCATATTTTTTGTACCGAAGAGCAAATATTGTCAGAGGTCGGTGGCTGTATTGATTCGGTTTATGAAATTTACAAAATCTTTGGTTTTGAAAATATCTCAGTCAAGCTATCGACTCGCCCGGAAAAGCGGGTAGGCAGTGAAGAAATGTGGGATAAAGCCGAAAAAGAATTGGCTGAAGCACTCACTTCAAAAGGTATTGAGTTTCAGTACTTACCCGGCGAAGGTGCCTTCTATGGCCCCAAGATTGAGTTTACCCTGCATGATTGCCTGGACAGACCATGGCAGTGTGGCACTGTTCAGCTTGATTTCTCAATGCCAGGGCGTTTAGGTTCAACCTACGTAGCAGAAGATGGCGAGCGCAAAGTACCGGTTATGATCCACCGGGCTATTTTGGGTTCCCTTGAGCGTTTTATCGGAATTTTGATAGAAGAATATTCTGGTCTGTTTCCACTTTGGTTGGCACCCACTCAGGCTGTGGTGATGAATATTACGGACAATCAGGCCGAATATGCTGATAAAGTAGTAAAAAAACTAAAAGAAAGTGGTTTTAGAGTCAAGTCTGACTTGAGAAATGAGAAAATAGGCTTTAAGATCCGCGAGCACACGCTTAGGCGCGTTCCGTATTTGTTAGTTGTTGGCGATAAAGAGATTGAAGCCGGCGAAATAGCAGTACGTTCACGTAAGGGCGATGACTTGGGCAAAATGTCAATAGAACAGTTTATTGAGCATGCGAATGCTGAAGTCAGTAGCAAACAAATTTGATTAATTTCCTGGAGGAATAACATATTAAAGGCGCTAACATTAAGGCTAAAGATTCGGGCAAGGCTCGTATCAATGAAGAAATTACGGTAAATGAAGTTCGTTTAGCTGGAGCAGATGGTGAACCTTTGGGCATAGTGTCTATAGGTGAGGCTATGCAAATAGCTGGACAAGCAAGTTTAGATTTGGTTGAAATTAGCCCTAATGCAGAGCCACCCGTATGTAAAATAATGGACTATGGAAAGTTCCTCTTCGAAAAGAGTAAGTCTCTTAAAGAGCAGAAGAAGAAGCAAAAGCAAATTCAGGTCAAGGAGATTAAGTTTCGCCCTGGTACTGATGAAGGCGATTACCAGGTAAAACTGCGCAACCTGCGTCGCTTTCTAGAAGCGGGTGACAAGGCTAAAGTAACGATACGTTTTCGTGGTCGTGAAATGGCACACCAAGAGATTGGCATTGAACAACTAAGAAGGGTCAGAAACGACTTAGCTGACATTGCCAACTGTGAGTCTTTCCCTAATAGGGTAGAGGGTCGTCAGATGATCATGGTACTTGCCCCAATAAAGAAGTAGTTAAGGTCTACAAGTAGATAAGGCACTGCAACCTTATTCTCACCTTGAACTGCATATATGTAACTAAGACAGTCTGTTTCTGCAAAGCAGATTAGTCATTAACAATGCGGAGTTTTAGCAATGCCTAAAATAAAGTCACACAGTGGAGCAGCCAAGCGTTTTAAGAAAACCGCTTCTGGTCGTTTTAAAAGCAAACAGTCTCACTTGCGTCATATTTTGACCAAGAAGAGCTCTAAGCGTAAGCGTCACCTTCGTGGCAAAAAATTAATCCATGTTGCTGACACTGCGTTGATCCAACGCATGTTACCGTACGCTTAAGAGAGGAGACTAAAAAATGGCAAGAGTAAAACGTGGTGTTGTCGCCCGTGCCCGTCATAAAAAGGTACTAAAACAAGCCAAAGGTTATTACGGAGCTCGTAGTCGAGTTTATCGTGTTGCTGTCCAGGCTGTGACCAAAGCGGGTCAATATGCTTATCGTGACCGTCGTCAGAAGAAACGTGTATTCCGTCAATTATGGATTGCTCGTATCAATGCTGCGTCGCGTCAAAATGGATTATCTTATAGTCGTTTTATCAACGGACTTAAGAAAGCCTCTGTCGAAATTGATCGTAAGATCTTGGCCGACATAGCAGTACATGACAAAAACGCATTCAGCGCATTAGTAAATGCTGCTAAAGGCGCATTAGCTTAATTTTTTAACATTAAGTTTAAGTTCTTTCGGGAAAAGGCGAGCTAGGATAGCTCGCCTTTTTTCGTTTTAACGCTAAAAAACGACTGGTTTTTTACCAAATCCTATATTTATCAACGATTTTCCGCTTAAGTAACTAGTCTCAAAAGACCTAATTCGTGTATAATTGCCGGTCATTTTTTATTTTTATTAATACCAAAGCGAATCATCTGTTTGGTATTATTCCAATTCGAGGAAAGTATGGATCTCGACGCCATTATTAAACAGGCCGAAGCGTTAATTAACGACGCTGCGGATGCCGCCACCCTGGACGCCGTGCGCGTTGAATTTATGGGTAAAAAAGGCCACTTAACCGAGCAACTAAAGGGCTTGGGTAAGCTATCAAACGAGGAGCGTCCAGCTGCCGGACAGAAAATCAATCTGGCCAAGCAGCAAGTGCAGCAACTCATTCAGACTAGAGGCGATGCCTTACGTCAGCAAGAGCTAAACATTAAGCTCTCTGCGGAAAAAATTGATGTCACTTTGCCCGGCCGTACAAGCGAATTGGGTGGTTTACATCCCGTCACGCGTACGATCAATCGTATTGAGAGTTTCTTTACTGAGCTTGGTTTTGCAGTTAAAACCGGGCCAGAGGTCGAAGATGGATTTCACAACTTTGATGCCTTGAATATTCCAGCTAATCATCCTGCCCGGGCCGATCACGATACCTTTTACTTTAATCCTGATGTGATGCTACGAACTCAAACGTCTGGTGTGCAAATTCGTACTATGGAGGTAGAAAAACCACCCCTGCGGATCATTTCTCCTGGTCGGGTTTATCGTAACGATTACGATCAAACTCATACGCCGATGTTTCATCAGGTAGAAGGCCTGATGGTGGATAAAAATGTCAGCTTTGCCGAATTAAAAGGTATTTTACACGATTTCCTCAACCATTTTTTTGAAGAAGACTTGCAGGTTCGTTTCCGTCCTTCTTACTTTCCATTTACTGAGCCCTCTGCAGAGGTTGATGTTATGGGCAAAAATGGTAAGTGGCTTGAAGTGCTAGGATGCGGCATGGTGCATCCAAATGTACTAAGGGCTGTCAATATAGATCCGGAAGAGTATACCGGCTTTGCTTTTGGTATGGGGGTTGAGCGCTTAACCATGTTGCGTTATGGCGTAAATGATTTGCGTTCTTTCTTCGAAAACGATCTTCGTTTTCTCAAGCAGTTCAATTAAGCGAAAAAGACTATGAAATTTAGTGAAAAGTGGTTAAGAGAGTGGGTGAATCCGGCCATATCTAGCGAGCAGTTATCTGATCAACTCAGCATGGCGGGTCTTGAGGTTGATAGTGTCGAACCGGTTGCCGGTGAATTTAGCGGTGTGGTAGTGGGTGAAGTGGTGGAGTGCGGCCAACACCCAGACGCAGATAAATTACAAGTCACCCAAATTAATGTGGGCCAAGAAGAGCTGTTAGATATTGTCTGTGGCGCACCTAATTGCCGTCAGGGTATTAAAGTGGCGGTTGCAATGGTGGGTGCTGTCCTGCCGGGTAACTTTAAGATTAAAAAAGCCAAGTTACGGGGCCAACCCTCTTTTGGCATGTTGTGTAGTTTTAGCGAATTGGCTATATCCGACGATCATGATGGTATTTTGGAACTACCCAACGATGCTCCTGTAGGAACAGATATTCGAGACTACCTGCAATTGGATGACGTCACGATAGAAGTTGACCTCACACCTAACCGGGCAGATTGTTTAGGCATGCGTGGCTTAGCCCGTGAAGTGGGGGTATTAAATCAAGTTGAAGTCACCGAGCCAGCTATAGAGCCGGTTAGTCCATCCATTGATGAAATCCGCAATATCAAATTGCTGGCGCCAGAAGCCTGCCCACGATATTTAGGCCGTGTACTGCGTAATATTAACCTTAACGCTCATTCTCCCTTGTGGATGCAGGAAAAACTGCGCCGCGCAGGTGTGCGTAGTATCGATCCAGTGGTAGATGTGACTAACTTTGTATTGCTGGAATTGGGCCACCCCATGCACGCCTTTGATCTAGATACCTTACAAGGCGATGTATTGGTTCGCATGGCCGAACAGGGCGAGAAGTTAACCTTGTTAGATGGCAATGAAGTGGAGCTTAAGGCTAATACTTTGGTGATTGCCGATGAGCTAAAAGCCCTGGCAATGGCGGGAATATTTGGCGGTTTGCATTCTGGTGTTACGGAGTCCAGTTGTAATATATTTCTAGAAAGCGCCTTTTTTGCCCCTGATGCCATTATGGGTAAAGCCCGTCAGTACGGTTTGCACACAGATGCCTCTCATCGTTATGAAAGAGGTGTGGATCCTCAATTGCAACGAACAGCGATGGAACGAGCGACCGCTTTATTGTTAGAGATTGTCGGCGGTGAAGCTGGGCCAATTGTTGAAGCCCTTAGCGAGCAGGATATCCCCCAGGAAAGATCAGTTACCCTGCGTCAACGTCGATTAGACCGAGTGCTAGGCATAGCAATTGCCTCTGATACGGTAACAGATATTCTTCAGCGTCTTGGTCTGGGTGTGCGTTACGCAGAACAACAATGGCAGGTAAGCGTTCCGGCCTATCGTTTTGATATTAGTATTGAAGAAGATTTAATTGAAGAAATAGCCAGAGTTTACGGTTACAACCAAATCCCAGATGTGGCTCCTATCGGTGCTTTGAAGATGTCTGGGAAATCAGAAACAATATTGCAACTTACGCAACTTAAATCCAGCCTGGTAAATCATGACTATCAGGAAGCGATCACCTATTCTTTTGTTGATCCAAAAATCCAGGCAAAGCTTTTCCCCACGATGAATGGCATGGTACTGCCCCATCCCATATCCGCGGATATGTCGGTGATGCGCGTCAGTTTATGGCCGGGCTTACTACAAGCCGTGTCATACAATCAAAAACGTCAGCAGAGTCGAGTACGGTTATTTGAATCTGGCTTACGTTTTATTCCCGATGACAAAGAAAAAACCGGTGTTCGTCAGCAGAATGTGATTGCCGGTGTGATCAGTGGAAACATCAATCACGAACACTGGGATAGAGAAGACAAAGCAGTCGATTATTTTGATATTAAAGCGGATGTAGAAACATTGCTGGCGAATACCGCAGCACTGGCTGAGTTTCGTTTTGAAGTTGCTGAACATTCTGCCCTACACCCAGGACAAAGTGCCGCAGTTTATCGTGGTGACGGCTTGGTCGGTTATGTTGGGGCGATTCATCCTCAGTTTGAAAAATTGTTGGGACTAAACGGTCGAACTTTTGTGTTTGAACTGGAAATTGAGGCCTTAGGAGTAAAAAACCTACCGGTTTCAAAAGAAATTTCAAAGTTTCCGTCAAATCGACGTGACATTGCCATCGTAGTAGACGATGATAAAGCAGTAGGCGAAATACTGGGCTGCATAGAAAAATTTGGCGAAAATCAACTGGTTGGCCTAAACTTGTTCGACGTCTACAGAGGGAAGGGAATAGCACCAGGATTTAAAAGCTTGGCTATTTCGCTTACATTGCAAGATAAAACAAGAACTCTTGAAGAGTACGAAATACAAGCAAGAGTCGATGGCATTCTGACAATATTGTCAGATAAATTTGGCGCATCATTGAGGGATTGACGGTATGGCGTTAACCAAGGCCGAAATGGCAGAACATTTATTTGAAAAGTTAGGCATGAATAAGCGAGATGCAAAAGAGCTTGTAGAAGCTTTTTTTGAAGAAGTACGGGAGTCCTTAGAGTCAGGAGAACAGGTTAAACTGTCTGGCTTTGGTAATTTTGATTTACGTCAAAAAAATGAACGCCCCGGTCGCAACCCTAAAACTGGGGAAGATATACCGATTAAGGCACGTCGGGTCGTCACATTTAGACCCGGTCAAAAACTAAAGAGTAGGGTTGAGAAGACTAAACCCTCTGAGTAACAGTAGTTTTTAATTTGTGCTCAAAATAAAGAATATTATGTGCCATTAAAAAACCCAGCCTAAGCTGGGTTTTTTAATGGCATGCTGAGATTAAAGGACTGACACCAAGGCCTCGGCTAGAGTGTCTAAATTACTAAGGCTGATCCCGGCAATATTCACCCGGCTCGAACCAACAAAATACACACTATGTTTGTCCCGCACGGCCTGAACTTGTTCTGGGCTAATACATAAATAGGAGAACATTCCCTTTTGCTGGTTGATAAAACTGAAATCTCTGTTGGCACCTTTTTCAGCAAGTTTACTCACCAATAAACCTCGCAAGTCTTTCATGCGGCTGCGCATGGCTTCTACTTCTTGCACCCACTCCTGGCGCAAGCTGTCATCGCTAAGTATAACATCAACCAATGCGCCACCATAGGAAGGGGGCATAGAATAGATCCCACGGGCAATCGATTGGATCTGACTTTGGACCGCGCCGCGAATTTTACTGTCGGCGGTGATCATGGCAGCCAAACCAACACGCTCACGGTATAGACCAAAGTTTTTAGAGCAGGATGCGGCAATGAGTACTTCAGGCAGGTTATTAACCAGCAATCGTACCCCGTAAGCGTCTTCTTCAAGACCATCACCAAAGCCCTGATATGCGATGTCTACGAAGGGAATAAAACCTCTGTGCTGAGCAAGCTCTAAGACTTTGTGCCATTGTTCTTTGCTTAGATCTGCGCCAGTCGGGTTGTGGCAGCAGCCGTGTAACAAAACTACATCGCCTTTTTCAACCTTTTCCAGACAGGCAACCATCGCCTCAAAATTAATGCTTGCGTCTGCTTTATTAAAATAGGGATAGGTCTCAATATGTAAACCGGCATTGCCAATCAGTGGAATGTGATTGGCCCAGGTAGGATCGCTTACCCAGACTGTGAGCTTGTCATTACAACGCTTTAACAACTCAGCCAAAATACGCAGGGCTCCGCATCCACCTGGAGCTTGAACTGCGGCTACGCGGTTTTCCAATAGAGTTGAGTTGCCTTTGCCCAATATAAGTTGCAACATTCCATCAATATAGCCTTGCACTCCTTGGGGAGTGATATAGGATTTCGAATCTTCTTTAGCCAGCAATATACGCTGTGCCTTGGCCACAGAATTTAGGATCGGGGTATGGCCCTTTTCATCTTTATAAACACCGACGCCGAGGTCTATTTTGTGCGGATTAGGATCAGCCTTAAAGGCAGTTGATAAACCTAAAATTGGGTCGGCGGGCAGTTGTGGCAATACTTCAAACATGGAGATCCTTTAAACAAGACATATTAGTTGAATGGGAAGATATACATTATGCCATTCGACAGACAAATTTCGAGTTTAAATCGCGCTAATTTATACCGAAATTATAATTCTTTTGAGCAACGCAAATAGCCTGATTATTGAAAGTTCGCTCTTTCCAGGTAATTTGCTGTTTTTTATCAACCAGTAATACTGTTGATGAACGGGTACCGTAGTCTTCACCCGGGATAAATATGGAAGACAATCGTCTTTCCCACTCAATTGGGACGCCGGTTTCGGGCAGGTCGAGGTCTTCGGCTGGATGCATATCTTTGAGTAAAGCAAATAATTTTTCCGTCTCAATTGAATGACCATCGTGACAATATTCTGCCAGTTGCGCCGTGCCTTTATTTATTTTTGGCCACGGACTATTTAAGCTGGCGTTGGATAAACCGTATACGCCGGTACTGAGCTGTTCAACTTGATCGAGATGATTATTGTAGACTTGTAGATTATTCCAGGGGCCAAACAATAAGTTGTAGCCGTTGTATTGAGTCTGGCTGCGCTGGAGTTGGGCTAAGTACTCCACTTGCTGCTGTTGTCCCTGTAAATACTGACTCACCAGTTGGCCTCGTGTGATGACGTTTTGCTTTGTTTTTTCGGGTTCACGAACATTAGTCAACGCGGCGAGTCGCCCGGTACTAGTGATGCCCATCCAGGTGCCTCCGGCTTGCTCATCTTTGCCCGCTAGTAATTGTGGTCTTTTTCCCAGACTTTCAGCGGTTTTTCCCGGACATTCAGGGCTGTCTGGCCAAAAATATGAAGCAGTGGTCGGTCGGGCAAAAAACTCGTCTCGATTGGCGGCAATAATTAAGGGATAGTCTTGGTGCTGATTAACCGCAACAAATAAAATACACATCTAATCGCTAGCCGCCATATCAAGGTTTTCATTTTGTAATTCTTGCTCTAGCTTGGCAAATAAATCACCGCTATGGCTAACAAATTCGGTGCTGTCTTTGCTTGCTGAAAAATTATAGATAGGCGGTAATAGTGTAGCATCGTACTTGGCTCTGACACTAAACTCCCCATCATCAAATAAGCCTACACTGAACATGGGGATAAGTATCACCATGGACATAGTCGCTGTAATAATGTTTCGCCTGGCGTTAGTTTGATGAAAGGCAATAAACAAGCTGAACCAGATATAACCGAAAATGACGGTGCTAAAAAAAAATAACTCTAACAAGGGAATACTTGAAGATCCATTGCTGTTGAACAAGATGACTTTTTCCAATAAATATAAAATGCTCAACAGGAAAGCCACCAGCCACATCAAATTGAACTGGTTAATTAGGTGGCTTTCTTTGTTAAACATCTTTGTCAGCAATGCAAACGTCAGGGGCCAGGTGCAAAAAAGGGCCATTTGAGCCAGCTCTTTGGGTAAGGCCGAGATAAGTTTAAATTCTTCAACGCTGGTGACAAAATTGTTGGCTACGGCATAGAGGACATAAGCAATAGTTAACATTAGCGCCAAAGTTGTGCTGGACAACCAGGATATTTTTTCTTCAAGCTTACTTAGCGGCAAAGCGGCGGGAATTGCCTTTGTGGTGTCCACCACACGCAGTCTAGTTCTGCCTAACGTAATTACATCGTTGGCATGTAACCCACTGTTTTGTATTAATTTATTGTTGATGCTCACGCCATTTATAGAATCGCAATCTGCCAATTTTAAAGTCAAAAAGTCAGCTCGCTGGCTAATTTGAAGGTGTTGTGGGCAAACGTAGGGATCATCCAGTTGCAGGTCGTTATGATAGTCACGACCTATGGTGATTTGTGCCTTGGTAAAGCGATAACTTCTAATCGTTTTGTTCTTGCGCGACAAGAGCTCCAGCACTATTGCCATGAAATTGAGTCCATAAATTGTTGGGTGAAGGATAATGCCGAGTCTTGCGTAACCCCTGCAAGGGTAAAATGACTTATGAGTCCTTGCTGTTCGTGATCCAGGGTTGCTCCGATAAATAGCACGTCGTAGAGGCTGGCAAAATCTTTATAAGCCCGTAGGCAGAGTACGGTTTTGCTGGTTACATTGTTAACGTTAGTGACCTTGTCTTGCTGACAATGGAAGTTTGTTACATCGGCTTTACTGACCCGGTTACCCGCTCCGGCACCAGAAATACTGTCGCTATAGAGTGCGTAAAATCTATGTTGTCCCAGCTCTTCACCGTCAAGCCACTCAAATTCAAGTTCTAACCGGCCAGTGGTAAAACCATTGTGCAAGTAAATCTGCTCATCAAGGCGACACCTGTTCTCTACGGACAAAAATAAGGCTTCTTCGTTGCTGCTGTTAGAGTCTCCCCAACAGGACAAAATATCGGTAACTTTGGTGGGAACCATAGCTTTGCCCAGCTGTTTTTTTTCCCATGTTTGCTCACTTATATGACTAAACAAGCTGTTTTGGTTTTGTACCAGTTGTTGCCTTAATTTTTGTTTATAGTCGCTTACTGGCATTGGTTCATTTTCAGAGGATATGGTCAAGTCTTGTAATTTTCGTAAGGGGATCAAGAAACCTATTTGATTTCCAGCGGTCGCCACATTCACCCCAACCACCTCTCCATCAGGGTTTACGGCGGGCCCGCCGCTCATACCAGGATTTATTGAGCCGGTGAAATGGATACGTTGGTAGAAACTATTTTTCTTCAGACCATTGAATGTACCGGGCACTACTATCATCCCTAGGTCGTGGGGATTACCCAATGAATAAATGTTGCTACCTTGTTGAGGCAAACTGTCTGCTAACGAAAAAGCCTTCTGTTGCTCGTTTACGGCTGCTTTTTTGACTAAAGCCAGATCATTTACAACATCAAAATCTAGCAGTTGTAATTCACCTTTTTGGCCATCAACGGCTAAATATTCGATGCGATATTTTTCAGGATAAAATACATATTCAGATACCACATGATAGTTAGTCACCATCGCGCCATTTTCATCGATTTGAAATCCTGAGCCTATGGATGACTTGTTGCCAGAGCTCAGTTCAATGATCCTAATCTGGTATAAGGCTTCTTGATGTTGGCTAAATAAACTTTGGGCAGTTTCTTGGCTTTGAGCTAAAGCGCTAAAAATCGCCAGTAAAAATAGTATCTTTCTCAATATTGGGCTTTCCATAAAAAATGCGCTAGGGCTTGTTTACCGCAAAATAACAATGCATATAAGGAATTGTTTAGTCTCGACAAAGGGTAAAACATAAGAGATCATCCGGCTAGTTTAAATCGCACAAGCCAAGAAAGAAATGGGCCAGCCCTTAAATACACCAAATCTGTGTGAAGAGA
>JAWUXW010000054.1:0-13329 GCA_034111125.1 Paraglaciecola sp.
TGATATGTTGGATGTCGATAAGGAAGGCTTAGACTATATGGATCGAAAGTTGCTTTTAGCTATTATTGATAAGTTTATGGGTGGGCCAGTGGGCCTGGATAATCTGGCGGCGGCAATTGGTGAAGAAAAAGAAACCATTGAAGATGTCATCGAACCATTCTTGATCCAACAAGGCTTTTTACAGCGTACGCCCAGAGGGCGAATTGCATCACAAAGGGCCTTTCTGCACTTTGCTATCGATTATAGCCCTGAGTGAAGTTTCTTGCAGCTAAGCTAGCTGAAATAGGCAATTTTAGGTGGATTTGGTATATAATTACAGGCAAAAAAAAGCCCGCGAAATTCGGGGGGGAAACAATAAATGTTTAAAGGGAATTAAATCTAGGAAACATCTGTCTCAACAGGAGAATTAACAATAGTCTCTGATTATCGTCTGACCGGTTTCAATACTAAGTGAGTCATTGCCGTAGTTGATAAAACGAGGGTGCATTGTATAAGCATGAAATATTACTCAACTGAAAAAAATTGTATTTTGTCATTACAAAAACTAATTAATTTTTTTTTGTGAATATTGGGAGTGATACAAACTAGTAAATTTTTAATGATAAAAATTATTATTTATCAGGTGGATATGTTCTAGTTTGAAAAATAAACGATTATTTTAAGTATGGCATGAAATAGATTTCTTAGTGTTTTAATAGGTAGTAATAATATTGAATGATTATTCGTTTAAACCAAGGTTTAATTTTTTCTTGTAGCTACCCTGTCTATTTATTAAGCTATTGAAAAATAATGATTAAAAATTAGTAGTTGGGATTTTGATCGAAGTCTTACAAATACCTGATAAATAATACCTATGCGTGGAAAGTCGGGAACCTGGTGACTTTTTGTGTGTTTTGAGGTCACTTGGGTATTGATAACAATTTTTAAGTGATGAAATGACACACGAACATACAATTCGTGTCTATTACGAAGACACAGATGCGGGTGGCATAGTGTATTATGCCAACTATTTAAAGTTTTTTGAGCGTGCTCGAACAGAGTGGCTTAGAGCCTTGGGGATAGAACAAGACGGTTTGTTGGAACAATCTGTCGGTTTTGTCGTCAAACGTGTCGAAATGGACAATCATGGACCTGCTCGCTTTAACCAGCTATTGAGAATTCAGTCTGAAATAGTAGAATTGAAACGAGCTAGTTTGACGTTTAAACAAATAATTATAAGTCCAGACAATCAATGTTTGGTCAGTGCGCTAATTAGGGTAGCTTGTGTGGATTTGTCGAAGATGAAACCACTGGCTATCCCGGCATTTATTTTAGGGGAATTTTCGCGTGTCGTCTGATTTATCATTTATTGACCTGATTATAGAAGCCAGTTTGCTCGTGCAACTGGTTATGTTTTTGCTTCTGCTTACATCCGTTACTTCCTGGGCTTTTATTTTTGAGCGCAGTCGGGCTTTGAGTTTAGCTCAGAAGGAAATGAAGAGGTTTGAGGATAAGTTCTGGTCCGGGGTGGATCTTAATCGTTTCTATCAGGAACTATCTGCTCGCCAGTCACTGCAGGGCATGGCAAGTATGTTTTGTGCCGGCTTCAAAGAGTTTGTCAGACTGCGTAAAAGCGTTTCTACTCCAGCTGACGCATTGATGGAAGGGACCTCGCGAGCGATGCGTGTTTCCCTGTCCCGAGAAATTGACAGTTTGGAAAGTCGCTTACCCTTTCTCGCTACTGCCGGCTCCATTAGCCCGTATATCGGTTTGTTTGGTACGGTGTGGGGGATCATGAATTCATTTATTGCCCTGGGCGGTCAACAGCAGGCGACCTTAGCAATGGTTGCGCCGGGTATCGCCGAAGCGCTTATCGCCACGGCCATGGGACTGTTCGCAGCTATACCTGCGGTTATTGCTTACAACAGCTTTAGTCATAAGGTGGAAAAATTGGAAAACAGCTACGGCAACTTTATGGAAGAGTTTTCCAGTATTTTGCACAGACAAGCCTTAAGTTCCAACAACGACGCTCAAGTCGCTTAAACGGTGAGCTTATTATGTATGTAAGAAAACGCCGGCGACCAGTTTCAGAAATTAATGTTGTTCCCTATATCGACGTGATGTTGGTGTTGTTGATCATCTTTATGGTGACGGCGCCGCTGATCACCCAGGGGGTAAAAGTTGATTTACCTAAAGCACAGGCCCAAGCTTTTGAGCAAGATGACAAGCCACCATTAATTGCCTCAGTTGATGCGGACGGCAAATACTATTTGAGCGTAGGTGATAGCCAGGAGGATCCTATGTCGGCTGAAGATCTGGCCACTCTGGTTGCCCGGCATTTGCAGCTAGAACCACAGACTCCGGTCGTGGTGAAAGGTGATGGAGATGTGCCCTACAGAGAAGTGGTGAACCTGATGGTGCTACTCCAGAGGGCGGGCGTTCCCTCGATAGGTTTAATGACCGATCCACCGGAAGCCTAGGTTCTGATCGATGCCAAATACGTCTTTCGCGGTTACTGTATCAATATTTTTTCATCTTGCCCTTGGGACTTTGGTCTTGCTTAACGTGGATTTTTCAGCGCTTGCTCCCCCTGAGGAATTACAACTCAATCAGCCGATCATCGAAGCGACCATAGTTGATGAAAAAGTAATTAGGGAACAAATAAATAAGATCAAAGATCAAAAAACCGCGCTACGTAAGCAAGAAGAAAAGCGTGTAAAGGATAAAGAAACCCAGAAAAAGCGTAGATTGTTGGAAAAGAAAAAAGCTCAGCAGGCCGTGGTAGCGGCAAGAGAAAAGAAAAAAAAACAACAAGAGAAAGCTAAAAAGCTCCAACTAGAGAAAGTTGAGAAGGAAAGACAACGCAAGAAAGCAGAAGTTAAAGCGAAGCTGGAAAAAGAACAAAAGGCCTTAAAGGCAGCCGAGCGTAAACGTCAGGATGCCCTTGAAAAAGATCTACAGGAAAATTTGTTAGCAGAGCAACTACAAGCTGAGCAAGCCACCAGACAACGACGTAGAGGCAAGCAGGTGTTATCAGAGGTACAGAAGTATCAGGTGTTAATCACTCAAGCCATTCAGCGCAACTGGATAACTGATGATTCAATGAGAGGAAAGTTTTGTCGGCTGAATATTCGTCTGGCCCCAGACGGTTTGGTTATTCAGGTTAAAGAAATAGCCGGGGATGCGATTGTATGCCGCTCTGCTAAGGCAGCAGTGGCAAAGTCGGACACACTACCTGTTTCTAGAGAGGCAGATGTATATCAGAAACTTAAAGATATTAATTTAACCGTAAGGCCAGAGTTATAATGTTGAAAACCACAAACTATTTGTTTTGTTTGCTTGTACTTTTTGTCAGTGCGCCGAGTTTCAGTACCTTGGAGATAGTGATTACTGAAGGAATTGATACTGCTCGCCCAATTGCAGTGGTGCCGTTTAAGTGGAAAGGTGTGGGAGTAATGCCTGAAAAACTAAGCAAGGTAATCGCCGCTGATCTGCGTCGAAGTGGTAAATTTAATCCGATGGATGCGGCCAGCATGCCTCAGTTTCCCAGTACCGATAAGGACGTTGATTACAGCGCATGGGCTGCTACTGGAGTCGAGGCGGTTTTAGTGGGCTCGGTTGAACCACAAGGTATGGACCAATACCTGGTAAGTTTTGAACTAATTGATGCAGTACGGGGGCAGATTACGGGTGGCCAGGCACAAATGTTGAGCAATGGTAAATTAGTGGCGAGTCGTGATCACGTTATGGAAGGACGCCAATCTACTATAAGCGGCAACGGGTTTCGCCAACATGCTCACCGAATTAGTGATGTGGTGTATGAATCACTCACCGGGGAAAAAGGCGCTTTTTTGACCCGCATTGCCTATGTGATAGTCAGAGACCGGGCAGTACACGATTTTCCATTTCAGCTGGTAGTGGCGGATTATGATGGGGTGAATGAAACAGTTTTGCTGCGCTCCAAAGAGCCTTTAATGTCACCGTCTTGGTCACCTGATGGCAGTAAATTGGCTTACGTTAGTTTTGAAAACAAACGTCCGCAAATATTTATTCAAGATATTTACACCATGAGCCGCAGCAGCGTGACAAATTTTCCAGGTATTAACGGTGCTCCTCAATTTTCTCCGGATGGAAAACAACTGGCCATGGTCTTGTCAAAAGACGGAAATCCAGAACTTTATATAATGGAACTGGCGAGTAAGCAGCTAAGACGGATTACCAAAAACCGCGCAATTGATACTGAACCCAGCTGGACGCCCGATGGCAAGAGCATAATATTTAGTTCAGAACGGGGTGGTAAACCTCAGTTATATCGAGTAAATTTAGCAACAAGTAAGGTTAGGCGTCTAACATTTCAGGGTGACATGAATCTGGGCGGTACGGTTACGCCAGATGGAAAGCAGGTTATAATGGTTAATCGAGACAGAGGTGACTACCATATCGCCAGGCAAGATTTAATTACGGGAAATATGCAGGTATTGACCAAAACCTATTTGGATGAGTCACCCAGCATCGCGCCTAACGGTAGTATGATAATTTACAGTACCTTACATCAAGGTAAACAAGTATTATCCTTGGTGTCTTTGGATGGACGTTTTAAGGCACGATTACCGGCAGCAGATGGACAGGTGAAATCACCAAATTGGTCACCCTATCTGTTATAGTTATTAAAAAACAGATTTATAATTTGATAAAATAAGGATAAAAAGAATGCAATTCAACAAAATTTTTAAAGGCCTAGTTATTGCTTTACCAATCCTGACTATGATGGCGTGCTCATCAGGTCCTACGGATAGTGAAAAAGAAGCTGAACGTAACAGAATTGCTCTAGAGCAATCCGAAGCAGACCGCTTGGCACAAGAAGCAGAAGATGCTCAGGTTCAGTCGGGATCAGTTGCGCCGAGGCTCAATCCTGCTGAAGTTATGCAAAAAGAATTAAAGGCCTTACAGAATGAGCAGACGGTTTACTTCGATTTTGACCGTTCAAGCATAAATTCTCAGTACTATGGTGTGTTAGATCAGCATGCTGCGTTTTTGGTGAAAAATTCTGGCCAATCAGTTGTGATTGAAGGTCATTGTGATCAGCGCGGCACCCCTGAATATAATATTGCCTTGGGTGAGCGCCGAGCGAAAGCAGTCGAGACTTATCTGCAAAATGCCGGTGTCAGTTCTTCTCAATTATCAGTTGTTTCTTACGGTGAAGAAAAGCTGGTAAATAATGGCACCACGAAAGCAGCTTTTGCTGAAAATCGTCGTGGTATATTAGTTTATCAATAAAAGTTGTCACTATGATTAAACGCACTTTTGCGCTTAGTTTGTTATGTGTACTAGGAGCCGCAGTAAATGCGGCTCCTGCACCGGTAGCAGACGTTAATAGCGGTAGTAACGGTGAAAGAATTACTGCGCTGGAACGGATGTTTACGTCACGCACCGATACACAACATCGAATCCAGCAACAGTTAGATATTCTACAAAACGAAGTGACTGAGCTTCGCGGCAGTGTAGAAGAACATAATTATCAACTGGAAAAAATTCTGCAACGGCAACGTGAATTGTATCTGGAAATAGATAAAAGAATTTCGGCTGTTGCGACTCAAGCTCCAGGTCAGAGCTCAGGTCAAGCTGAGCAAGATATGGCTCCCCTGTCTGAGAGCGAGAATGAGGCTTATGATAAAGCAGTTAATCTGATACTGAAAGATAAGCGCTATGAACAGGCAATTCCCGCATTTCAAACGTTTTTGCAAAATTTCCCTAATTCTACATACGCGTCGAACGCCCATTATTGGTTAGGTCAGCTACTGTTTAATAAACAGGATTGGGATGGTGCTGCTGAGCAATTTCAAGCGCTGGTAAATAACTATCCTAATTCAACTAAGCGAGGGGATGCTCTGCTTAAACTAGGGGTTTCCGAGTTTGAACGGTCAAACGTCGCCAGAGCACAACAACTTTGGGAACAGGTAGTTGCACAATATCCTGATTCGTCCGCTGAAAAATTGGCTAAAAAAAGATTACAGAACCTTAATCTAAATTAGATATAGCTAAACTTGTCGCATGATTGACAGGCAAACCTGCGGCATTGTCGTACGTTTTGTTTGCTTTTTCAGCAAACAGTGTCAAAAGTAGAAATAAACCGGTAATTGAGGTTGCACTCAAATTTCAATTGAGTATTATATGCCGCCCTCGCACTGAGGCGCAAAGAATATCTTGTTAGTTCAGTTGGTTGAGCAGAAAGTTCTAATTAATTGAATACAAATTTGTAGGGAACAAATTTGAACATGCGCAGCATGGCCTCCGAAGGAGGTGAAGGGAAGGATGTCCGGAATACAAATTTGTAGGGAACAAATTTGAACATGCGCAGCATGGCCTCCGAAGGAGGTGAAGGGAAGGATGTCTGGAATACAAATTTGTAGGGAACAAATTTGAACATGCGTAGCATGGCCTCCGAAGGAGGTGGAGGAAAGGATGTCTGGAATCATCCAGCACAAGTGCTGGATGAGCAATATGGATTATATGGGTCGTTAGCTCAGCTGGTAGAGCAGTTGACTTTTAATCAATTGGTCGCTGGTTCGAATCCAGCACGACCCACCATTATTCAAAATACAGGTTTGTAGGGAACAAATTTGAACATGCAAAGCATGGCTTCCGCAGGAAGTGAAGGGCAGGATGTCTGACAAAATCTAACCGCACTGTTAGATGTACAATTTGGTTTAGATGGGTCGTTAGCTCAGCTGGTAGAGCAGTTGACTTTTAATCAATTGGTCGCTGGTTCGAATCCAGCACGACCCACCATCTTCTCATATCCATCCAAAGAAATTAATCAGTCAGTCAGACTAAGCTCCCCCCTCTTAAAAAAACTGATTTCATACCATCATCTTCAGAAACAGCCATTAAAATAATTAGCCTGCTTTGTATTCAATTGATTTGACGCCTATTTATGCCTAACACCATTGTGCCTTGATATGTGATCAACTCAGAAGGTGTTGGCAAGTATAACGTCGAAGGAATGCATTGCCTTCATAGACCTTGCAATGCCGCTAGGGAGCTTGCCAGCCCTTCCCGAAGGGCGATATCAAAGTCGCTTACGCTGTAGCCGTTATACAGGTAAAAACACGCCGTGATTACGCTACTTTAATTCATCGCTGAGTGAGCAGATATTTAGCTGGATTAGTATAAGTACTCGACAAGCTCTAGTGCTTATGCATAATCATAAATGGTTGTTATGTTTACAAAAAATTAACAATTCTGCTTGTCATATACGCAATAAGCACCTTAGTATGAATAACTAAGTTGCGTCGATAGCAAGGGGATCAATAATGGCAGAGCAAGAAGTGACACCAAGTCTTGAGCAAGCTGAGGATGAAAACCAAGTTAGCAAGGGATACCGCACCTATGTCTTGTCTTTGTTGACCTTGGTATATGCCTTCAATTTTATTGATCGACAAATTATTGGGATCTTATCACCGTTTATAAAAGAAGATTTAGGACTCACTGACGCTCAATTGGGTTGGTTAAAAGGCATCTACTTTGCGCTACTTTATACGGTTGTTGGTATTCCGATTGCTTGGTTGGCTGACCGCTACAGCAGGGTGAACATTGTTGCCATCTCCCTGACCCTATGGAGTGGCTTCACTGCACTGTCAGGAATGGCAGGCTCATATACACAATTGGCTCTGGCGCGTATTGGGGTCGGTATCGGTGAGGCGGGCGGTAGTCCTCCTTCCCACTCAATAATTTCTGATTTGTATCCTAAGGAAGAAAGAGCCAAAGCGCTGGCGATTTATTCTTTGGGTATCCCCTTTGGCATTATGTTGGCATTTTTTGCCTCAGCTTTTATCTTACGAGGCGGCAGTGCCGACTGGCGTCTGGTTTTATTAAGTGTTGGTCTACCCGGAGTGCTGCTTGCCATAATATTGAAGTTAACAGTAAAAGAGCCCAAGAGGGGAGGTGATCTTCAAAATCAAGCTGAGGCTGAACCGTTTTGGAGTTGTATTAAAACGCTGCTGTCTATTAAATCATGGTGGGGAATGTGTTTAGGTATTTCCTTCGCTTCTTTTGGTAGCTACGCTATTTCCGCGTGGATGATCGATTTTTTCGTCCGAACCTATCCTGATTTGGATATTACTAAACTGCTTATTACAGTCGGAATTATTAACGGTACCGCCTACGCAGGGGGCGTATGGATTGGTGGCGCATTGGCCGATAAATGGGGTAAGAAAAATCGAGCGGGTTATGCATTATTACCTGCTATCGCCTTGTTAATAGGCGCTCCTGCTTATTATTTTTCACTGCAAGTCGAAACGTTGAATATGTCATTAGCACTACTGACCATATTGTTATTTACCAGCGGATTTTATTTGGGCCCCTCGTTTGCGCTTGCACAAACCCTGGCCCCGGTGAAAGTTAGAGCAATGTCTACCGCGTTATTTTTCTTCGTTTTGAACCTAATTGCACTGGGTGGTGGACCCACGTTTATCGGAATATTAAGTGGTTCGTTTGCGCTAGAACATGGGGAGTCAGAAGGATTACGCCTGGCACTGTCGTGGTTGGTCGTACCCTATGTCATGGCTATTTTGGCTTTCTTTTGGACTGCCAGAAATATTCCGAAGGATTGGGCAGCCGCCGAAGCACGTAATCAATGATTGGAACTATACCCAACCTGGGGGAATTAAGGACAGCCATACTCTAGAAAAATTATAGTGTTTCCAAAATCTGTTAGTAAAACAGACGGCTTAGGATTTAGTCTAAGTGGGTATGGCAAATTTTCACTGGGCGTCTCAACGGTGACAGGAACAATCCCCAAGGGATTAGCGTATACAGAATTTGGAGTTTATGTTTTGTCAATCCAAGCACCTGGAGTTAACTTACATTTCGCCCATGCCAATGGTTTTCCGGCGGCTAGCGATCAGAAATTATTTAATGCCTTGCCGGAAAATTTTGAAGTAATAGCGCTGGATAAGTTTGGCCACACTCCTCGCTTTCCCATATCCAACAACTGGAGCAATCAAGTTGCTGAGCTAATTCATTATGTCGAGGGCGCTGCGACAGCACCTGTCTACGCTGTAGGCCATTCCTTTGGTGCAGTGATTTGCTACATGGCAGTATGCACTCGCCGGCGCTTTTTAAGGGCTTGATCATGCTTGATCCGCCAATCATTACCGGCTTTAGTCGGCTTATGTTTAAATTGCTAAAATCCACCCCGTTGATTGATCGATTAACTCCAGCAGGTAAGACCGACAGACGGTGCAGACGTTGGACAAAAAATGCCGATGTCGTCGCTTATTTTAAGGCTCGAGGATTATTTAAAAACATGGATGATGACTGCATACAGGATTATGTTAAGGCGGTGACAGAATTAAACGGGGGGTTATAACCTAAGTTTTAATACCGATGTTGAAGCCAACATTTTTCGAAAGCTGCCACATAATATTAATCGCTACTATGGTCAACTTAAGACGCCAGCCTTGTTGATCACCGGAGAAGATACGGCGGTGTGTGTAGCAAATTTAATAAAACCTTTTGTGCGGGCTAACAAACTAGAGGATAAGGTATTTGCAGGGGGGGACATATGTTTCCTCTGGAGCAACCCACCGAGGTGGCGAAAGTTATTGTCAGTACCATAGCCCAATGGGAAAACACCGCCTCATAGCACTTATAAAAAAGCCATTTGACTTAGTACTTAAGGCAGATGGCTTGATTTAAATTTTGGGGGCCTGAGGTATCAAACTCAATATGCTATTAATAGCCTACGGGTAAACCCAACATTTCCCGGGTCACTAATACCACGCCTTTGTCGGTCACTCTAAATCCTCTGGCGCGATCTTCATTGTGATCGTGGCCAATCACCATTCCCTCTGGAACTATGCAGCCGCGGTCGATAATGGCTTTGCGAATTTTACAATTGCGCATCACTTCAACATCGGGCAACAGTACCGATTCTTCTACTTCGCTAAATGAGTGCACTCTGACGTTCGAGAAACACAAACTCTTGCGTACCGTCGCACCAGATATTATACAACCGCCGGATACCACCGAGTCTATTGCTGCGCCACAACGATTGTATTCTTCCCAGACAAATTTGGCAGGGGGTAATTGTTCCTGATAAGTCCAGATGGGCCATTTTTTATCATACAAATTGAGCGGTGGCTCAGGCGATACTAACTCCATATTAGCTTGCCAAAACGAGTTTAGGGTACCTACATCACGCCAGTAGGCATCTTCACCATCCTCACCGGTAAATGGAAAGGCATAAACTGGGTGGTCTTTAATAATGGCGGGAATAATGTCTTTACCAAAATCGCGCTCAGAGCCAGATGTTTCTGCATCCTGTTTAAGTTGCTCGAATAAAAACTCCGTGTCGAAGATATAATTGCCCATTGATGCAAGGCACTTAGTCGGATCATTTGGCAAGGGAGTAGGGTGTTCTGGTTTCTCTTCGAAACCCAGGATGCGATAATTTTCGTCCACTGACATAACACCAAATTGGCCCGCGGCTTCTTCAATCGGAACCGGCATACAACTCACTGTCATTTTGGCACCAGACTCAACGTGGCTGGCCAATATGCTGGCATAATCCATACGATAAATATGGTCGCCAGATAGAACCATTACATATTTCGGAATTTCGTCACGAATAATATCGATATTTTGAAAAACCGCATCTGCAGTGCCTTCATACCAGCCATCTGAAAAGCGTTGAGAGGCGGGAAGTATTTCAACTGACTCCCCCAGTTCTTTTTTAAAGTGACCCCAACCCCGGACAAGGTGTCTAATTAAGGAGTGTGATTTGTATTGGGTGACCACGCCTATGCGCTTGATACCCGAATTAATACAATTAGATAGGGGGAAGTCGATGATGCGAAATTTACCGCCGAAATACAGTGCAGGTTTTGCTCGCCAGTCGGTTAGCTCATGAAGTCTAGAACCACGTCCACCGGCCAGTATGAGAGCGTAGGTCTCACGGGTTAAATTGCTAATATAGCGGGGACTTTTATCAAGGTCTGACATATCGAATTGCTCCATTATTTATGATGACTGCTACAACTACGTGTAAGCGCTGCAACAATAGTTAAAGTTGGTGAGCCACTTATCAATAAGTTTTGCATGGGAAGCTATTAAAAACAAACGACAAACTAGAAGATCCGGGATTTTTTTAACATACCTTAAATATTTATTTGAAATGCTAAGGTATGTTGTTGGCGGAATACGATATTATAAATAATAATAAGCCAAAATCGATAGAGGTTCATCATGCATCGAGTGGCGATACTGGCTTACGAACAGCTTGCAACCTTTGAATTAGCCTGCGCAATTGAGATCTTCTCTTTGCCCAGGCCTGAATACCCTGACTGGTATCAGAGTCAGGTTGTGAGCTTTGATAGTCAGCAACATCCGGCAACCGGCGGTATTAGAATTATGGTTACTCAAATTAAGGATCTGAGTCCTTTTGACACTCTAGTTGTGCCTGGGTGGGGAACCAGTAATAAGCATGTCCGCCTCGATTTAACTGAACAGCTGCTAGCCTTTTCAGAGCAGGGTAAGCGTATTATCAGCTTTTGCTCAGGGGTATTTTTGTTGGCTCAGCTTGGCCTGCTAAATGGCAGGAAAGCCACTACACACTGGCGTTATAGCGAATTATTTTCTCGGCGATTTCCAATGGTAGAGTATGCCAATGATGTGTTGTACACCCATGAGGAAAATATTTATTGCTCTGCCGGAAGCGCTGCAGCACTGGATTTGGGATTAGAGATTGTACGTCAGGATCACGGTCACCTTATCGCGAATCAAGTGGCCCGTCGCTTGGTCATCTCCCCCCACCGCAGTGGAGGGCAGGCACAGTATGTTGAATCACCAGTAGAAAAAGAGTCCGGAATTTTTGCCCAAACACTTGATTGGACTCTGTCAAATATCAAACAGGCCCTTTCAGTCGACGACTTAGCCAGGCAAGCCAATATGTCCAGAAGAAGTTTTGACCGTCATTTTAGGGGCGCTGTGGGTACAAGTCCTAAGTCCTGGCTCAATCAACAACGTGTTGTGCTTGCAAAGCAGATCCTTGAATCTCAGAAGATCACTATTGAACAACTGGCTGCACAGGTTGGTTTTGAAAACAGCATAACCATGCGGTTTAACTTTAATAAATATGTGGGTGTGGCACCGAGTCAATATCAAGCGCAATTTTTTGCGGACTAGGCCTACACTTAGATGCGTGTGGATATTTGAAATAGTTGCAATTTATTTTAAGGTTTATTGGTACTACTAATGAATGGAGAACAATATGGCAGTGTTAAAAAAGACTCTTATCGGATTATTAATGTTTTTTGTATTACTGATCCTTATTGGTTTCATATTACCGTCGGAATTCAAAGTACAACGTTCAATTTCGGTAGAGGCGCCCGCAGAAAATGTCTACGCTAATGTGGTCGATCTGCGCAAATGGCGTGCTTGGGGAGTATGGTTTAAACGAGACCCAAATATGGATATTTTGTATTCAGGGCCCGAGAGCGCGGTGGGCATGAAATCTGAGTGGGTGAGCGAACAAGAGGGTAGTGGTGAAATGGTGGTTATTGCTATTGAACCCAATCAAAGGTTCATCTATTCGTTATATTTCCCCGATATGGATATGGGATCTACTGGGGAATTTGTTTTCACAGAAGAGCAGGGACGTACCGAAGTTACCTGGATGGACTATGGTGATGTTGGCAGTAACCCGGTAAATCGTTATTTTGCGCTATTTATGGATAATATGATTGGTTCAGATTTTGAGATTGGCTTGGAGAATCTAAAGCTTCTGTCAGAATCTCATATAGTGCAACCTTCGCCTTAACAAGTGTTCTTTTCCAGGAACGCTTAGCACTCCAGTTTTGGGGGCGATGAATCTCAACGGTAATACTTTGTAGTTAAATTTGAATGCAGATTCGGATGATAATAATGTTGAAGTGTGAGTAAGATGAGTCGCTTTTCAAGTCACGGCACGATAGAACTCATTATAGATGATAGGATCTTGTTGATTCAGGGGGCGGTCCCCTGGAATAGAGAGTCCGTTAGCGACTCGGGACAGGAGGTTTTCCATTACTCGAAAAATTAGCCGGCAGCCTTTGGGGGGCTTTGGTTATTCTGTATGGTGATCCTATTTATGTACCCGAGGCTGCAAAATTTCTATCCGACTCCATTGCCGAGCAAAAAAAACAAGGCCGAGTAGCAACGGCGGTTATCGTCGAACAATCTAGTTCTCTAGAATTCGCCAAACGCCATTTAAGTGAGATCGATAATAGTGCTGGTGAAGTCTCCCGCTTTTTTATTAGCAAAAAAGAAGCCAAATGGTGGCTGGTGCAACGGATCACATTGGCGCAAAAC
>JAWUXW010000055.1:0-38535 GCA_034111125.1 Paraglaciecola sp.
AGCGACCTTAATATCGCCCTTCGGGAAGGACTGGCAAGCTCCCTAGCGGCATTGCAAGCTCTTTGCAGGCCACCAGCATTCATTCAACGTTACGCTTTGCTATGAAACTTGCCAGCGCTTTCTGAGTTGATCACATATCGAGGAGGAGTGGTATAATACACCTTACGCCACCCACACTCAATTCAGCTTAATATGCCGATTTCCTTTCCAACTCCCATGTGAAAATAAAAACTTGGCTCACTTTATGCGTAATAAAAATTGACTGACAAAAAAATGTCAGCATTACGTCAATAATAAAAAGAGAAAAATGAATATGTTGAAGGCAGTAGTAGCAGTAGCAGTAGTAACAGCCACTCCGGTAGCGGCAGAGTCAGTTGAAGGCGCACAAGCACAAGCACCAGAACAGATAAAAACACCGACTACCCAAGGTAACGTTAAACTATCCGCAATACTCGTGTAAGTATTAAAGCTCAGCAGCAATGCTTTCTAAGCATTGGCGGTAGGAAAAAGAGAGACTAGGTCTCTTTTTTTTGCCCGAATACATTGCTATCAGCCGAGATTAGCCCAATCTCACAGGCCGGTAGCCAGGCCAGATGGGTAACATAAAAAGTATTAACTTTGCCAATATAAGAAAAATTGCCAAGAAAGCAAACAGCCTACTTGGCAAATTCTAGCCGCATACGGCAAAATTTAGCAGCCGCTAGTAAAAACTCAATTCCTTCGCCACCATGTTCTTTAGACTGGCAGCAGGCGTAAATTTATCACCAAGCAAACGTTGATAATGTTCTAAGCGCTGCACTACATGGCTAACCCCTAAGGTATCCATATACCTAAAGGGGCCGCCCAAAAATGGCGGGAACCCAATACCAAATATTGCGCCGATATCACCATCACGGGCATTACGAATAACCCCTTCATCTAAACACATAGCGGCCTCATTCAGCATGAGTAATACGCAACGCTCAGCAATCTGTTCACCGCTCATCTTGCTGGCGGGGCTGATGCCTAACAAAGTGTAGATTGATTCATCCACTTCCCTGCCCGGTTTTTTACCTTGGTAATTATAAAAACCACGTTTGTTTTTCTTACCTTTGCGATCATCAGCCAATACTTTGTCAAAACCCTCTGCAGATTTAAAGCGCTCGCCAAATTGCGCCACAAGAATGGGCGAGATCTTAGTCCCTACATCAATTCCCACTTCGTCCAGTAGCTTCACCGGCCCCACTGGAAAACCAAATTTCATTAAGGCCTTATCTATGTGCTCAATGGGTTCGCCGCTCAGTAATACCTCCGCAGACTCGTTCATGTAAGGGGCAAGTATGCGATTTACATAAAAACCCGCCCCATCCTTTACCACAATCGGGGTCTTACCCTGTTTTTTGGCAAGATCAACTGTGGTGGATATGGTTTGTGCCGAGCATGACTCGTGAGCAATGACTTCAGCCAGGGGCATTTTATCCACCGGCGAAAAATAATGCAGCCCAATCACCTGTTCAGGGCGCTTGGCTTTGGCGGCAATTTGTCCAATAGGAATGGAGGAAGTATTTGAGGCGAAAATAGTGTTTTCGTTACAGTTAGCTTCAACATCAGCCACCATTTTTTGCTTAAGTGCCAAGTTTTCAAATACCGCTTCAATGATCACATCCGTATCTGCAAAGCCCGTATAATCCACCGAACCCGTTAACAGTCCAAGTTGCTTTTGCATTTGTGATTTAGTCATAAATCGACGTTTTACTTTTTTATTCAGAATATCGAAGCTGTACTTAATTGCGTTGGCGATCCCCTCGGAACGAATATCTTTAATTCGCGCCGGCAGTCCTGCCTTAGTGGCTGTGACAAAGGCAATTCCACCGCCCATTAAACCGCCGCCTAAGATGCCAACTTTGGCAAAAGTTGCCGGTTGAATCCCCTCAACCCCTGTCTCTTTTTTCATTTCGGTAGTAGCGAAGAAAATATTACGCAGTTGCTCAGATTCAGCTGACACGACCAACTTGCTAAAATGGCGAGCTTCAGTGGCAAGACCTTGTCTGAAACCCTTGTTCGCACCGGCTTCAATACAATCAATGATCCGCTCCGGAGCGGGATAGTTGCCCTTGGTTTTGCTAATCGTTTGCTTGCGCGCCTGGCTAAACAGTGTAAGACGACCGATGGGCGAACGTTCCAAAAATTTCCCCCTTAAATCGAGCTTGGGTGGCTGGCGATGGGGTTTGTCTTTCTTGGCATATTCTACTGCCACATCTAACAAAATTGGCAGGGGCACCATATCGTCAACAATACCGTACTTGAGGGCTTGCTTGGCGCGAATTGCAGCGCCGGTTAGCATCATTTTCATCGCCTGCTGAATGCCAATCAGGCGCGGTAATCTTTGCGTTCCACCGCCACCGGGCAACAAGCCAAGTTGCACTTCTGGCAATCCTAACTGGGTTTTGCTGCTGTCACTACAAACACGATAGTGGCAGGCCATCGCCAGTTCCAATCCTCCGCCAAGGGCGGCACCGTGAATAGCCGCAACAAAGGGGATAACCATATCTTCAATCCGCTGGAACATAACATGCCCATCTGCGCTTAGCTTTTCCGCTTTTTCAGCGGTTTTACAGGCCGCCAGCATATTGACATCAGCACCGGCAACAAAAGAATCCTTTTTCCCGCTTATTAGTACAACGCCCTTTATTTGCTTATTGGCGTTAATTTGATCCAAAATCTCACTTACTTCATCCCCAAACTCGGCCTTGAGTGTATTCATTGATTCGCCGGGCACATCCATGGTCAAAATGGCAATGCCGTCATCCCGGACATCTAGCTTAAAAGCACTTTGTGCTTTTTCGACGGGCTGTGTTTTAGACTCTGTTTCAGGTATGGCCGCTTGATGGTCAACCTTCACCTCTGCGCCTTTTTCGGCTTTAGAAGCCGCGTCATTTTTGTCTTTGTTAGTTGTCATCATATTGCCCTTATTCCGTTTCTACAATCATTGCGGCTGCAAGGCCACCGGCTGCACAAGCTGTTAATAAACCAGTACCACCGCCACGTCTGTTTAACTCATTCAGCATTTGCGTGATCATGCGGGTACCCGTGGCTGCAAATGGATGACCGTACGCCAGTGAGCTGCCCATCACATTAAACTTGTCCATATCTATCTCACCTGTGGCTTTTTTACGGCCCAGCTTTTCTTGAGAAAATTTGTCACTGGCGAACATTTTTAGGTTAGCTAGGGTTTGTGCGGCAAAGGCCTCATGCATTTCAATCAGGGTTATATCGTTTAAGGTCATGCCCGCCTTATCCAGAGCCATCGGTGTTGCATAAGAAGGCCCCATCAACATATCCTGGTGCACATCAATCGCCGCAAAGGCATAACTTTTAATATAGCCAAGGGGTTGATAACCCATAGCCTTTGCTTTGCTTTCGGTCATCATCAATACTGCAGACGCTCCATCTGTCAATGGCGTGGCGTTGGCTGCGGTTACTGTGCCGTGTTTCTTGTCAAATACCGGACGCAGCTTGGCGTAACTTTCTAATTTAGAATCAAAACGAATATTATTATCCTGCTCCAGGGCCCCTTTAAAGGGTTCCGCATAGGCGGTCATGACTTCGTTAGCCAACTTTCCTTCTGTCCAGCTTTGCGCCGCCAGACTATGCGAACGATGAGCGAGTGCGTCTTGATCCGCACGACTAACCTGATGAGTCTTGGCCATTTGCTCGGCGGTTTGTCCCATTGACAAGCCCGTTGAATATTCGGCAACCGCAGGAGGGACCGGCAGTAAGTCTTTCAAGCCGAGTTTCTTCATCACCGCCCACTTTTGCCCAAAAGTTTTAGTCTTCTGCAGATCCGTCAAGGCACGTGCTAACTTTTTGGAAACCCCTATGGGTGGTACGGAAGTAGAATCCGCGCCACCGGCAATGCCCACGCCGATGTTGCCTAGCATCATCGATTCGGCAATGTTAACGGTAGATTGAAAACTAGTGGCACAAGCACGAGAAACACTATAAGCATCGGTGTGCACATTCATACTGGTGCCTAGTACAATCTCACGTGCAATATTCGGGGCTTCAGGCATTTGCACAACCTGGCCATATACCAATTGTTCAATTAACTTAGGGTCAAGATTGTTACGAGCCAACATCTCGTTAACCACCATTTTCCCCAAGTCTACCGCCGGTACGCCGTGGAAATAACTGGCCATCTTGGCAAATGGAGTTCTAAGACCTGCGACAATCGCAATACGATCCCCGCCTCTAGTTGTAACTGTTTGCTTCGCCGTCATTTTTTACCCTTCAAGTTGAATTAAATTCGATGGTCTGACCTGTTAAGTTTTGCTGATTGTACAGATAGTGAAAGAAATTTCAAAGTCTAGTCAAAATTTAGCCATTTCGCCTATGCCGTCTAGAGCTCGTTGATAACTCCAGCAATAAAAACCAACATTAACATTACTTTCAAAAGCTTAGCTTAATTCTTACGATAGAAAATACAGACCAGCAGTCCAATATTCAAAGATAGAAAATGTCAACTTGTAACATTGTTTTTCTGACAAGGAACCATATATCCCTTAGCATTGTCAGTTAACTGGTTCGTAAGTCGGCATAACGAAGTGCCTTCTCAGTAAAGGAAAAGAAAAAGCAATATGGCATCTGCGCAATTTACCCAATTACAAGCATATTTAGATACTCAAGTTATCGGTCAAAGTACATTAACCCAGAATATATTGGTGGCTCTGTTAGCAGACGGTCACCTCTTGGTTGAAGGCCCTCCCGGGCTGGCAAAAACCCGAGCGGTCAACGCATTGGCAAAAGGCGTAGAAGGGGATTTTCACCGGGTACAGTTTACCCCCGACCTCCTTCCCGCAGATCTTACCGGTACCGATATCTATCGTCCTGAAAATGGTAGCTTTGTTTTCCAAAAAGGGCCTCTTTTTCACAACCTGGTGCTGGCCGATGAAATTAATCGTGCTCCAGCCAAAGTTCAATCTGCCCTATTGGAAGCCATGGGCGAGCGGCAAATTACCGTAGGCAATAAAACCTATACCCTACCTGAACTGTTTTTGGTCATGGCGACCCAAAACCCCATAGAGCAGGAAGGTACCTATCCCCTACCCGAAGCCCAGTTGGATCGTTTTTTAATGCATCTGGAAATCGATTATCCTGGTGCCGATACTGAGCTGGAAATACTGCGTCTCACGCGCAATGAAGCTCTCAACACTCACATTGTTCAACCGCCCAGTCTGACTCAGGCCGATATTTTCGCTGCCCGTAAAGAAGTTTTGGAAATTCATTTGGATGAGTCTCTGGAGCAATATTTGGTGCAATTGATCATCGCTACCAGACAGCCCAAGTTATATAGCCCTGAGTTGGCCAATTGGATTGAATTTGGCGCTAGCCCAAGAGCAACAATCGCGTTGGACAAGTGTGCACGTGCCCACGCCTGGTTAATGGGCAGGGATTTTGTTGGCCCGGATAACATTCAAGCGGTATTCCACAATGTGCTACGCCATAGAATATTACTCAGCTATGAAGCGGAAGCCGAAGGCGTGGATAGCAACCAGGTGCTGGATCGCATTTTACAATTCGTCCCGGTTCCTTAAGGTTGTATCAATGCAAGATGTGACAAGATGGTTGGCGACTCATCACAGTGATGGGGTGACCCTGGGTATTAAAGAATTACTCTATTATCAAGCTAAAACCGGCTTGTTAAACTTATCTCTCCGAAAAACAGTGCAGGCTAAATTAGCAGGTTCCTATCTGGCCAAAACAAAAGGCCGGGGTATGGAATTTGACGAAGCCCGCCATTATCAGGCTGGCGACGATATTCGCGCTATCGATTGGCGGGTGACAGCACGTACCGGAAAGACCCATACCAAGTTATACCGGGAAGAAAAAGAACGACCTGTCTTTGTACTCGCCGATCTGTCCGCCAGCATGCAGTTTGGCACCCAATTGCTGTTTAAGTCGGTTCAGGTTGCCCATCTTACCGCCTTAATTGCGTGGGCCGCACGTAAGAGAGGAGACCGAATTGGCGGGCTGATTTTCAACCAACAACAACATCTGGAATGTAAACCCTATACCCGGCAAAAAGCCGTACTGTCCTTGCTCAACGGCCTGATCCAGCTACAAAAACCGGTGCTTGATGCGCACCAGCAAAATAATGGACAGGTGACATTTACCGACGCCTGCGCCCGTCTTCGCCGCCTTGCTCATCCGGGCAGTCTGATATTTTTGCTCAGCGACTTCAGCCAGTTAAACGACAGTGCTAAGCAACATATCGCCCGTTTAAGTAAACATTGCGAAATTATCGCCTATCCTGTCAGCGACCCCTTTGAACACGAGCTGCCCAAAATAAAAGTGCCTCAGCAGGTGGCCCTGACCGATGGCCAGTCACAGCAAAATATCCTGCTAGGCGAAAAGGACAGTGCCACCCGTTACTTTGAACAACATCAGCAACGGTTTACTGAAGTTGAAGACACTCTTAAGCAGTGTCGCGCCCAGGTCATAAATATCAGCGCCGCCACACCATTGGAGCAGCAGCTGAGTCAATTTACCAAGGGGGGCCGTTTATGAACCCATTGGATCAACTAAAAGATATTCATTTACCCCCAGAAGTAGGCATGTGGCTCCCCGCTTATGGCTGGTGGATATTAACTGTACTTGTTTTGAGTCTGTTCGTTGCCAGTCTTATTTGGCTGCGCAACCGGTACAAGGTACGTTTGGCAAAACGTCAGGCCTTAGTTGAATTGAGCGCTATAAATAGGGACGAGGACAATTGGCCACAACAGCTCAATCGTTTATTGAAAAGAGTAGCCATCACCTATTTTCCCCATACAGCGATTGCCACTTTACATGACAAGGCGTGGGCTGAATTTCTTGCAGAGCAGTTGCCAACTAAAAAACGTCCGGCATTCTTGCAAGAGTTTTTGTTATTGCAAGGGGGCTTGTATCGAAACAATCCTGACAAGCTCGCCGATTTCGCACAAAGTACCCAGCAGATCGGGCTGTGGATAAAACATGCCATACCCCCAAAACCGATAAGGGCCAAAGGTACCTCACCTACGCCAGTGGAAAATGCCCATGGGAAGGGGAGTGAATATGTTTGAGTTTGTCTGGTGGTGGGCATTTTTCGCCCTGCCCTTACCCTTATTCTTTTACCTGCTACCCCCACGTTCCGTAGGCCAATCGGCTGCTCTTAAAGTGCCAACACTAACCCCTGGCATGGAAACAAGCCGCCCCAAACAGGGCAGCAGTAGAATATTAGTGTTTATTGGTATTTTGGCCTGGATAGCTTTGCTTGCAGCGGCATCCAGACCTCAGTGGCTCGGCGAGCCGGTGAGTATTCCTGCAGAAGGACGAGACTTAATGCTGGCGGTGGATTTATCCGGCAGTATGAAAATAGACGATATGGAGGTAAATGGACGACAGGTTGACCGCCTCGTCATGATCAAAAGTGTGCTCGGTGATTTTATTCAGCGTCGGGTGGGTGATCGCCTGGGGCTTATCCTGTTTGCTGATACGGCCTATTTACAGGCTCCACTGACTTACGATAGAGATACGGTAAGCCAGCTTTTAAGCGAGTCCTTAATCGGACTGGTAGGTGAACAAACGGCCATTGGTGATGCCATTGGTTTGGCTATCAAACGCTTTGAAAATAAGAAGGAATCCAACAAAGTGCTGATATTATTAACCGATGGGCAAAATACCGCTGGTAATATTACGCCGGCACAAGCCAACGAGCTGGCGATTAACAATGGCGTAACGGTTTACACCATAGGCGTCGGAGCCGATAAAATGTTGGTACAAAGCTTTTTTGGCAGTCGTCAGGTGAATCCTTCACAGGAACTAGACGAAGATATGTTGAGTGAGATTGCCACCTCGACCGGCGGGCAGTATTTTCGCGCCCGAGATACCCAATCCCTTCAGCAAATATACCGCAAGCTAGATGAATTGGAGCCTATCGCCAGAGAAAGTCGACAAATGCGTCCCCTGCAAGCTCTATATTATTATCCTTTAACCTTAGCACTGCTGCTGAGTATTCTGATGGCACTTAAGCCCGTTACCACTTGGCTGTTGCATCAACGAGGGAACCGTTAATGGACGTTTTAACAACATTGCAAGATTTTCACTTTCTGCGTCCCCAATGGTTATGGGCGATTATTCCACTTATTCTATTGGTCTGGCTGGTGCGGCACCTGCACAAACAGCAGTCGGGCTGGCAGTCTGTGCTCGCCGGGCATTTGTATCAGCACCTGATGACCAGTCAAGGCAGCAAAAAATCAAAACCTCCTTTAACCTTACTTGCTCTGGCCTGGATATTAAGTTGCCTTGCATTGGCTGGACCCACTTGGGAACGTTTACCCCAACCGGTGTATCAACTCAATACAGGCAAGGTCGTGTTAATTGATATGTCCCTATCTATGCGTGCCACAGACGTTACGCCCGATCGACTCACGCGAGCCAAGTACAAGGCGATTGATTTGGTCAATGTCATTAACGAAGGTGAAACAGGTCTGGTTGCTTATGCCGGTGATGCGTTTACCATCAGCCCCCTCACTAGCGACGCACAAAACCTAAGTGCATTAATTCCCAGTTTAAGCCCGGAAATTATGCCCGTGGCAGGCAGTGAGCCTGTATTAGGTATACAAGCCGCAATCGATTTATTAACGGGCGCTGGATATCAACAGGGAGAAATATTCTGGATCAGCGACGGCGTAGAAAACAAGCAACTCGCTGAAATTGGCGAGTTACTCAGAGAGTCACCTTTTCGCTTATCGGTATTGGCCGTTGGCACAGAGGAAGGCGCGCCAATTCAATTAGCTACTGGCGAGCTAATGAAAGATGGCCGGGGCTCAATTGTGATCCCAAAATTAAACAGCAGTAGGCTGCGTTCTTTAGCAAAAATAGGCCAGGGCCGCTATGCCAACATGCAAACTGATGACAGTGATATTAACTACTTGCTATCGCAGACACTGCTGGGTCGAGATATAGAACAAGATTCTGAACAGTCAGAAAGCGAGCAAGCTGATAACTTCGGTGATAAATGGAAAGAGATGGGCCCCTATCTGTTGTTGTTACTACTGCCGCTGGCTGCCTACAGTTTCAGGCGGGGTATTATCACTGTGCTATTTATTGGTTTAATCCTGCCAGGTTACGCCCCACAAGCCCAGGCAGATTGGTGGGATGATGCATGGCAAACCGCTGATCAACAGGGTAAAAAGGCCATTGAGGAAAGCGATTATGCAGGCGCCGCCAGTAAATTTGATGACCCCCTATGGCAAGGTACCGCTCTGTATAAAAATCAGGACTATGAAGGGGCGCTTGAAGCCTTTAGGCAAAATAACTCTCCCCTGGCGCTATATAACCAGGGTAATACGCTGGCGCAACTAGGTAAGTTTGAGGAAGCGATAACCGCTTATGAAAAAGTATTAGCCCAACAACCTGAGCATGAAGATGCTATGGCCAACAAAGCCGTGCTTGAGCAGGTAAAAGAACAACAAGAGCAAGAGCAAGAACAAAAGCAACAAGGCGAGGGTCAAGACGATTCCCAAAATCCTGAGGAAGGTGAGCAACAGCAAAGCGAAGACCCATCTGAAGGCAGTCAAAGCGAAGAGCAGCAACCTTCTGAGCAAGCAGACTCCGAATCAGGTGAATCAGAACAAGAACAAGAACCTGAACAAAACAAAAGCGAACAACAAAAGCAGCAGGATGCTGAAAAAGAGCAAGAAGAGCAGGGGCAGCAGCAAACATCTGAAGACGAAAACGCACAGGAGCAAGAACAACAGGAAGCCCAACAAGCACAAATGGGCGAACCAGAAGAGCTGACAGATGAAGAAAAAGAGCAAATGCAGCGCATGCAAGCCTTACTTAATCGCATTCCAGATGATCCGTCTTTTCTACTTAAACGGAAAATGCAAATTGAACATCAACAGCGCAAACGTCAGCGTGTGCCCGCGCAACTACAGAGGAATTGGTAACCGTGAAACAGTGTCAGACTAGTTTATTCACCCGACTTTTATTAGGCATTTTATTGAGTTGGTCTTGTTTTGGCCATGGGGCGGTCACAGAGGTCACCGCCAGTGTTGATAAAAACCCGGTGATGTTGGACGAATCCTTTGCTCTCACCGTGGTTGTCAACGGCGATGCTGATAGAAACGCTTTTGACCCCAGTTCATTGCTAGGGGAATTTGTTGTGGGCCGTACCTCGGTCAGTAGTCAAACGCAGATGGTCAACTTCAGTACCACCCGCACGACCACGTGGAATACCATTCTGATCCCACGCAAGCAAGGGCAATTCACCATTCCCTCTTTTGATGTTGCGGGGCAAAAGACGCAGCCGATTCCGATGATGGTCATCCCCGTATCTGCCAGTACCGCGACTCAGGGCCGCGACATATTTATTACTACCGAAATAGACGTGAGCGAAGCCTACGTACAACAACAAATTCGCTACACGGTGAAGTTACACTTAGCCCGTGATCTGCAAAGGGGCAGTCTCGCCTCCCCTTCGCTGGCCAATGCAGATATTCGGCAAATAGGCAAAGACGCCGAATATAATCAGATCGTTGAGGGCCGTCGATTTCGAATTATCGAACGCAACTTTGCCATTATTCCCCAGCAAAGCGGCACCTTTACGATTGAAGGACCTGTATTTGCAGGTGAAGTCGTCGACAATAGCAGCCAAAATTTTGGCTTTTTCAATCGAAGCAAACCCGTCAATCGTATTGGCCCACCACAACAAATAATCGTATTGCCTGTGCCAAGTAATTACACCGAACATTGGCTACCCAGTGACTATGTTGAGTTACAGGAAGAATGGCAGGCCACCGGCAATGAATTTATTGCCGGAGAACCTCTCACCCGCACAATCACCTTAACCGCGGTCGGACTGGTAGAAGAACAACTGCCTGAAATCAACAGTGAATATCCTGATAACCTGAAGATTTACCCTGATCAAGCCAGCACTACAACGGTGGAAAAAGACCAGACCCTGATCGCCCAGCGCACACAAAGTATCGCGCTTATTCCCAGCCAGGCTGGTGAATACTTTATCCCACCTGTCACCGTACCCTGGTTTAATATCATCAGCAAACAAACTGAATATGCCAGGCTCCCAGGCCGGACAATCACCGTATTACCGGCGGCCAACGTGCTTGCAACGAACCTGCCAATCGCTCCCCCAGCACAAATAAGTCAGGCATTGCCGCAAACTGCGAATCCTCAACAGCCAAACCTTCTGTCGATTCAGCAAAACAGTGGCCTTTGGTCGCCAAGTAGCTGGCTATTGCTTGCCTTATGGTTAATCACACTTGGCTTGTGGGCCTGGCAATCGAGAAACAACAAACAGGCAACAGTAAACAATGTGACAAACCCTTCTGAGCAGCAATATTGGCAAATATTGCAAAAAGCACTTTCGGGCAACGAGCCCCAACCAATTTATTCGCCCTTAAGCCAATGGCTGGGTGAACTATGCGGCAATGCCCAACTTGCTTTGCCAAACAGCCAGCGCAAACTTGGTGATCCCGCTCTCAATGCTGAGCTGACAAAAATGTTGGGCATGCGATATGCGAAAACCGCTGCTGGGTGGACTAGTGAGGCTTTACATACAGAGCTAAAGCGCCTAAGAGAAATGCATATAAGCAACAATAAATCACCACAGGCTTTGAAGGATATGTATCCGCAGGTAAATTGATTGCAGGGCAGAATAATGCTTTGCCAATGGCGAATGTAAAAGATAAACACGCCCTGACAGAAAAATCGGTTTACTATAGATCTAATCGATGGCGTGGTGCCTGCTTATTTTCTTAAACCATGATGGCCTAAATGGCAGCCTAAATGCAGCCTTAGCTGATTTTCAATGGAATAAAAATTATGTTTTCCCGAAAGCAATCCAATATTGTCTCGGTCTCTGATGACATGGCAAATAAACAACAACGATACCAATCCCTGGTATATGCGCTGCACAGCGATATTTACCGGTACGCCTATTGGTTGGTTAAAGACAAACATATTGCGGAAGATATCGTGCAAGAGACTTTTCTTCGGGCCTGGAAATCATTAGATTCATTAAATGATGAGAAAGCAGCTAAGTCATGGTTAATCACAATTTTGCGTCGGGAAAATGCCCGGCGTTTTGAACGCAAGCAATTTGACTTGGTGGATATCGATGACATCTCTGTGGCTGACGAGCAACTCAGCAGTGAAATTAAATTGGAACATAGAGAATTACGGGCCATTATGAGTTCCCTGAGTGAAGAATATAGAGAACCCTTGATGCTACAAATTGTATTTGGCTATAGCGGTGAAGAAATTGCACTACAACTAGATTTGAATAAAAACACCGTAATGACTCGATTATTTCGGGCGAGAAATCATATAAAAGAAGCATTGGAAAAAGCAAATGACGATAAAGGTCGCAAAAATGGATGAGCTAGAGTTTCGTCGTACAATATATGCTGATCCTAATTGCAATGATGGAAACGTTAATCAAGCCGCTGGCGAAGATCCTGCAAAACTAGATTTTTGGAATGAATTAAAAAAACTCGATAATAAGATACAGCAAGCCAGCCAGGTTAAGGTACCTGACGATTTAGCTCACAAGTTGATTTTACGACAATCGATGGAGACTCACCGAAAAGGTAAACAACGCAATCGTATCCACCTGGCTTTGGCCGCATCCATTGCTTTTGTATTTGGTATCAGCTTCACCATGTGGCAACAGCAAAGCCATATTAGCCTAGGTGAACATGCTTTGGCCCATGTGTATCATGAGGGAGCCTACGCCTTAGAAGCGCAGGAAGACATATCCCTGCAACAGATTAATGCCAAATTAGCCCGCTTTGGCGGAGAACTTAGCGAAGATATAGGTCAAATATTTTATGCTAATTCCTGTGATTTTGAGAATATTCAAAGCCTACATTTAGTAATGCAAGGTGAGCAAGGGCGGGTGTCGGTATTCGTGATTCCACATAGTGACAAATATAGCTCAGACCGCAACTTTAGTGACGGTAAACTGAAGGGGGATTCCGTAGATTTTAGCCTAGTAAGTCTGATGATTGTTGGCGAGCAAGGCCAGGATGTAGAGCAACTAAAAGACAAGTTAAAACAGAAACTACAATTTTCAGCTTAAGCTGCTAGCTTAATGTTTACTCTGGACTCGTAGCGAATAAGTAATTGAGCCGTCAGTAATAACTCTCTAACAATTGGATAGTGTAAGACGGTAAATTATATGTATTTTCTCAATTCTGCCAGCATCATCGCACTCTCTCGTATCTGCAAAAACCTAGTATTATAAGAAGACACTGACCCTACATTTAGTTGACAACAAGACCTCAGAATAATCTGCTTCTTTGCCAGCTCTAATTACCTAAGAAAAATATAATTCACGCTATAAGAATTAACTTATAACCAAATTCTTATAGAATTCAAAAATATCAAAAAATGGCCGAAGATATTAAAAAAATCTAGAATTCGGCAAATAACCGCGCTTTTGGAGCGGTGTTTACAGTTTCTGATGGATGTAGCAAGAGAATTGTTCATTCCTATGTTAGCATCGCCGGATAAATAACAAGCTGTGTCAATTTTGATACAAATCAATAATAATAATAACTAAGGATTGTCCGATGGAATACACCACCTTTATATCTCTTGCTATCTACTTTATTGCAATGCTGGGCATAGGTTTATATTCTTACCGACAAGCTAGTACGGACATGGAAGGCTACATGTTAGGGGGGCGTAACCTGAGCCCCGGTGTTACCGCCTTATCGGCTGGCGCATCTGATATGAGTGGCTGGATGTTGATGGGCTTACCCGGCGCCATGTATGTGTCTGGCCTGTCAAGCGCGTGGATAGCGGTAGGACTGATAATTGGTGCTTACCTAAATTATATTTTAGTTGCCCCCCGACTGCGGGTTTATACGGAAGTGGCAAATAATGCCATTACCATCCCCGACTATTTTGAAAACCGCTTTAATGACAGCAGCCACACCTTACGCCTTATTTCCTCTATCGTGATTGTACTATTTTTCACCCTCTACACTTCGTCAGGTGTGGTCGCAGGCGGCAAGTTATTTGAATCATCCTTTGGTCTTAGCTATGAAATGGGACTCTACATCACAGCCGGCGTAGTGGTGGCATATACGCTTTTCGGTGGTTTTATGGCAGTAAGCATCACCGACTTTGTGCAGGGCTGCATAATGTTTATTTCTTTGGTCATGGTGCCTGTTGTGGTGCTGTTTGAATTGGGTGGGTTTGGCGCCGCTGCCGAGCAACTTAACCATGTCAGCGGGAATTTCCTGGATATGATGACCGATGCTGGCAGTGGTCAAACAATGACCTGGTTAGGGATCATCTCCTTTCTATCCTGGGGTCTTGGGTATTTTGGTCAACCACATATCATTGTGCGATTTATGGCCATTCGTTCAGTGAAAGACATCAAAACCGCCCGACGTATTGGGATCTCGTGGATGATCGTCAGTGTTGTCGGCGCACTCGCTACCGGGCTATTAGGCTTGGCCTACGTCACAAGTACCGGCGCTACCCTTGAGGACCCGGAAACCGTCTTTATATTTTTATCACAACTTTTATTTCACCCTCTTATCGGTGGATTCTTGTTAGCGGCTATTCTTGCCGCCGTCATGAGTACTATTTCTTCCCAATTATTGGTGACCTCCAGTTCCTTAACTGGGGATTTTTATCAGGCCTTTTTTCGCCGAGACGCCAGCCAACATGAACTAGTTGTGGTCGGCAGAATATCCGTTGCCTTAGTAGCGATACTCGCCATTTATCTGGCTTATGATCGCGACAGCACGATACTATCATTGGTCAGCAACGCCTGGGCAGGTTTTGGTGCAGCATTCGGCCCAGTTATACTCATTAGTCTATTATGGAAAGGTATGACTCGGATGGCAGCAATCACCGGAATGCTGGTGGGTGCTACAACGGTATTAATTTGGATATATGCCCCCATCACCATTGATGGGCAGAATTTGAGTAAGTGGATGTATGAAATAATTCCAGGCTTTATCGCCTGCAGTGTTAGCATAATACTCGTCAGTTTGTTGTCACCGAACAAAGACGAAGCCATTATCAGTACCTTTAATAAAGTACAAGGCGAGCTGAGTGCGAGTAACAAATAGAATCGCAAATTTGGAAATACTGAACTCACCGTATAATTGTTTAAATAGGAAATATATTTGACCTTCTTTGCTGCACGTCAACCCATATTGAATGTCGACAAGTCATTGTTTGCCTACGAGTTGTTATTCAGAGATGGCATGAGGAATGCATTTCCAGATGTTGACGACGAGCAGGCAACATCTAAAATGGTCGCCGGGCTGCAATTTAATCTCGGTTTAGATTCCTTGACTGAGGGGGAACTGGCATTTATTAACTTTACCCATGATTCTTTGTTAAACGGTTTTCCCAAGATGTTGCCCAGTGATCAGATCGTAGTGGAAATACTGGAAACCGTTAGACCCGACAAAAAGATGCTCAGGGCCTGTATTGAATTAAAAGAAAAAGGATATATGCTGGCGCTGGATGATTATGAGCACCAGGCGGTATGGACTAATTTCTTTCCCTACATTGATATTATTAAGTTGGATTACCAATTAACTTCACCTGACAAGTTCACGCAAATCGTCGCAGCCATAAAACCCTTTCCCCATATCAAATTACTTGCAGAAAAAATCGAAACTTACAAAGAATATCAACACGCTTTACAACTAGGCTGTGTGTACTTTCAAGGTTATTTTTTCAGTAAACCTGAAGTGATTCAATCCGCGTCCTTTAGCCCTTCCCAGTTTTCTTTAATGAGCTTGATGGCTGAAATGTATATGCCTGAGCCAGATATTAAAATCATTATTAGAGCATTTGAAAGTGATGTTAACTTAGCGTTTAAATTGCTGCGCTATGCCCAATCTCCCATATTCAAGCGCCGAGTGGCAATTGAGTCGATTAAACAGGCAGTGGTAGTGTTGGGAAAAACTGAGCTAGAACGCTTTATGTCCCTGTTGTTTACTGCTCAGTTTTCGGCAAACAAACCCGGAGAGCTAACAAAAATGTCCCTGGGACGTGCTCGTTGTTGTGAAGTATTGGCCGATATATACTCTGTAAAACTATTACAACCCGCTGCATTTTTAGTCGGCTTGTTGTCCTTGCTAGACGCCATGGTCGATACTGAGATGGAACAGTTGATGGCTAAGTTGCCTATTTCTCAGGATATTAAAGATGCAATTTTACAGCGCAGCGGAGACTACGGCAATCTTCTGATCTTATGTGAATATTTTGAGACGGCCCAGTGGGAAAACGCCAGTAGACTGTGCAATACATTACAAATAGATCCGGATACCGCTATTGAAACCTATCAACAATCCTTAATTTGGGCCAGGGAGCGAACAGAAACTATCGAATAGGCACAAGCCAAAGTGTTTAAAACTAGGGGGGATTTAACTATCCTGAGCCATCGAGCCCTGTTAGGCAACATATATTAGTACCAAAAAGTTTAATCGACTTAAGCAGCATGTGATATTCTTATAAGTATATAATTTATTAATATATCAAACCGTGTGAGAACAACTATGTCCGTTGCTATTCCTACTATCACCCACCTTAAGCAACTTGAAGCGGAGAGTATTTATATTTTCCGTGAGGTTGCTGCTGAATTCGACAACCCCGTCATGCTTTACTCCGTGGGTAAAGATTCGTCGGTATTGTTGCATCTTGCTCGCAAAGCCTTCGCACCCGGTAAAATCCCCTTTCCTTTGTTACATGTGGATACCACTTGGAAGTTCAAGGAAATGATCGAATTTCGGGACAAGATTGCCCTTAAACACGAGATTGATTTACTGGTTCATATTAATCAAGATGGGGTTGATATGGGGGTTGGGCCATTCACCCATGGCAGTGCCAAACATACTGATATAATGAAGACTGTCGGCCTGAAGCAAGCACTAAATAAATATAAATTTGATGCTGCCTTCGGTGGCGCCCGCCGAGATGAGGAGAAATCCCGCGCCAAAGAGCGGGTCTATTCATTTCGTGACGAAAATCATCGCTGGGATCCTAAAAATCAGCGTCCTGAATTGTGGAATATCTATAACGCACAAATCAATAAGGGTGAGAGCATTCGCGTATTTCCCATGTCAAATTGGACCGAGCTAGACATCTGGCAATATATTTATATGGAAAACATCGAGATCCCTTCTCTTTATTTATCGAAACCTCGCCCTGTCGTAGAGCGTGATGGCACCCTATTCATGGTAGATGACGAGCGCATGCCCATGGAAGAAGGTGAAGTGCCCGAAATGCGCTCCGTGCGTTTTAGAACATTGGGTTGCTACCCACTCACTGGCGCGGTGGAATCCACCGCAGCCACGTTGCCGGAGGTGATACAGGAAATGTTACTGACCAAAACCTCTGAACGTCAGGGACGGGTCATTGATCACGATTCATCCGGTTCAATGGAGAAGAAAAAAATGGAGGGATATTTTTAATGGCTATGAATATCGTATGGCATCAACATGATGTGGACAAGGCACGACGAGCCGTGGCCAACAAGCAAAAACCGATGGTTATTTGGTTAACAGGCCTAAGTGGCTCAGGAAAATCTACCATTGCGAACCTGTTAGAGAAAAAGCTGGCTGAACACCAAAAGCACACCTATCTGCTCGATGGTGATAACGTCCGTCATGGTCTTTGCGGTGACCTGGACTTTAGTGATAAAGATAGAGTAGAAAATATTCGACGTATCAGCGAAGTAGCAAAGTTATTTGTTGATGCGGGACAAATAGTATTAACCGCATTTATCTCTCCCTTTAAGGGCGAACGGGATTACTGTCGTAATATACTGGAACAAGGGGAATTTGTTGAAGTATTTGTCAATACACCCTTGGCCGTCTGCGAACAACGGGATCCTAAAGGTCTGTATCAAAAAGCCCGACAGGGAGATATCAAAAACTTCACCGGGATAGACTCGGATTACGAAGCACCGGAAAACCCAGAAATAGTCCTTGAATACACGGGCCAAACTGCCGAGCAGTCAGCTGAGCAACTATTTGATATGCTAAAACAACAAGGAAAGTTGGACTAATGTTGGACGAAAAACTTATTCAAGACCTGACTGATATTGCCCATCGCGCTGGCGATGCCATTATGCAGATCTATCAACAGGATTTTACGATTTATGAAAAGGCCGATGCAAGCCCACTGACCGAAGCAGATTTGGCAGCGCATAATTGCATCGTAGCGGGATTAGAGAAGGTTTCTGATCTGCCAATATTGTCCGAGGAATCAGCCAGCATTGCCTGGTCTGAGCGTGAATCCTGGGATAAATATTGGTTAGTTGACCCCCTCGATGGCACCAAAGAATTCATCAAGAAAAACGGTGAGTTCACTGTTAACATCGCCCTGATTGATAAAGGTGTGCCAGTTTTTGGTGTGGTCTATGCCCCGGTTCTAAAACACACTTATGTGGGACAGCTTGGGCAAGGCGCGTATAAACTTGAAGGTGGCGAACGCAAAGCCATAAGCCCCAAACAAAAAGTACCCGGTGAAAGCTGGAGGATTGTCGGTAGTCGCTCCCATCAAAGCCCAGAAATACAAAAGTTACTGGATACCCTAGATGGTGAAACAGAGCTAGTAGCCATGGGCAGTTCATTAAAGTTGTGTCTGGTCGCTGAAGGCGCTGCCCATCTTTATCCACGTTTAGGTCCTACGTGTGAGTGGGATACCGGTGCAGCCCAGGCAGTTGTAGAAGCGGCAGGCGGTAAAGTGACGATCATTGAAGATGCGTCACAGCTATTGAATAAAGATGCTAAACCCTTGCGTTACAATCAAAAAGATTCTGTTTTAAACCCTTATTTCCTTGTGAGTTGCTAAATTATGAATAGCGAAAACACCTTATTAAAAGCCGATATCCTTGGCTACCTGGATCAACACGAAAAGAAAGACATGCTGCGATTTTTGACCTGTGGTAGCGTGGATGATGGCAAAAGCACCCTAATCGGCCGCTTGTTGCATGACTCAAAAATGATCTTTGAGGATCAGCTTGCCGCCATCACCAAAGACAGTAAGAAAATGGGTACCACCGGCGAAAAAGTTGACCTGGCCTTACTTGTTGACGGTCTGCAGTCAGAACGTGAGCAAGGTATCACCATAGATGTGGCCTATCGCTACTTCTCCACCGACAAGCGTAAATTTATTATTGCTGACACTCCCGGCCATGAGCAATATACCCGCAATATGGTTACCGGTGCGTCCAACTGTGATTTAGCCATTATATTAATCGATGCCCGTGGCGGAGTAAAAACTCAGACCCGGCGCCATTCATTTTTAGTCTCTCTGCTAGGTTTAAAACATGTGGTGGTGGCGATCAACAAGATGGATTTGATGGATTACAGCGAAGAGGTTTACGAAAATATTAAGCGTGACTATGTGGAATTTGCCCAACAGCTGGATATTCCTGATATTCAATTTATCCCCTTATCGGCTTTAGAGGGCGATAATGTGGTGAATCGAAGCGACAATACGCCCTGGTATCAGGGTGAAACGCTGATGACTATGTTAGAAAACATCCAAGTGAGTAACGACTATAATCTGGACGATTTTCGCTTTCCAGTACAATACGTTAACCGTCCGAACCTTAACTTCAGAGGCTTCGCCGGAACGGTAGTTTCGGGGCAAATTAAAAAAGGCGACAAGATAACCGCCCTCCCCTCTGGCAAGCAGTCGACTGTGCGAGCAATAGTGAATTTTGAAGGTGAGCAAGATATGACTCACGCTCCCCTCACTACTACCCTTACTTTGGAAGACGAAATAGACATTTCCCGGGGCGATATGATTGTCAAATCTGACAACCTCCCCCTGCACAGTTCTACTTATCGCACCAATCTCGTATGGATGGACGAAGAGCCTATGATGCCAAACAAGCAGTATGGTTTTAAGTTTGCCACTAAATTGGTACCCGGCAGCGTGACTGATATTGAGTATCAAATTGACGTTAACTCGATGCAGCACAAAGACGCTGTCCGCCTAAGTCTGAATCAAATTGCCGTCGGTAAAATCAAGCTGACCCAGCCTTGTGCCTGTGATCCCTATAGTAAGAATAAGGCTACTGGAGCGTTTGTGATTATCGACCGTCTGAGTAATGGTACCGTCGGCGCCGGTATGATAATTGATGTGGCTGATGATTCTGCCAGAAATAGCGAGTTTTCTGAATTCGAGTTAGAGTTTAATACCTTAGTCAGAAAGCATTTCCCTCACTGGAATGCCTCGGATATCAGTAAGTTGTAACTGGCATATTCTCGACAATGGATATTAACCAATTACTGGTGAGCTGCATTTTTGCCAGTACCATACTGGCGCTAGTTTTTAGCGATAAGCGCCCGTCTTTTGTTTTTGCAGCATCTTTATTGGCTCTGATCGCGGGTCAACAGCTAAATATTTCCCAGGTTATAGTTAATTTCACTAACCAAGGTCTTATCACCTTGATTTTACTGTTATTGGTCAGCAGTGCTGTTGATAAAACCTCCTTTATTAAGCGTCTGGGCCGAACCCTGATCATCGCCAGCTTTAATCGTAGTTATTGGCGCTTGTTTGCCCTAACATTTGCCTCTTCGGCCATGTTAAACAACACTGCCATCGTGGCCAGTTTTATTGGCCCGGTCAAGCAAAACCAGTATCACCATGCTTCGCGCCTGCTTATCCCCCTATCCTATTCCGCTATATTGGGCGGCACTGTAACTTTAATAGGTACCTCAACCAATCTGATAGTGGACAGTTTTTTAATCGAGCACGGTCACCCTGGTTTCAATTTTTGGGACTTTACTTTGTATGGTCTAGTGGCAGGACTAAGTTGTGGCCTGTTGATGTTTATAATGACGCCATTGCTGCCGGAAATTAAAAACAAGGATCGCCAGTACAAAACCTATTTTATTGAGGCTGAAGTGGCACAAGACTCAGAGTTAGTGGGTAAAAGTGTCGAAGAAAATCATCTACGCAACCTGCCTGAACTGTTTTTGGTAGAGATCATACGGGCAGGAAAATTAATTAGTCCTGTTAGCCCTAGTCTGGAAATACAGCCTAATGACAAGTTGATTTTCTCAGGTGACATCAACAAAGTAGATGCCCTTGACCATATCAAAGGCTTAAATTTATTTGCCGAATCAAACGGCTTGTTGGGTGACAACTTAACCGAAGTCATCATCTCCAACCGGGCACAAATTATCGGAAAAAACCTTAAAGCCCTGGGTTTCAGAGCCTTGTTTGATGCGGCCGTGGTTGCCATAAGACGTGATGGCGAAGCCCTGTCAGGTAAGCTGGGGGAAATAAAACTCCAGTCAGGTGACTTTTTATTGTTGGCCACCGGCCCAGATTTTATGCAGCGACACAACTTGAGCAAAAACTTCTTTATCTTGTCTGAGAAAAAAGTCGCGACCAAGTTAAGCAAGAGTCAGGAGATGATCACCCTGGGCGGCTTCTTATTGACCGTGTCACTTGCCGCAAGTTCGATCATCCCCCTAACGACCGGTTTGTTATTTTTTATCGCCACCTTGGTCATTGCCGGAGTGACATCCAATAACGAAATAAAGCGTAATATTCCCTTAAACCTAATTGTGGTCATTGTTGGCGCCCTCAGCCTGGCAAGCGCCCTTGAAACCACCGGTGTAATAGGCCAGCTTACTGAATGGATTTATCCCCACATCTCAGATACCAGCCCATTTTGGGCCTTGTTAGTCATCTACTTATTGACCTTAGTACTAACCGAGTTGGTGACTAATAATGCCGCAGCGGCCTTAATGTTTCCCTTTGCCTATGGCATGGTTCAAGTGCTGAACGTGGAATTAATGCCCTTCGCCCTGGCGGTGGCCTTTGCTGCCAGTGCCAGTTTCATCTCACCCTACGGCTATCAAACAAACCTATTAGTCTTTAGTGCCAGTGAGTATAAATTTAAACACTTTATCAAATTTGGTCTGCCGATCTCTATTTGTTACTCGACAATTGTCTTGCTACTTCTCAAGTACACTTATCAGCTCTGAATTCTGTTAAATAAGGGCGTCACTGGCGGTTTTGTTAGAATCGGCCACAGCCTGGTTTATTTCGGCCATTTCCTGTGCAGTTAAATCACGCCACTGGCCGACTTTTAAACCGGCTAATCTTACTGACATAATACGGCTGCGCTTTAATTTAGTGACTTCATAACCGAGATATTCGCACATACGACGAATTTGCCGATTCAGTCCCTGGGTCAAAATAATGCGAAACACCATCTTACTTTGCATAGTGACCTGACACGGCTTGGTCACGGTGTTTAAAATCGGCACACCCTTAGCCATTTTTTGAATAAAACGCTCGGTGAGGGGTTTGTCTACGGTGACAATATATTCTTTATCGTGGGCATTTTCTGCCCGCAATATTTTATTGACGATGTCCCCATCACTGGTCAAAAAAATCAACCCTTCCGAGGGTTTATCCAGTCTGCCAATGGGAAAGATACGTTGCTTGTGACCAATAGCATCAATAATATTACCACTAACATGAAGTTCAGTGGTGCAGGTTATGCCAACCGGTTTGTGGTAGGCAATATAGATACGATCAGATTTATTATCGGCACTGGCGTTGATTAGCTTCCCAGCAACTCTAACTTCATCTCCAGGTACAGCCTTGGTGCCCAACTCAGGAGTCGAACCATTAATCGTGACGAGCCCTTGTTCAATTAATTTATCCGCTGCACGACGGGAACAATGACCCGAATCACTAATAAATTTATTAAGACGAATGCTGTTAGTCATAGTCAAATTACTTAAGCCCCAAAAAACATCTCAACACGTTTTAACAACTGCTTATCTGCAGCCGTTAATGGCCCAACTTGGATCCAGTCCTTGAGCAATTTATCTGCCTTCCTCTGCTCACCATGTTGCAGCTTTTCAGCCATCATCTGCAATTGAATTTCCTTGCGTTTAGCAGCATCTGCTTTAGGAGATTCCTTATCGCATATAATTTCCATAACTATCGTAAGTGCATGTCTGTCCAACTCAGGGGCGTTTGATACATTTTTAAAACACTGTTGCCATGCTCCGGGCAAACTTTGAACTTCTTCTGGCAGCTTATCCTCGTCGCTCCAACCTTTAAGAGCCAAAAACAGATTTTTATATTTCTGTTGTTGCTTGTTCTGCTCCAATTCCACCAATTTAGTCTGCTGAGCCTGGATATTTAGATTGAGCAGTTTATCAAGAGAGATTCGGGCTCTTGTGGGCAATTCATTCAACATACTGGAAAGCTCAAATTGTGATTCAAGGGCTGCTGTCAATGACGCTTTATCTTGCCCCTGAGATATTTGCTCTCCCATAGCAATAAGCAAGGTGTTGGCTTGCTCTATCTGACCGTCCATTGCATGTTTTTCTTGCTGTTGATGGTCTTTCAACTTAGCAAATATTTGGTCATTTACCGCCCTAAATGCCGGCCAAAGCTCGGCTTCGACCTTTTTACCCGCATGGGGAATGGTCTTCCATTTTTCTTGCAGTTTTTTCGCCAATTCAATGGCTTCAGTCACAGAGTCTAATGCTAGCAAGAGCTGAGCTTTGTTTAACAACTGTTGTTTTTGCTCGGCGTTGTCTTGATAATATTGACTAATCCGCTCTTTTAGCGGGGCCAGTTGCTTATGATACTGGTTATTAAGCACTTCTCTTTGTTTGTAATCCACCTCACCCAGAGCCTGCCATTGCTGCTGTAGTACTCGGACTAGCTTAACCAAGTCTGCCTCTGGCAGCATTTTGGCTGTCAATTCACCAAGGCCTTCAATTAGCTTTTGTTTAGCGGCCAGACTAGCTTCTCGCTGCTGTTCTTGCTGAAGGTAAAACTCCCGGCATGGGGCAAAAGCTTGTTCGATAGTATCCTCAAAGGCCTTATTGAGAGCCTGATCCGCTTCACTGTCCAGCTTGCCCAGACTATTCCACTGCTGACGTAGTTCTTTAATTTTCTTGGCTTGCTCATCAATCGCCAATGGTTGAGCGACCAAGACTTCAGCTTCTTTCAGCAAAACCGGTTTGCGGGGTGCGGCAATATAGTCTTGCCAATCGATCAGGTTTTCAATCTGCTCCTGCACCTTGGCAAAGGGTCGCTGCAACTGTGCTTGTTGTTTCTCTGGTAAGGCTTGATACCAAACCTCTACTTTTTGATATAGGCCCATGGCAATTTTAAATTTGCCCTGGTTCACCAAGGCGTCAACTGCGCGTATCTTGTTACGGCAACGTTCTACATCCTTAGTTACTTGAGCCTGTAGGCCCTTTATAGCCTGTTGCCAGGTACTGCATTGCGCACGCCAGTTTTTTGTGAGGCTTTGTGGCCAGTTAGGGGCAAAGGGTTGAGTCATTTTTTTCCATTGATGCTGCATATCGCTTAAATGCTGACTGGCGGCATCCATCTGACTCAGATCATTGGGTAGAGGTAAGGCCGTCAACTTAACGAGTAGATCCTTGGCGAGCTCAATTGCTTGTTGAAAAGCTGGCAATCCGTGCAGAATATTCTGGCAGCTCTGCAGTTTCATGTTCAAGATTTCTAACTGCCTGCGTGCCTGCTGTGCATCGCCAGTTAGCTCAGTAATTAGGCGCTGAACCTGCTGCTGAGAAGCGGTTAGATCCTGCCCATAGAGCTCACATTGTTGCTCGCTGATACTGTCAATGTTGTTGTCTAACTCAGTCAAAATACGCTGTAAGCAGCCCTCGGATTGAATGCAGGTTAGTTCTATGGACTGTTGTTGTTCAAGCAATGACTGCTCTGCCAGCCAAACTGGCTTCAACTTGGTCACTAATGTGCTTAGTTTATGCTCAACCTCGGCAAACTTGTCGATAAAATTTTGTTTGTCGCTTATTGGCAGATAAGTAAATTGCTTGGCTAATTCGTTATATTGCGCTACTAGTAACTTTCGCTGTGCTTCAATCTCCGGCAAATTACTGTGCTCTTTTAGGGCTAATAACCGTGCCAGAACTAAACGGGTTTGCTTGTCCAACTCCAAAGGGATCTGTTTACTGGTCTTTAGGTTCTCTAGTTTCTGGCTCGCCGCCAATTTAACCTGTTTACAGCTGACTTTTTTCAGCACTTTATTCAGAGTGGCTTCGTCTTCAAAGCTTGCCAATAATTTCAACTGCAGCTCGGTATCGTTGCTGGAAAACAATATCTGTTTAGCTAATTGAGGTTTGGCTAATTTGGCCAACACCTCCTGAACCAAATCCGACTCTTTGAGCAACCAAGTCTGCCCAAGAAGCTTTTCAAGCAGTTTGTTGTCCTTGCATTCCAGGACGAAGGTGCATTTTTCCTGATGATTAATTTTATCACTTTCTTCACTGAGTAGTATATGTTCAACAACCTGTTGTGAGCGCTTAACTATCCGGTCATTTTTGGCAGTTTCTGCCATCTTGTACCACAGTGCAAAACTATCAAGCTTGGTCAGCGCAGCCAAACTCACATTGGCGTCGGGATCATTAAATGCCAGTTCGTGCAGCAAGGTTTTCTGCTGTGGCTCATTTGCACTGAGTAAGCTAATGGCTTTAATACGAACTTGTGGCTTGGGATCTTGGTGTTTGGGTCGAAAAAGACTGCTAAATATCATCTTGTTTAAATCGCGCTATGGTTTGATGTTCAGAAATTTCAGGAGACAGTTCGCTTGTATACTGCTGACGACTTTTTTGCACTATTTGGCCATTCTGGCCCACTGTCATATGTTGCTCAGACTTGAGGATCTTAGCTTGGTAGAACATTACCGCCTGCATGCTCGTAGCACGCTGCTGCTCGGTAAGCGGAGAGCCATCCAGCCACTTTCCCGTTTCGACTGAAACACGGAGTTTGTCATAGATCTCGGGGCTCATATTTTGTAATAAAGCTTCGATATTCATTTAGTCTGATTTCTTCACAAAGATCAGACGGATCCGATTGACGATGTACCAGACAAAGCCAACGACCGAAGTTCCCGCAGCGATGTTATGCTGCATGTCTCCTCGAAGTGCCCCGCCCCAATACATAAAACCAAAACCAGTGACAAACATCAGCATGGCCACCATGGATTGGGTTTGAATTTTTTGCGCTTTTAGGTACTTCTGCAGCTTCTGCTTACGCTCAAGATCGTCAGCGTTGGCCTGAGCTAAAGTAAAACCACAATGCTGACAGGACTGGACTTTATCAGATATTTTTTTATTACAGGACGGGCAAGGGACTAATGCCATTTATTACTCCATACACTCAATACGTTTGATCGATACTGCTGTTAAAAATAAGGTTCGGTTTTAGATCACAAAAGCGCGGTCAAAACCGCGCTCTATAATAAACCAACAAACTATCTTAAGCTAAGATTTATGTTCTTTATTAAAATCCACCCAGTACTTCTCAACTGACTCTTTCATTTCTTTACGCAGTAATAATATACCAATCAAGTTGGGTAAGGTCATCACCACAATGGCAACCGCTGACAGCGTCCATACCAGGGTAGTATCTGAGACCGCTGCCCAGAAGAATCCAAATATATAGACCACGCGATAAGGCATCACCGAACGTGGCCCTAACAAATAGGTCATCGCCCTATCACCGTAATAAGACCAGGCGATCGCGGTAGAAAACGCAAATAATAATAGACCCACCGACACAATATATTTACCTGATTCCCCAAAAAAACCTTTGGTAAACGCCAAGGCCGTTAGACTTGCCGAGTGAATGAGTGACTTACCCGACACCACAATAGTGTCTTTGGTCAAATTGCCCTCTTGCACCCGTAGATTTCCGGAAAACAAATCGCCCTCATCACTAACGGAAAAGCTTACCTCTTCGGCAAATGAACGGGCATTAATAATAGTAAAACCAGAATTCACCGCTTTACCATTAATGATTTGTATTTCACCTGTGTAATCCGTCACGCCGTGATCATCTACATTGTTAATATAGGCATGAAGTTGTTGTCTGTCCTGTTCGTTGCTTTCGGAGTAATTGCCAGCCAAAATGCGCATATCTGAACGGTCAAATACGTTTTGATGTTTTTCCTTCCAGACCCCAGAGGATAAAATAACCAAACCGGTTAAGGTACAAATGATGATGGTATCGATGAAAGGTTCGAGTATTGACACCATGCCTTCTGATACGGGCTCATCGGTTTTAGCCGCCGCGTGAGCAATAGGTGCCGAGCCCTGACCGGCCTCGTTAGAAAACAAACCACGGTTAACCCCACGATTAAAGGCATAGGCTATTGTTGCCCCCAAGAATCCTCCGGTTGCCGCTGAGCCGGTAAATACATCTGACACTACCGAGGCAAAAGCGGGACCGATATTTTCAAGATTGGCGAAGATTACTGCAAACGCACCGACTACATAAATCAACGCCATTAGCGGCACAATTTTAGATGTGACGGCAGCAATACGGGTGATGCCGCCAAGAATAACCATGGCTAGCAACACAGCTAGCACACCACCCACAATCATCGGGTCAAAGCCAAAGGTAGACTCTAAACTGGTGGCAATACCGTTACTTTGCGGCAAGTTGCCGGTACCAAAGGAACTGATGACAGTCGCAATGGCAAAGGCAACTGCCAACCATTTCATATTTAAACGTCTGTCCATGTAGTACATGGGGCCACCAGCCATGGTGCCATCGGCCGTTTTAACCCGGTATTTATGGGATAGGGTGACTTCGACAAATTTGGTCGTCATACCAAAAAACGCCGTTGCCCACATCCAAAATAATGCGGCCGGGCCACCGAGGAAAATAGCAAAGGCGACACCGCCAATATTGCCGGTACCCACCGTGCCTGATAAGGCCGTGGTCAGGGCGCGAAAATGACTGGTGTCACCAGGGGAGTCCGCTTTATCATATTTGCCGGTTACCACTAACCAAGCATGCTTAAAATAACGTACCTGTGGAAATTTCAGATAGATGGTAAAAAATAGGCCGGTGCCAAGTAACACGTACGGAAACCAAAAAGCGCCTCCCAGAAAGCCATTGAGTAACTTTAAAAAATCATGAAAGATTTCCAATTTATTCCCCTAAATTAATTATTGTTATTAATGTTTTATCTTTTTTACTGATAATTTTAAATTTAACGAAGCGTATCGACTACTGCTCTGATTGCAAGCAAAACATCTTTACCTAACTGCTTACTGCGCGAGGGAGACCAACCAAAAGCAGGATCCGCCAATTCAATATTGTCTTTAAAGGGCATTTCCAAGGTATAGGCTAAACAATCAAACTCATGGCCTATGGCATTGGTCGCCACGGTAAGATTGGCTTCACCGGGTTTATCTTTTTCGTAACCCTTCACATCCTGAAATTCTGGTGTGGCGGTTAAAAGAGCCTGTTTGAAGTTTTCTTCTAGTTGCTTTAATCGAGCAGAATAATTGGGATTTCCCTCACAACCGGCAACAAAATTATAAGGTAAAGCCTCATCACCGTGCATATCCAAAAATAGATCAACCCCTTTTTGTCGCATCTCTTGCTTGACCAGAAATACTTCCGGGCTAAGTTTCATGCTGGGTGTCTGCCACTCACGGTTGAGGTTCATACCCAGGGCGTTGGTTCTAAGGTGGCCACGTACTGAACCGTCGGGATTCATATTCGGCACCACATAAAATACCGCTTTGTCTAATAACAAGCGGGCTAGTCCATCTTCCTCGTCTAATAATCTTTCCAGTAAACCTTCAACCAGCCACTCGGCCATGGTTTCGCCTGGATGTTGCCTCGCGGTGATCCAAATTGATTTTTTCGCTTGTTCTGTCTCGTCCTGTGCATCGGAGCCGATGACCAGCATAGAGATGTCTCGACCATCTAATGTCTCACCGAGGAACACTTGCTTGCAATCAAAGGAGGTTTGCGCCCAGGACAGTAAATCAAGATGACGCTCGTAACTGTATGGCGCAAAATAGGCCAGATACACGTGGTCATATTCCGGGCTCAGCTCTATTTCTAGTTTTTCGCCATCAAATTTTCCATCGACTCTAAACCACTCTTGTCTATCGTAAGATGCCACAGGCTGATAATTTCCCCAGCCGTCTGGATAGGCTGAACCTTTAAGGCCGTTCAGAGTGATTTTATGGGCAACCATGGCTGTTGTATCGAGTTTAAAATGAAACCACTGATAAAAGTCAGACTGATTGTCTTTGCGGATACTCAATTGAATATCATCTTCTTTTTCGGCGCGAATAACCTGAATGTTACCGCTGTCAAAATTGCTACTAATTCTCACTATATTCTCGCTACATAGGCCCAGAAAAAACGACCGACGTAATCTATCACAGCTCACTTAAAAACGTTAGCCCACAATCAAACGCCACTTAACTTTGCTTGTTTAACAAGGTACTTAGTTTTAAGCCCAGTGCGCTTGAGTAGCCGAACGAGCTGGCAACCACTTGTTTTTGTTCATTTAATAAATAATACGTTGGGTAGCCAGTAAGTTTGAAAGTATCTTTTAAACTTTGTGTACCCAACAAAACCTGACTCAGGACCTGATGCTCATCGACAAAAATTTGCACCTCCTCAATACTTTGATAATCCATGGCTACGGTTACAATATTTACATCATCGGAGTTTAAATATTCAAGATTGCCAATACTCAAGGAGCATACTCTGCACCAAGGAGCAAAGAAGTAGATTAAGGTCCGTTTTCCTTCACTCGCCAACGCGACACTACTTCCGCTGTTAAGGCCGACTAAACGAATTTCAGGAAGTTGCACACTGCCATCAGCGTCAAGTAAATGTCTTGATTGCCAAGCTGTTATCGCCAATATGACAGCGCCTAGCACAGCAAGCTCTTTGGCCCAGGAAAACAGCCTGCTGGTTTTAGCATTCTTCAAATTGTTCTCCTAATGATAAAAGCTTACCGAACTAGACAAGCTTTCCTTTCTACTAACTCTAATGTCTCTAGGCTAGTCTTGGTAACGTTGGATAATAAAGACCAGCCATATCCTGTACCACTTTCATAACCTGACAACTGTAGCCAAATTCATTGTCATACCAAACATAAACTGTCGCTCGGTCGCCTGCAACAATGGTTGCCTGGGAGTCTACCACCGACGGTGCACGCGTCCCAACCAGATCCGTAGAGACAATTTCTTTGGAGCCAGTAAAGTCGATCTGGTGCTGCAATTTTGAAAACAATGCCGTGTCTCTGAGAAACTCGTTAAGTACCTCTCGGCCAGTCTCTTGCGCTAAGGTAAGATTGAGAATGGCCAGCGATACATTGGGGGTGGGTACGCGAATGGCGCTGCCAGTTAGCTTTCCTTCAAGTTGAGGATATGCCTTAGCCACTGCCTTGGCTGCGCCAGTCTCTGTAATCACCATATTTAATGCAGCACTTCTGCCACGGCGATCTCCCTTATGGAAATTATCAATCAGGTTTTGATCATTGGTAAAGGAATGCACGGTTTCTACGTGGCCATTTTTGATCCCGTACTGTTCATCCAAAGCCATTAATACCGGCGTGATTGCGTTGGTGGTACAACTTGCCGCAGACAGAATATTATCCTCAGACTTGATATCATCATGGTTAACGCCATGCACAATATTTTTGATCCCGTCTTTGCCTGGCGCAGTCAGCAAGACCTTTTTCACTCCCTTTGACAATAGGTGTTGGCCTAGTCCTGCTTTATCCCGCCACATACCGGTATTATCCACAACGATGGCATCTTTAATTCCGTACTGGCTGTAATCCACTTCACTTGGGCTGTTGGCATAAATCACCTGAATAAACGAGCCATTAGCCTTAATCGCCTGGCGCTCTGTATCAACTGTAATACTGCCATTGAATGGACCATGTACCGAATCCCGGCGTAATAGACTGGCCCGTTTCTCCAGATCACCATCACTACCGCCTCTAACTACAATTGCCCTGAGGCGTAGTTTATTGTTTTTTCCTTGTCGCTCGATTAACAGACGTGCCAACAAACGACCAATACGCCCAAAACCATACAACACCACATCCTGAGGGAGGTGTTCATCATTGACATCCACAATGTCCGCCAATTGTTCCCGCAAGTATTGTTGAATATCTTTGTTTTGATGGGCGCTGTCGTAATGATAGGCATAGGAAAGCTTGCCCAGGTCAACATAGCCCGGCGCCAGAGTCATTTTGCTAAGGGCTTCAAGCAAAGGCCAGCTCTCACGTAAGCGAAGCTTTTTGCCCTCCTTTAAGCGGACAGTCCGATGGGCTTTAATAATATCAATGGCACTGGCACCCAACAAAGGGCGACCGTAAACCGATATCTCAACCGCATGATTGCGATAAAGGTTACCTAGCAAGGGCTGCATTTGCTCTGCAAATTCCTGTCTTTCCTGCCAACTACTCTGTAGTTCCTGCTCAAATTGTTGATTCATAATTTTGGACTTTTAATACTCAGCTCAAAGGATGGAGGGCGGTCGGTAGTTGTGATAATAAATACCGAAAAACGTGGATTTCATTGCTTATATACAAATTCGGCGTCATTCTAATGAATGATAGCCTGCTAGCCAAATTGTTGAAAATTTACTAATTTGGCAACAAACTCAAGAATTAAACCGTTTTATTGGTAATATTCCTACAAGGAACACTATGCGAATATTTGTACTTTTTACCTTTCTTATCCTCCTGTCTGGTTGTGACAAGCTGTTCCCTCTTAGTGCCAAGGATATGTGTAAAGAGCAACCTCCGTTTTGCGCCGATCTAAACCCAGATGGCTGGTGCCTGGCGGAAAAGAAACGAATTATTAGTCATCGTTACGAATACTTAACAGCCCCCTCTGAGTTACTCGATTATCGACTTTTGCTGGATTTTGAGGATTACAAAGTGTGTATCAGCAAGGCTGCTCAAATTGTGCATATCAAGCAGGTCGAAAAACAGGCCCATAGAATGGAGGCGGTCGTGGTGGCGGAAAAGGAAATAAAAAGACTCAGTCGCAAGACCCAACATTCTTCCGAGCCCCACCTTCTGCTATACCATTGGTCACGATTCGGCAAACAAGAATTACTGAAAAAATTTCTAATCCTTAGGGATAAGGACAAGTTGAATAGCCCTGAATTACAAATCGGTCTGGCCTCATATTACGTAAAATTCGACATGGAAAAAGCCATTACTACCCTTTACCGGGCACTTGAGCTTTACAGGGAACAAGATGAGCTAGACAGTGAAATTTTCACCAGCCTCAGCACCATGCATATGAAAGTAGAAGATTTCAAAAACGCTTATGTATGGGGCAAGGTGGCTGAAGAGTTGTCGCAAAAAGACATCAATCTGGCCATTATCAAACCCCTACTGAATCCCTCAGATAAAGTAAAAACTCTGGATAACCTAGCAGAAAACTATGTGGACGCGATTGAAGATAGGCGCTTTCAAACACCTCGGTGAGTGGCACAAACTTGAATTCTTGAAAATAACTTACAGAAATTATATTTTTATTTTCTTACCGAATAGTAGGTATTGATTAAAAAACAAACAGTCCATTGTTCTTTTCGGGGGAATTAACGGGATACCGAAGTTGATACCGTATCGTTTCCCCCTCCGAGTTAGATCGCCATAAAACACATAGCCAAGATCCCCGTCCCAGTGCGTGCAAAACAACTAGCGCTCTAACGAGTGATACGTTTCAGCACCGCAATGCTTTTAAACGCTTGCATATATACGGTGTTTATTTGCACATCGGGTTGCTCTGTTAACCTTGCATAACGCGTATCCAGTGACACCTGCCATGCCTCGTTTTGACTAAGTTGAGGCAAATGGAAACGCACATCATGATCACTAGCGTTGAACACTAATAACCAATGCTCATTTATTGAACCTGCTGGTGGCTCTAAGGATTTCAGCTCTACGGCAAAGGCCTGGTTATTGTGGTCATGCCAATCGTCCTCCAGCTTGGTTTCCCCGTCTGGGCGATACCAATTGGCCTTATCCACATTGTGATAGAGAGAATAACTATCATCCTTTAGGCACAGATAATTCAGCAGTTCGCTGCTTTTTCTCAAGCCAATGGCATAGGCACAGAATGCCAAAAAGTCCTGTTTTGGCTGATTGAGGGTCCAGTCCAACCAGTTAATTTCATTGTCCTGACAATATGTGTTGTTGTTGCCCAGTTGGCTGCGACTCAGTTCGTCACCACTGAGCATATGGGGGATCCCCTGAGATAACATCAGGGTGGCGAATAAATTCCGCTTTTGTCGTTCTCGTAAGGCCAGAATTTCAACATTTTGCGTCTCTCCTTCCTGACCATAGTTGGCGGATAAATTGTGTCCATGTCCATCTCGGTTTTGTTCACAATTGGCCTCATTATGACGCTCGGCGTAACTAACTAAATCCTGGAGGGTAAAGCCGTCGTGATAGGTCACATTATTGATCGAGCTTAGGATAGAGCGATTCTCTTTTGGAAACACGTCCCTTGAACCTAATAAGCGGGTAGCAAAATCACTGGTTTTCCCCTTATCCCCTCGCCAGAAGGCACGCACCGTGTCACGGTACTTGTCGTTACATTCCAACCAGTTAGACGGGAATTGCCCAAGTCGATAACCGCCATGCCCAATATCCCAGGGCTCAGCGATCAACTTAACGCCAGCTAACAGAGGATCTTGACGCAGGGTTCGAAAAAAGCCAGACATGCGAGAAAATTCGTAGGGGTCCCGCCCCAAACCGGCGGCTAAATCGAAGCGAAAACCATCCACGCCCATATCCTGCACCCAGTAACGCAGGGCATCCATCACCATTTTCAATACATAGGGAAAGGCCGTATTAACACTGTTACCGCAACCGGAATTATTCACATATTTATGATAATCAATGGCCCCGTACTCGTCCCGTTCGAACAAATAAAATGACGAATTATCAAACCCCTTAAAAGACAATGTGGGTCCATCAAAACCGCTTTCAGCAGTATGGTTATACACCACATCCAGGATCACTTCGATGCCAGCCTGGTGCAAAGTATCAACCATGGTTTTAAATTCGCCGACACCGTCATTAACCACATAACGAGGATCCGGGCTAAAAAGATTAATAGGGTTATATCCCCAGTAATTGGTCAGGCCTTTTTCGGTGATATAAGGCTCTGGCATAAATGCCGCGACAGGCATTAATTGCACAGCGCTAATTCCCAGTTCTTTCAGGTGTTGGATCACGGCTGGCTGACACACCCCTAGAAATTTCCCCCGATAAGCGCTTGGCACATCGGGATGCAACTGAGTTAAGCCTTTGACATGAGCTTCGTAGATGACGCTTTGGTTAAGCGGCGTATTCGGCTTAACCGTGTCATTTACTGGCTGCTTAGCCAATACAACAGACTTGGATACCATAAACTGGCTATCTTCTTCATACTGGCGGACATTCCACACTAAGGGTCGGTTTAACGCTTTAGCATATGGGTCAATGAGCAACTTTTGTGGATTAAAATGCAGTCCCTGGTGAGCGTGATTGTCACCACTGGTACGATAGCCGTACAACTGCCCTGCACTTAGGTTTTCAACAAAGCAATGCCATATTTTGCCGGTTTTAGCAGACATAGCAATAAGGGCTATTTGTTCTTCCGTCTCGGGGCTAAATAAACACAGGTAAACGGCATCCCCATTGGGGCAGTGCACGGCAAAGTTACAGCCTCTGGCACTTACAGTAGCTCCTAGTGGATGAGGAGACCCTGCACTCATACGATAGCCGGCCTCAATGGATAATATTTCTGTATTAATAATTTTAGCCCTTATACAGTATGTACAATGTCGCCAGAGGCGGTAATTTAACCGCAATAGACAAGTCTTGGTTATTCCAAGGCACGCTTTCGGCATTCATCGTTTTTGAATCCGAATAGCCACTACCCCAATATGCCTCATCATCGGTATTAACAATAACTTGATACTCCCCAGCATCTTGCACGCCAAGCCTGAAGTTTTCGTGAGGGACAGGCGTAAAATTACTCAGCATATAAATCTTCTGTTTTTGACCCAAGGATTTGCGTAACATTGACAATATACTGTGCTCGGCATTGCCGTGGTCGATCCATTCAAAGCCCTCTGCCTGGTGATCCAATTCATGCAAGGCCGGATATTGCTGGTATGCCCTGTTTAGCGTCCGGTATATGGATTGAATACCTTTGTGCTTGTCATGTTCAAGTAAATGCCAATTTACCGAACCGTCATGATTCCATTCGTTTGCCTGACCAATCTCATTTCCCATAAAATTCAGTTTCTTGCCAGGATGGGCAAACATAAAGGCCGCATAACAGCGCAAATTAGCGGCTTGTTGCCACTCATCACCGGGCATTTTACGTAACAAGGAGCCTTTACCATGCACCACCTCATCATGAGAGATTGGCAGCACAAAACTCTCATCGAAGGCATACACCATGCTAAAAGTGATTTCATTGTGATGATATCGACGATAAGAGGGGTCTTTAGAAATATAATGCAAAGAATCGTGCATCCAGCCCATATTCCACTTAAAACCAAAGCCTAAGCCCCCCTCAAATACTGGACGGGATACTTTGGGAAAAGAAGTTGATTCTTCGGCAATGGTCATGGCCTGAGGAAATTTTTCGTAGACCGCTTTATTCATCCACTGCAATAAACTAATGGATTCATAATTATGATTGCCGCCATCCACATTGGGGATCCACTCCCCCTCTTCCCGGGAATAATCCAGATACAACATGGAGGCAACAGCATCCACCCGTAAACCATCAATATGATATTTATCTACCCAAAATAAGGCATTGGCGACTAGAAATTGGCGCACCGTATCCTTGCCGAAATCGTAAATGCAGGAATTCCAGTCCGGATGCCAGCCCTTGCGTGGATCCTCGTACTCATAAACATGGGTGCCATCAAATCTAGCCAAGCCGTGACCGTCTTCAGGAAAGTGAGCAGGTACCCAATCGATGATAACGCCAATCCCGTTTTGATGGCATTGATCGACAAAGTACTTGAAGTCATCAGGGCAGCCGAAACGGCTGGTAGGGGCAAACAACCCAACAGGCTGATAACCCCAGGAGCCGTCAAAGGGAAATTCTGATATGGGCAACAATTCAATATGGGTATAGGCCATATCTTTAATGTAAGGTATCAGCTCAGCAGCAAGCTCTTTGTAAGTCAGATACTCCTGGCCAGAATCATGTGCCGGGCGCTTCCATGAAGCAGGATGCAACTCGTAAATACTCATCGGCTGGGAATATTTGTCTGCTTTTGCTTGTTCCAACCACTTGCTGTCCTGCCACTGATATTGGCCGTGATCGTATACCACAGAAGTGTGAGACGGGTATTGCTCCGCCGAAAAGCCCACAGGATCAGCTTTATGTGGCAGGCTATGCCCGGCACCATCCTTAATTTGATACTTATACTTAGCGCCAGCTGCAATACCGGGTACCACCAATACCCAATAACCAGAATCGGTCTTTTGCATGGGCAAGCGTGAACCGTCCCAATAATTGAATTCGCCAATTAGCGAGACCGCACTGGCATTCGGTGCAAACACGGCAAATCGCGTGGCCTGCACTGGTTCGGCCAGCCCTGCATCAAGATCGACCAACTGGGCACCAAGCTGTTGATAGATATTCTCCGGAGCATGATCAATAAAATGCACGGCGTAATAGGCCTGCTCTTGAAATTGATAGGGATCTATTACTTGGTATTCGCCTTGAGCATTGCTAATTTTTAGCCCATAAACCGTTGGCATGACCTTGGGCTTGAAAGTAGCAGTAAATAAATCACTATCAGCCTGCCTTTTTAGTTTGCCGATGGAACGACCCGTGGACAGATTGATAACAGAAATTTTGTCTGTGTGCGGCATCCAAACAGTTATCGATAGGCTGTTTTTTTTATCATCAAATACCGGACCAAGATGTGCAAAGGGAAATGTACATTGTGCATGTTGTAACTGATCTGCTAACTGCATTTTATTGCCTCGGGTAAAACGGCCTAAGGGTTTAGGCCGCTGTTGAACAGCTTTATTGTGAGGCCTTTCTTCTCGCCTCGGTTAATTCTTGAGCCAATGCCTTTAGCTCGGTATCACTGAATATTTGCTGCAAGTTTCGGGTTAATTTGCGCTGCCAGTTCGGATATTCTTTAAATGTCCCCGGAATATTAACGGGTTTATCCATTTCTAGCCAATCTTCTAGCTGCAAACTTAATAAAGCACTTGAACCGGAGGCCATGTGTCGTTGCATTGCAAAATTCAATGTTTTACTCATTCCCACGTGATCAACCTCCCGGCTAATATCACCCACAATCAAGTCATGGCCGTGCAAAGTATCCAATATGGATTGTTTGTTGTCATGTCTGTTCTGGTAAAGGTCTGACAAAACATCGTCTGAAGGATACAAACCCAGTTCTTTACCCAACTCAAGATCATAACAGTGCCAATAGCCTTCCAGGGTAGGCATATCATGAGTAGTGAGGGTTGACATAGACTGCACCGGATAATGGGCAGGGGAAAAGAAACCACCATCTGCAGCTTGTTCAAAAAAGAACACCCGATAAGAATAAACACCGTTGTCAGCCAACTTAAGTCGAATCTCTTCGGGCACAGTGCCCAGGTCCTCACCAATAACCAAACTTTGGTGACGATGACTTTCAAGGGCTAATATGCCCAACAAATCGTCTACCGGATAATAAACATAACCACCTTCTTTAGCGGTGTCACCTTTAACCACCCACCATAAACGTAATAGGGCCATCACATGATCAATACGCAGGGCACCGGTTGCGCGCATATTCGCATCAAACAAATCGATTATGGGTTGATATTGCTGATGGTACAGCTTTTCAGGATCCATCGGTGGCAAACCCCAGTTTTGTCCCAGAGGTCCCAGTACATCTGGCGGTGCCCCGACACTGGCATTAATGCAATATAGATCTTTATTACCCCAAATTTCGGCGCTCCCTTCGCTCACACCTACGGCCAAATCGCGGTATAAACCAATCGTCATATTGTGCTGGTGGGCAACTTGATTAGCCTTTTCTAGCTGCAACGCCGCCTGCCACTGGAGCCATAGGAAAAACTTAACCCGTTTGGCATTGGCTTTGCCTTTGACAAATTCCCCCACCGCCGGACTCTGGTAATCAGCATACTCATCCGGAAATACCGGCCAACCCCAGCATGGTTTACCTGCAGCGGCCAGACTTTCCTGCAAGGCATCATATATGGCCAAGGTCTGTAAACTCTCCCCACCTCCTACAACAAATGCCTTGAAGGCCTTGCCTAACTTGGTGTTTTTGGATAAATACTGGGCGTATTGATAATCAAAAACTGCGCCTAATGCATTTAATTTAAGCTCGATCACCGCCGGATAATCAACATTTTCAGCTTCTCGTACGGCATGTAAAGTCTTGCTGAAATTCGCTGTACTAACCCATTCCTGAACGATGGGCGACTGATAACCGTCTACTGCGGTGACATCAATATAGATAAAATTAAGCCAACGTCTCGATGAAGGGCCATAGGGGCTACAGGCTTCAGGATTAGCAGGGTAAAGGGCGTGAATGGGATTTAAACCGATGAAATCGGCTCCCTGAGACGCGGCGTTTTCCAATATATAAGCTAAATCTGAAAAATCCCCCACACCCCAGTTATTTTCACTGCGTAAACAATAT
>JAWUXW010000056.1:0-31769 GCA_034111125.1 Paraglaciecola sp.
ACAAAATCCTGTTATGGATGTGTAAATACATTGTAAAATCAAAACTATAACAAAAAAGGGATAGTGCAATAACATGATATTAAATCACTTGTGGGGCTTATATGCCCATCCGAAAGAAGAGTGGCATACCATCGACCAGCGTCACGAGAGTTTCTTTTATAGTTTGAGTCATATTGCGCTTATCTCCTTGATCCCCGCCACAATGGGCTATTACTCTGCAGCCCATCTGGGATGGAGTATTGGTGTTGGCGATCTGATCAAATTGACCAAGCAAAGTGCCATGCTGATGAGCGTAGGGATGTATTTTGGCTTGATGGTTGGCGTGGTTGCCCTGGCCGTACTTATCCATGAGTTAGCCAAAGCCTTTGATGCCACGCCAACGTATACCCAATCCCTTGAACTGGCGGCTTATACTGCCACGCCGATATTTATGGTGGGCTTCGCATCGTTTTACCCGGTTTTATGGTTTGTAATGCTGATAGGCCTGGTGGGGCTAACCTACTCTGTTTACTTGTTATATGTGGGCACACCAATATTAATGCACATACCTGAGGAAAAAGGCTTTATTTATGCCAGTTCAGTGGTCACCTGTGGCCTGGTGTTACTGGCAATACTAATGGCGGCTTCTGTAATGTTATGGAGCGAAGGCATGGGACCTGTTTATACCGGGTAAGCCGCGACCGCATACTTTAAAGCTTAGACCTTAGACCTTAGACCTTAGAGGATCATATTGAAGCGCCCCCCGACAGATAGACAATACCTTTGGGGGGGTTATTGTATCGGCGATAGAAAGTCAGCGGGCTTTAAGGTGATCACCGACGAATTGATTGCCTGAAGCACCGTCTCGGAAGTATTGCCAATCAGCAAGCCTGGGATCCCAGAACGTCCGATAGTCCCCATAACAACAATATCGATTTCGTGACTATTAACGTATTCAGGAATCAGTGTTTTGGGCGGCCCTTTTAGCAAACATTGCTCAATACTTGATTCTGCATATTCGTTAAGCAAAACTTCGAGGCTTTTTTTATATTCGCGTTCTTCGCTGTTCAACAGGCCCTCAATTTTTTCAGATGAAACCCTGGTGAATGCGCCGTGCCTAAGTGCTTGTTCTCCATATAACTGCCAGCATGACAATACAGTCAGTTGCGCTTCTTTAAACTGACTCAACGACGTTGCTAAATCCATAATCATACGATTCTGGGCACGACCTTCTGCATGTTGCTCCATTGATAAATCGACAGACGCCAGAATTTTGTTTACTCGATTGGCTGGTGCTGCTTTGATTAGCCAGACGGGTTTTGGGCATTTGCGCATTATGTGGAAATCATTGCTATCAAAGTTTTGCTCGCTGGCGTTGGCGACTTTAATCAGTAAATCACTATTGTTGACGATGACTGCTTTGACAATTTCAATGAAATTTTTACCGATGGATACTTGCGCCGATATTTCCGCACCCTTGCCCTGTAACGTTTGCGCCACTTCAGTGAGTTGATCGAGCCGTTGCCCAACCATAAGTTCAGTCAACTCTTTCGGACTGACAATGTCAGCATAACTACTGAGTATGCTCTCCATCGGCTCAACCACATCAAACAGTATTAGCTTTGCCCCAATTCGTCTCGCCAGTTCAACACCGCGTAATACGGCAATATCGACTTTAGGGTTGCTTTGCTCGTTTACTTTTACCAATATATTTTTAAAACGTTTCATTGGTTTGTCTCCACAGGTTCATAACAAGCAATTCCTTAACTAATGAAGGTATAAAAAAGAACGACGAGTACCACAATCATGACCGTTCCGGGAGTATCAATTGCTAAGTGCTTGCTTGAATAGCTAAGCATGTAACGGGAGCGTGCAAATGTCTGGCAAAGTAACGTACTTATGCGTTCAATGGTCATGGCAATAGAGTGTGCAATCTGTCGTGCCGTTTTTTGCAATAGTCCTGCGATAGTTTGATAGACCAGTAATATATCGCCGGCAGCCGGCGGCACGATAGCCGCTCTTAGTCTTAAGCTTGCTACGAATACGATCAGCCCGATAAGCCCTGGCCATAGCGCAGGCCAGTTGACTGTGGATAAGACACTTTGCTGAATTTTAAAGTCGAAGGCTGGTGTTATATATAGGTAAGCTACAGACAATAACGCTGAAAGCGCGGTCGGTAATATTAGCCCCCAACGTGGCGATGAATCTGATGACTTTTGTTTCCCCGGCTGTGCCATTAATTGAATAAAGCGCCCCATCAGCAACGACGTACCAACCGCGCTCAAAACCAGTAGTGTCGAGAAAATCGGCCAGTCTGAAGTAGCATTTTTAAGGGCTGTTTTTGCGAAAGCCCCACTGGTGAATGGCAGTCCTATCAAGGACACAGCCGGAATGAGTACAAGCAGCCAGATGAAAGGGCTAAATCTAGTCTTTTGTTGTAGCTCACTGCTCAAGCCAACGGATAGAAACAAGGTTGCTTTGGCAAAACCATGATGCATTGCAAAAAACACTATGGCCGGCAATAACAACGGCCAACTGGCGGGAAACGCCAGAGCAAAGCCAATACTGGCACTAATGATCCCAAGCTGACTGACTGTCGAATAAGCCAATACTGTTTTTGCATTGTCTTGCAACACACCATAAATAGCCGCAAGGAACGCTGCCGTAAAGCCAAGAGCCATCATCGGTTGCGCCAGGATCATAATAGATTCCTCACCCAAGGGTAAATAGCGTATCCAGCCCAGCAAGCCAACCTTCACCATCACCGCACTTAATAATGCACTCGCAGGTACAGGTGCAACAGGATGCGCCTTGGGAAGCCATACATGTAAGGTAGCCAAACCCGCTTTAACCCCAAAACCGATAAGCAGAAATCCAGTTACCCAGATTACTGGTGCCCTGTCGACGGCAAGTTCAGAGTAATAAGTATTGCCAACCAAGGCGGCAAATAAAGTAACCTCTCCAAAGACCACCCATTTTATATACGTTGCGGCGGCTGATCTCGCCTCTTCGCTGCCCGAATGAAGTATCAGCGGATAGGCACTAAAACTCATTAGGGCGAAAAAACCGATGAAGGAAGATATTTCTTCAGATAACACAACGCCCAAATTGCCAATCATCGTGAGCAGGAAAAACAGATAAAACCGGTTTCGCTTCTGGTCGTTGGCTAAATATGATCGGGCATAGAGAGCCGCGACAAACCAAAGTAAAGCAGTCAATGTTAAAAAAGCTTGATCGATCATATCTCCATCACCGAATTGCAGGGCAACCAACAAAGCAGGCAGCGGCGCAAGTGGTACAAGTCCAATAACTAACGTTCTTGATTGCCTAATCGCCATCATTACCAACAACAATATGGGCAATATCAACACCCATACAGAGCCTGTACTGTAGGTGAGCGCCATGGCGGAAAGGTCGGGCAGAACCGATTGGTATTCCTGTGTTGCAATTAACGTCGACCAAGAAAGAGGACTGATGGACGCAGAGGCAAATAAACCGGCAAGCAAGGCACAAAATGCAGTGACCAAGGGCGGTAGAAGCAACATCCACCGTGTTTCCAACTTCAATCTAACTTGTTCTTTCGGCCAGGGTGAATCCTGCTCCTTGAACCAGATTGCATTGATAATCGGCAAAAAATAAGCGGCATTCAAAAAGCTGCTCATTGCCAGCACTCCCAGCACCCAATATGCCTGAGCCTCCAAGGCACCGACCCCCAAATACCATTTTGAAACAAAGCCCGCGATGGGAGGCACTCCGATCATGCCTAGTGCAGCAAGGGTAAATGCCCCCATAGTCAGTGGCATGCGCTTGCCGATGCCATTCATTTGACTTACTTTTTGAACCCCTAGGGTTTCAGCGAGGTTACCCGCGCAGAAAAACAGGGTGATTTTCATCAAGCCTTGATGCACCAAGTGAACAAGGCCACCGATGGTGGCGATTGGCCCCGCGATTGCCGCACCCAGTGCGATGTAAGATACTTGACTCACTGTCGAGTAGGCTAAGCGTTTTTTCAGATCATCTTGGCCCAATGCTCGAATTGAGCCATAGACCACAGTAAATCCCGCAAGCGCAGCCAGGAAAATAGTTAGACCTAGATCCTGAGCAAATTCAACACCGTAGATGTCGTAGATAACTCGCACGATGCCAAATGCCCCCGCTTTCACCACCGCAACTGCATGCAGTAATGAACTTACTGGCGCAGGAGCAGCCATCGAGACAGGCAACCAACCATGCAGCGGAAACAGCGCCGCTTTGACGCCAAGCCCGGCAATCATTAATACAAAAATGATCTGCAAATGACTTGTATCAAGATGAGGCATGCCTGCTAACACGCCGGCCGTGTTGAAATCGAGAGGTCCCGCGATGACTTTAAGCCACACTATGCCCGCCAACAGTAAAGCGCCACCGAGCATGGTATACACGAGGTAAGTTCGTGCGGCTTTTATTGATGCTGCATTGCCTTTGTGGGCAATCAGAGGATAAGTAGTTAGAGTCAGGAGTTCATAAAAAATTAGAAAGGTAACCAAATTGCCTGCAAGCGCTAAGCCAATGGTTGCCCCAACACACAAACTAAAGAAGGCAAAAAAGCGACTGCGGTTAGCCGAATTTTTAAAATAGCCAATGGCATAAATAGTAGTAAATAACCATAGAAATCCCGACAGACTGACGAACAGCAGCGAAAGCGTGTCTGCGCGCAGCACAAGGTCAATATTCGGCAGCAGCGGTAAGCGAGTCTCAAAGTCTAAGCCATTGTTGATGCTAGTGAGAAGCAAGACGATGAGGCTTAATGTAACCAATGCGCCGGCTATATTAATGATTCGGCGCAGTAGGGACTTGTGCTCGGGCGTTGCCATAATCGCAAAGCCTGACAAAAACGGCCCAAGTACAATCAACGCTGGTAATAGCGAACTAAAGTTCATATAGCACTTACCCCGGCTGATGGATTACTAATATTAAGAATAAACTCCGCATTGAAACCCAGGGCCAATGTAATGAGCGCCAGCACCAATGCTGCAGCGGTCAGTACCCTAGAGGACAGAGCCCGTGGCTCCCGTTGAACCGCACAAGAATCGAGGGGCTCGTTATCAAATGCCAGGCTGAGTATCTTAAACAGATACATTGCTGCTAAAAGTCCACCAGTCAGCACTATCACGGCCCACCACCACTGACCACTCTCGATAGACGTGGTAAGCAGGAGCCACTTGGCAATAAAACCTGCGCTTGGCGGCAGTCCAATCAAGCTAACGCCTGCGATCGCAAATACCAATACATTAAGGGGATCTCGCGTCACTACTCCCTTAAGCTGAGCAACCTCACCGCTACCCTGTGACAGGATCAGGTTACCTGCCGATAAAAACATTGCCGCTTTAGCGCAGGCGTGGGCCACAATAAAATAAATGGCGGCCTGGGATGCCGAACCAGAAAACGAACTGCTGTTTATGGCATGCTCGCTCAATGGGAAAAGTAAAAAGATGTACCCAAGTTGTGTGACCGTCGAATAAGCTATCAGTACTTTTAGCTGCGTCGCGCGATACGCCTTCCAGGAGCCATAGATTATTGCCGCAGCGCCCAGGCACCCTAATACCTGAGATGCGCCAAAGGTGGTTGATTCACTTAAGACCTCAAACCAGAACTTGATTAATACGTAGAGGGAAGCTTTAACCACCAGTGCAGACAGTATTGCACTTACCGGTGTCGGCGCGTTTGCGTGCGCTTGAGGTAGCCAGAAGTGCAGCGGGAATAGGGCTATCTTCAGCAGGAGTCCAAGAGTAATCAGTATCATTGCAATTTGATCTGGCAGTCCGTTACTGGCACTCGCCGCTATCTGAGTGAGATCCAGTGTGCCATGGCTGCGATACAAAATAGCAACCGCCATCAAGTAAAAAAGCGAGCCAAGCAGACCAACCAGCAAATACCTTAGCGCAGCTTCCAACGCTTCTCGTGTCGATTGAAGCGCGACTAGGGCAGCGGCTGACAAGCCGATGATTTCCAGACAAACGTAGATGTTGAAGGCATCGCCGGACACAAATAGTGCGTTAAGCCCAGATATCAATAACCACCACAGTGGCCAAAATCGCAAACTCTTAGCATCATTTGCGTAATACACTGCACTGTAGATTGTTAATATGAGGGTCAGCAGCCCAGTCAGGGCAATCATTAGGATAGAAAATCCATCCACCACCAGATCAATACCCAGTGGTGCCCCCCACGTACCTATCTCATAGCGTTCGCTCTGATAAGAACCTTCGTCCAAAAACAACACTGTCGTCAATACAATAATCAGAAATTGCACAATCGCCAAGCCAATATTGATACGACCTTGAACGGTGTTTCGACTGATAACAAAACCCATCAACGCCGCAATGAGGGGCAAAAACACTAATATAGGCAACAGCAGGGATGAATTTAGATTGCTCATCCAGATGGTTCCTCCTGCTTAGAGCCACTCATTTTATGTAATCGCACCATTAGGTTTAACGCCAACGCAGTCCCCGCTGCCGCGATGACAATGCCAGTTAACACCATTGCATGGGGCACAGGGTCGACTGCTGATTCACTGCGCTTAGCTAAAGCGATCAACAGCATAAATATGCCAACGCCCATGACATTCAAGGCCAATACTTTTCGCATGATGTGACTGGCAAGCACGACCCCAAGCAGTCCAATAGCAAATAGTCCGACACCCGTAATACTGTAAAGCAATTCGGCGTTCATGGCCCTTGCCTATAGTTGTCTGCAGGGTCAGAAAAAGAAAGATCAATAAGACTGCTATAGAGTGAAGCGAGGGCTATCCCAATCGACACTGTGGCGCATCCCTCTATTAGCAGAATAAGTAAGCCCGCATAATTCGCAGGGTAGTTAAGCAAATTTCCTGCAAAATAAATTAGCGCTAAACCGACTATCACAAACATGGCTAAGCCAACTACTAACAAGTGCCGGGCCATGATTGATGTGTAGTTAACGCGATAGCTACCAGTTTGGAACATCAGCACACACGTACCGGCCAACAAAGCCCCGGCCTGAAACGCTCCACCGGGCTGACTCGCCCCCGCCCATAGAAGATAACCGGCAAACACAAGCACCGCCGGCGCAATCCAGCGCTGTAAGGCTAAAATCACCAGATTGTGCTCTGGTGCTACTATACGTTGTACTAAGGGTACTTGACTGTTATGGCTAGGTAGGACGGCAACCACCACAATCAATAACACAGCGAGTTCAAGCAAGGTATCGTATGCCCGAAAATTTAGCAGTACTGCGGTTACTGGATTAGTTACACCACTTAAATTAATGTTTTGATCAACGTAAGGCCCTATTCCTCCATTGTCGCCACTGTGATTAAGCAGCATCAATATTAGAAAAAATAAAAGTCCCATAATCGACAATCCAGCAATTAGACGGGATGTTTTTGGGTCGACCACGGCTCCATCATATTCAAGATCAATTTTGTTAAACATGCTCTTTAGGCTCCTGTTCATTCACTTCAACAGACTTAGATTCTGGTTCAGCATCCGCCACAGCAGGCCTGATACGGTTCCATGCAGCCAACAGAAGTGCGCCTGTTATACCGGCACCGATTGCGGCTTCGGCAATTGCCACGTCGTATGCCCCCATTTGACCCCATGCAATAGTGGCCAAAAGACCCAGACATACAAAAAACACGATGCAGCGAAACAGTGATGCGGCGAAAATACTCATCCAGGCAAGAATTAGACAGCTAAGCATCAGCAGTAAATCGAAGGCAATCTCGAGGTTCATCAACTATCCTTCAAGGTTTTTAGATGGCGGTATTGATTGGGTACTTGACGATTTATCATCAATAACTTGTGAGGCAATCAGATAACTACAGGCAGAACTGGAAAAGATAACCAAAGCCCAAACCAGTACTAATTTAAACAAATCAAGCAAAGAAGATAGTTGGGGTATTAGCCCAATTACGATTAATCCCAGTCCAAGATTATCCGCCTTTGTCAGAGCGTGCAGACGGCTGAGTATGTCAGGAAACCTTATTAGGCCAGCTGTACCTGCAACAAAGAAAAAAAGTCCTGCAATACAAAATATTAAGCTAAACAGCTCAGCAGGCGTCATTGGGAATTCCTCCGAAGTTTTGTGAAAGTCACCATCGTTATTGAGGTAAGAAGCGCAAGCACCAGGGCGATATCCAAGAAGTAAGGTTGATTATTGAAAACCGACAGAATGCTCAGCACTGCCACACCAATCGTCCCGACCAACTGTGTTGACAACAGACAATCTGCATAACTTGGTGCGCTGAGCACATGCAGCAAACTCACTAGCAGGAGAATTGCCAGTACCAGAACAATTATTATTAAGTAAGTCATATTGAACCACTCCCGTCTATTGATGACTCAACTGGACTACCGACCAACTGGCTAATCCGGGCCTGGCACTCATCTATTTCGCCTCGATTAAACGAATTTAAATCCAATACATGAATGGTAAGCTCCCTGCCGTTCAGCTGGGCACTGACGGTACCGGGCAATAAACTAAGCACTTGCATAAAGGTAAAAACTTGCGATTCATTAATTAGGTCTACTCGGTACCTGATCACCCCTGGTGACAGCTTTGATTTTGATATAAGGGCTAATTTTGCTGTATCCCACCCACCACGTAAGGACTGCACGAAAAAATAACAGAAAAATGATAAAAACTTTTTTGGATTACTCAGCCATTGCTGAGTTTGTCGTTGCTCAGGGGCTAAATAGAAGCTAAGCGCACTAGCCATGAAAATAAAAACAACACCAACCCCCCATGAGCTTGGTTGCCAACCCGTAAGCAGCAGCCAAAAAATGCAGAAGACCGTGAAGCGTATCCAGAAACTCCTGCTGCTCAATGAGCGAATTAAAAACCTGTGTCCTGAATTTGAGGGAATACTGCTTTGATTAGAATGAGTCAATTTTTTCTTCAATACCCGCTGCTCTGTTCAGGTTGATTCCTGAACATGGAATATAAACAACAGTGGTAAAGAGAAAAAGTCGAATAAAACGAGGGTTTGAATCGGGTTTGTCGATAGCAGGGTGCCCAGCTTAGCTAGTGTCCGTCCTGAAACGGGGTCGTAGCGAGGGCGTTCGCAGTAGACATCCATTTCAGGGTGGACACTAGCTAGTGAATATATGTGTCCTGGCAGTCTCACAGATAGCCTGAACCGCTGGATGGCTGATTTTGCGTTCTGCAGATATCGCATAAAACTTGTGCTTTACTTGCTCAGTTTGTCCGATTATTTGCACCGCAAAATTCTGGCAAACTTCGTCCGCAATCGCTGTTGGCATAAAAAAGACGCCCAGGCCTCTTTGTCCAAATGCTTTGATCAATGCGCTATCGTCAAATTGTCCAACGACATTAGGGAAAATTTTCTGGCTGTGTAGCCATTGGTCAAACAACTGCCTTATTCCAAACTGCTCTGTTGGCAACAACATTGGCGCATGGTGCAATGACTTAGGGAAATTCGCTCCAAGCAATTTTTTTACTTCAGGGGCAGCAAAAAAGGTTAAACCGGAATCCCCAAGGTAGTGATTAAAGGCTTTGGTTCCAAAGGTGTGATTAGTGGGGCTATCACTAATTACCATATCCAACTTGTGAACGGCTAAGTCTGCCAAAAGCCCTGCAATTGGACCTTCGGTACTTATAAGGTTAAGGGTTTCAGGTAAACAGAGGGCGGGTTCGATAATTTTACATACGATCGTCTTCGGCAGAGCACTTGCCGCCCCGACCATGAAATCAGATTGACCACAGGTGGCAGATCCTCGTATCACGCTGCTGAGTTCACGACCTAACTCAAAAATTTCGTCGGCATATTTAAGGGTAATTATGCCTGATTCTGTCAGAATTAATTTTTTACCCACTTTTTCGAAAAGTGCGCAGCCCATCCGAGCCTCCAGCAGTGATAGCTGTCCGCTAATAGTATGCGGGGTTATGTGCAGACGTCTGCTTGCATTGGCAATGCTGCCTTCATGGGCCACCGCCCAGAAGTAATGCAGATGTTTATGGTTAATAAGCTCGGACATAATAAGAACTTCCGTTATTCCAATATTTTACATGCTCAGCTCAAAGTATAATAAATACTCTACTTACTCAAAGTGCTTTATTGAACACACGAGTAAATTGCCTTCAAATCCCCGATAAACCGGCCAACTTACTCCAGGACGGGGTTAACTTAAAGCTCAGTCTTGACTCATATTGTGCATTTCAAGGTTACTCAGTTCAGTTTGCACACCGGCGTTTTTAGCCCCTTCATTACGCATCGTATCAATTCGTTCCAAATAACTTTGATCTACATCGCCGGTAATATAGTTGCCATCAAACACTGAGGTTTCAAAACGCTTAATATCAGGATTTAACTCCGATACCGCATCAACCAGATCAGAGATGTCTTGAAAGATGAGGCCATCAGCCCTGATCAGTTCACTGATTTCCTCGACTTCTCGACCATAGGCAATTAATTCGTTAACAGATGGCATGTCAATACCATAGACATTCGGGAAGCGTATTTCTGGTGCGGCGGAGGCAAAATACACCTTTTTCGCCCCGGACTCTCGCGCCATTTGAATAATTTGCTCTGAGGTTGTGCCTCGCACTATTGAGTCATCGACCAACAAGACGCTTTTACCTTTAAATTCCGAAGGGATTGCATTGAGCTTACGACGCACAGATTTTCTGCGCATGGTTTGCCCCGGCATAATAAACGTACGTCCTATGTAACGGTTTTTCACATAACCCTGGCGATAAGGCAGATCTAATTCAATGGCAATTTGCAAGGCCACATCCGTTGAGGTCTCAGGGATAGGTATAACCACATCAATATCGATATTGGCCCATTCTCTGGCGATTTTTTGGCCTAACTTACGGCCCATGTTGACCCGGGAAGCATAAACTGAAATACCATCGATAAACGAATCAGGACGGGCAAAATAAACAAATTCAAAAATACAGGGAGCATTGGTGGGATTGTGCGCACATTGCTGGGTAAACAGTTCACCGGCTTCGGTGACATATACCGCTTCACCTGGGGCAACATCACGAATAAACGTAAAACCCACTGCATCCAGGGCGACACTTTCAGATGCAACCATATATTCGTCACCGAACTCGGTTTTACGCTTACCTAAGGCTAAGGGGCGAATACCGAAAGGGTCGCGAAAGGCCAACATGCCATTACCAATGATGGCCGCAACGACCGCATAGGCCCCGCGGATCTTGCTATGCACCGCAGATACCGCTCTAAAGACTTCTTCTGGAGTCAGTATTAGTTCCGCACTATTTTGTAGCTCATGGGCAATAATATTGAGTAGCAGTTCTGAATCGGAGTTGGTGTTTATATGTCTTCTGGCAATTCGAGTGACTTCATCTTGCAACTCGTGGGCATTGGTTAAATTGCCATTGTGGGCAAAGGCAATACCGAAAGGTGAATTAACATAGAAGGGCTGCGCTTCGGCGGAGCTAGAGCTACCCGCAGTAGGATAACGGGCATGACCTATGCCGAGCTGGCCGCTCAGGTTTTTCATATGGCGAGTATGAAATACATACCGCACCAAACCATTGTCTTTACGTAAATTAAACACGCCTTGGTCTACTGTTACAATGCCAGCAGCATCCTGTCCTCGGTGTTGTAGTACGGTTAGTGCATCATACAATGCCTGATTTACAGGGCTTTTACCTACGATCCCGACGATACCACACATACAAATTGCCTTTTCTAAACAGGTTTAATAAAACTCGAGTTATCTTGTAAGTATTGAAAAAACCACTCAATAACTAATTTAAATTCTGGGATAAGTACTGATGATTGCCACCATTGAGAGCTGGCCGAAGAAGTAAAGGTGTCGAGAAAAAACAATATTGCACTGGCTATGAGTACACCCCGTAACACGCCGAATACGGCACCTAAAGCCCGGTCCGTACCCGTCAATCCGGTAAACTGCACTAGCTGGAAAACCAAATAATTGACTAATCCGCCAAGCACTAAAGTGACAACAAAAAGAATGGCGATGGCCACACCATTGCGTATCATCAGATCATCAAAATCAGTTAAATAGGTAGCCAGATCGGCATAAAATTGGCTGGCCACAAAAAATGCGCTAAACCATATAGCTAGCGAAATAGCTTCTTTAACAAAGCCTCGAATTAAGCTGATAACACAGGAGAGTAAAATCACGCCGAGTATGGCGAAGTCAATCCAATTCATAGCAATTTTTTCGCAGTAGCCACGGGAGGTTTCATAATGCTCTTGGGTGGTGACGCTGCAACACAATTAAAATCAGCATCAAGAAGTAAAATACGGCGCATTCTACCAAAAGAAAACGGCAAAATCTTGCTTATTTTTAAATGATTAATGGTACTAGATACACATCAAAGGTTAGCTCACTGCACGGTAAAAGGCGTGACCCTGCCCTGCAACTTAGTTAATTCTTTTAAATGAGAAATAGCCTTTTCAAGCTTTTCTTTTTGTAGCTCAGGTCCAACAAACACCTTGGTTAGTTCGCCCGAACTGGTTTGCACCGGACGGCTAAAGGCACGATACCCTCCCTTTTCTAATTTACTAAGCAGCTCTTGTACATTTTTTTGATGACGGAAACTACCTAATTGCACTACCCAACCAGCACTTTCAAGTAACTGTTGCTGGTTGTCTTCAATTACCGTTTCCTGCTCTAAAGAACGGTTCCCGCTTTCATCATTTACAATAACAGGCCGCTCCTGCTCCGGTTTTTTTACCTCAGCGCCCTGATCAGTGTCTGCACTTAACTCATTCGTTTCGGGGATATCGTCAAGAGCGGGCTCATTAATTATCTCAATTTTCCGGCTAGCGGCTTGTCGAATCTTCTCAGTATCAAAGACTTGCGGCTCTGTCACTTCTTTCATCACCGGTTTTTGCGGTAACTCAACGAATAGTTCACGTTTCGTTTCTTTTTTACCATCCAGCAAATAAGGTAGAAATATTACCGCAATCGCCACCAGGATAATGGTGCCAACTAAACGGTTTTGCAGGGCTGACGTCACAGTGCCTTACCTCTTTTGAATTAGTTTTAAAACTTTGGCCACGGTGAAAAACGAACCAAAAACGACAATTAAATCGTCTGGTTTAGCCATTTTAAGCGCCTGACAATAAGCCTGGCTAACATCGGGAAATTCTAACACTTTTTGCCCATCATCTAATACTGAATTCAGTTGCGTACTTTTGGCTGCCCGGGGTACATCAAGTGAAGCCAACAACCAATGGGCCGACAAGTTAAGCAGCGGGCTTAAACTCTGTTCAATATCCTTATCTGCCAACATGGCCGTTACAAGAAACAACTTATGGTACTCACATTTGGCAATTTCAGACGCCAAATGTCTGGTGGCCTGTGGATTATGTGCCACATCCAACATCACCATTGGCTTATGCTGAATAATTTGTCTTCGCCCGGGCAATTGAGTCTGGGTAAACAACTGGGTTAACTGTGCCCTATCCAGTTCCAAGCCAAGTAAATCAATAACTTGCAGGGCAGTAGAAGCATTTTGTGCAGGAATATGAGGTAAAGGCAGACCCTCATAGCGAAGGTGGTTATTGCACCAATTAAAGCCCTTTTGGTCCTCGGTATAAGAAAAATCCTGTCCCTGCCAACTCCCAACAACCTGATACAAACTCGCCGCCTCATAGAGGCTATTAGGTGACTCAAGTTCGCCAATGACTGCGGGGATATTGGGCCTGAATATTCCTGCCTTTTCTCTGGCAATGTCCTCTCTATTGTCACCTAGCCAGGCCTGATGGTCTAAATCAATACTGGTGATCACAGCAATATTTGGTTCAACAATGTTCACTGTATCAAGCCGTCCGCCTAAGCCCACTTCGAGTATCAGCATATCTGCCTGAGAATCGACCATTAACTGCAAGGCGGCCAGAGTGCCAAATTCAAAATAGGTCAGCAGGGTATCACCCCTTGCATTCTCGACTGTCTCAAATGCCTGGCAATGCTGCTGCTCGCTCAACATCTGCCCGTTGATCCTAACCCGCTCTCGGTACTCGATTATATGGGGAGAGCTGTATACCGCGACAGTCCTACCACTCAAGAGAATCGCTTGTTCAAGCATGGCACAAGTAGTGCCTTTTCCATTGGTACCGGCGACGGTTACAACTATAAGGTCAGTCATGTTCAAGGCGAGTTTAGAATAAACTTCTGCGCTGCGCTCTAAGCCCAACTCGATATCGTGAGGATGAATAATGGCCAGATGCTCCAACCATTGTTCAAGATCCCAGGAAGCGTGATCCGCAATCCGGGAAACTTGCATGTTGCTCATAAATTAATGATGTTGGTGATGCAGTTTAGTAAGAATACTAAATAGTTTATCGCGCATTTCCCGACGATCAACAATCATATCAATCGCCCCTTTTTCAATCAGAAACTCGCTGCGCTGAAAACCTTCTGGCAAGGTTTCACGCACTGTTTGCTCAATAACCCTAGGGCCTGCAAAACCAATTAACGCTTTGGGCTCAGCCACATTAACGTCTCCGAGCATGGCCAAACTGGCTGATACCCCTCCCATAGTAGGGTCGGCCAATACCGAGATGTAAGGCAAGCCTGCTTCGCTCATTTTCGCTAAGGCTGCACTGGTCTTGGCCATTTGCATAAGAGACAAAAGGGCTTCTTGCATACGGGCCCCGCCACTGGTTGAAAAACAAATGAGCGGTAAATTTTGCTCTAAGCAGGCGTCCACCGCTTTCACAAAACGGGCTCCCACAACAGAGGCCATTGAGCCACCCATAAAAGAAAATTCAAATGCAGCGACCACAACAGGCATACCTTTTAGCTTGCCTTGCATGACGACCATGGCATCTTTTTCATTGGTGTTTTTCTGAGCGGAGGTTAAACGGTCTTTATACTTTTTGGAATCTTTGAATTTGAGGATATCTTTAGGCTCTAATTCTGAACCTAATTCGTTGCGCTCTCCCTGGTCAAGAAAGTAATTAAGTCTTACTCTGGCAGACACCCGCATATGGTGATCGCATTTCGGACATACGCCTAACTGTTTTTCCAGCTCGGTTTTATATAACACCGCATCACACTCAGCACACTTAGTCCAAATACCTTCTGGTACATTACTCTTAATTGGAGATTTGGTGCGCGGCAGTATTTTTTCTATCCAACTCATTTTTTAATCCTGTTTTTCAAAGCGCGTTAGAGAACATGAATGTTTAGAAAACACTTTAAGTTTAATCGCTTGCAGCCGTTAAGGCAAAAATTGCCACTATTAAAACACAACAAGCAAAACATGCGAAAACAAATCTGGTCTTAGAAGTACAGTTCTTTTCTAAAGCTGGACATTACAGCAACATTACTCAAAGGTTTTCACTCAAAAACACGGGACCTAAATTTTGCTGAGTTTGCTTAGGTAGAGCAAAGCGATCCGGATAAATCACGTCTACCATATATAAACCATTGGGCTTGACCATTGCGGCGGCCTGAGTGCGTTGCTGGGCTGATAGCAGCTCTGACATCCACTGAACAGGCTTAGCCCCACTGCCGATAGCCACCAACGAACCGGTTATATTCCTCACCATATGATACAAAAATGCGTTGGCTTGCACATCAATCACAATGTAATCACCTGTTCGTGTTACACGAATATGGGATAGGGTTCTGATGGCTGTTTTTGCCTGACAGTCTACCGCTCTGAATGCACTAAAATCATGTTTACCAACTAAGCACTGGGCAGCTTCATGCATCAAGGCATGATCCAGTGGAGTGTAAATATGGGTCACACCCTTAGCCAAAATTGCACCGCGCAAGGTCTTATTATAAATAATGTAGCGATAACGGCGGGCCGTGGCCGAAAAGCGAGCATGAAAGTCATCCGCCACGGTTTTAACCCATTTTATCGCCACAGTGTCTGGTAAATAGGTATTGACGCCTAAGGTCCAGGCTCTGTCTGGCCGGGTTTGTGTGGTATCAAAGTGCACAACCTGCCCACAAGCATGAACCCCTGCATCGGTTCGCCCGGCACACACCACATTAATGCTTTCATTGGCTATTCGACTCACAGCCGCTTCAACATGCTGCTGAACACCGATCACGTCTTTTTGTCGTTGCCAGCCATAATAACTGGCACCATCATACTCAATACCCAAGGTTACCCGCATCAATCACTTCTCAAAAAAAAATTGCCGGGTATTGTATACCTAATCCACCAGAAAAAGGGTGCTTCAAGGGGAATTAAGATCACTTTAAATAACCTGAATAGATAAGGCACGGAGCCGATGATGTGGCCTATTCCCGTTTAAAATCAGTGGAATGCAAATCGTGCTTGTTCATAAGCTTATGCATATCTGTGCGATTACGCCCTGCCAACTCGGCCGCACGGGTCACGTTGCCATCGGTCATTTTCAATAGTTTTAACAGGTAGCTTTGTTCAAATGCACCTCTGGCTTCAGTCAAAGTAGGCCACTTTTGATCCGAGGTCGACAAAGCTTGTTCAACCAAATGAGAGGCCACCACTGGAGTTTGAGTGAGTGCCACACATTGCTCTATCACGTTAACCAATTGCCGAACATTTCCCGGCCAAAGTTCTGTTGCCAGTAGTTGCATGGCATCGTCAGAAAAGCGGTTGACCTTGACCTGATGGCGCTCTGCACTCTTTTTCAATAAATGACGGGCCAGCAGTGGAATATCCTCTGAGCGTTCCCGCAAAGTTGGAAGCGTAAGATTAACCACGTTTAAACGGTAATAAAGATCTTCTCTAAAGTTACCGTCTGCCATTTCTGTCGTTAAATTTTTGTGGGTTGCAGAAATAATTCTCACATCAACAGATATTTGCTTGCTACTGCCCACCGGACGAATAACTTGCTCTTGCAATGCCCGTAGTAACTTAACCTGCAGGGGAATAGGCATATCACCGATTTCATCCAGAAATAATGTACCCCCGTCAGCTTCTCTAAAGAGCCCTTGATGCTCACTCACTGCCCCGGTAAAGGATCCTTTAGCGTGACCAAAGAGTTCCGATTCCAGCAAATTCTCAGGTAAGGCCCCGCAGTTTATCGCCACAAATGGTTTTGAAGCTCTTTTACTCGCCCTGTGGATCGCAGTGGCCAACAACTCTTTGCCGGTGCCGCTGGCGCCGCTAATCAGCACACTCACATCTCGCTGAGCGATTCTGAATGCCTGACCTAACAAGGTTTCCATCTGCATTGAACGGGTAATAATATCTTCACACCACGCCCCTTTTTGAGCGCCCTGGCTGTGACTCGTGGCCTTTACTAGTAGGCCTCGTAATTCGTCGTGATCAATCGGTTTGGTTAAAAAACCAAACACGCCCCGTTGAGTTGCTTCTACTGCGTCTTGAATAGTGCCATGGGCGGTCATTAAAATAACCGGAATATCTTTGCGCAAGGCCATGATTTCTTCGAACAAGCTCAAACCATCCAAGCCTGGCATGCGCAAATCACTCAGCACTACCTCAAAATTTTGCGTGTTCATTAGGCGTAGGGCTTCTTTTCCTCCCTCGGCACTTTGCACCTTGTAGCCTTCTCCTTGCAGGCGTATGGTCATCAGTCTCAAAAGACTTTCATCATCGTCAACAAGAAGAATCTGTGGGATAAAAGACGGTTCAACTTTACTCACTGGTTATCTCCTCTAGTATTATCCATAATAGACGCTTCTATTTTTAATAGAAGTTCAATTTGGTTTTGTTGTTGATCTAACAATCGCTGTTGCTCTTTAACCCTGTCTGCTTGATTGGTACTAATTTCACTCAAAGTCACTAGCGCCGATTCTAATTCCAGTAACTCCTGGCTAGGCTGGTAAATGGCCACGGCAACAAACTGCTGCATCTCGTCACTCAACATAGGCATTAGTGAGGTAAGCCAGCTTTGAGCCCGTAATCTATTTTGAAACGGCGTACCTTTGCCCTGGCAAAGTAAGACCTTTTTCAAAGTATCCTCAGGGTCTTCGCTTAAGCTTTCGATTTGGGCTTTGCGCTCTGGCCAGGTCATGGTGTTCACTGCACTCCAGTACCTGAGCCAAATATCTGCATTACAATTTGGCCCGGACTCAATATCTTGATCCACAAAAACACAAATATCTTTAGATTCAACAAGCCCCCCCGCAGTGTCGTCAACTTGCCCACGAATTTGACATCCGCTGACTAAGACCAAGACTGTTGCGACTAATAGTATTCTGGCGTTCATGACTTGGCCTCATTTAAAGGAATAGACACTCTGACGCACACATCAGCATAATCTACGTCAATGATTTCAGCTTTGCCGTGCATCATACGAGCGCAATCAGAAATAATAGATAATCCCAAACCGGAGCCGACGACTCTGTCATTACGTTTTTCGTTACCCCGCTTAAAAGGCTCAAAAAGGCTCACCCGTTGCTCATGAGAAATTTTCCGCCCTCGATTAGCGACATCCAACACCTGCACATTTTTGTCTCTATACAAACTAATATTTATCGGTCTGCCAATAGAACCATGGGCAATGGCATTAGATAAAAGGTTATCCAGTATACGCCTAAAGAGCTTGCCATCTGCATATACCCTTTCTAGGTCAATTTTAACATCGAGCTGATGTTTATGTTGCTGAATAGCCAAACTATTGTCGGTAATAAAGTCATCGAACATGGATTGGGTATCCAGCCATTCAAACGCTGGTTTAGCTTGTTGCAGTAACAAGTTGTAATCAAGCAATTGCACAATCAGCAGGTTTAATCGCTCAGTACTGCTATTTAGTAAAGATAACACCTCTATTTGTTGCGCATTCAAGTTACCCACAACTTGCTCTGACAATAAGGAACATCCCTCTTTTATACTGGCTAAAGGCGTCTTCAGTTCGTGGGAAGCGTGACGCAGCAATGCATGTCGCAAATGCTCAAGTTGGGTCAATCGATCTGCCAGACGATGAAGCTTACGTTCTAAGGCAATTAATTCCTTCGGACCTGAGGTAGAAATAGCAGGTAAGGTTTCTTCTTGTCGAGAAATAGCCCGTATCACTTCTTCAAGTTTTTTTACCGGCCGCAAGATAACTTGGCTTCCTAACAGTATGAACAGTAATGATATGCTGATGAGTAAGGCCGTTAGCCAGGCCTGTGTTTGCTGTACCGAACTAACGTAAATTTGCTGTTGCTGAATACGTATATCCAGCATATCGTCTACCCGCTCACCAAAGTCACGAAGTGTACTACGAAACTCGGCAAGTTGGGCATCTAGCAGCAATTGATCTTCGGTCTCAGAGAATTCACTAAACCAGCTCAGCCTTTCCTGCAAGTTAGTACATTCACCGGATTTGTTTATCTGGCTGCACACTTTGGTTAACAAATCAACAAAGCGTTTGATAGATTTTTCAGACAGGGCTTTTAGTTCTTGTTTCTTGAGCACATGATATTGGCGAGTCAATCGTTCAATATCGATCGCTAAGCTATCCATCTTACTGACACGACGCACAATTTGTACCGAGTACTGTGCTTCATTAGTAGCCATGTCGACCATTTTACCTAGCGTCATCTGGCTATACCAAAGTAACACCGCGAGTGGTATCAAGACTAAAACAAAACTTATCAGGGTAAGTTGTCGCAATGAGCCAAGTTGCATTGCAACTCCCATCAATATCATTAATCCTTATATTGTCAGCATAATAAAAAAAGACCGAACAAGTCGATCTTTTCCTGAAAAAATTCCGATTTAGGTCATACCAAACAGTTTAATTATTATAACTTAATAGCTTGTTTGGGCTGTTGATTCACAGTTTCAACCTTTTCAACTCTTGTTTACTTAGTTTGTCGTCACCATCCGTGTCTATTTTTCCAAACAACGCCAATATTATTGGGTCAGCTACCGCTTCTTTAATCGTAATTAAACCATCCTCGTCTTGATCAAGCCTTAAGAGGTATCTTCTTCAGCTTTTGCTGACATGCTCACCATCAAATGAAGCAACGCCGCAGTCAATAAAAAAGGCGCGATATAATCTGACTTTTTCATTTTATTTTTCCCCTATGAAACCATCTGCATTCAAAAAAACTATAGATTTTGCAGATAAAAGATGGCGTCCTTGCCCCTAGTGATGCCCGGTCGAGCCTTGACATCAAGGATAGTCATACCATTAGTTGCAAACGCCATCGCAGCCAATAACAAAACCAGTTGTTGCACAACTATCCTTCACCACATCCCCTATCCCTGAATTGCCCGAGGAACCAGTCAGGCTGAATGTGATTACATAGATGCTTATACAGATTTCGGGCCAGTTATTTATTTTATATCTAATTCAGACAGTTAGAGTGTATTACGCATTAACTCCACACCATCACTGTGTCTTTTCATAGACAGTACCTATAACAATAAAGTTAAGTCTATACAAATCATTAACTTAAGCTGTCTTTAATGAAAGACTTATGTTTTACACAGCAGAAAAGAGGGGGGTTTAAGGTTCTTGCAGATCCTGGGCGGCCAGTTTACTTTGGATAAACAGACTATGGGGAATATACAGTAAGTCGGCGATTTTTCGAATCGTATACTCCTCATCGGCACTCAAGTCGTGGTCGGCAAAGGCCACCCGCCACAAAGAGTCCATAATGCTGCGTTTTTGTTTTGCATCACAGCTATCATTGATCAGGCGAGTAAATTGATGAAAATCCACCGCCTCATCAACATGTTTACTAGTCAATTCACAAAGCACGTTTAACTCGTCGATATCGAGTGAAAAGTGACTCTCTAATTGCTGTCGATACACTGCTTGCTCTTGGGCATCCAACTTATGATCCGCGCGCATAACTTCATATAACAATACCGCCGTTGCCAATTCAACTGTATGCTCAGTGGGCACTTCGTGCTGGATAAGGTGTTTATTGAACCAATCATGTAGTTTTAATAACATTGAGTTGCCATCTTCCGTATTTCGTTCTGACTGATGAGTTTGCCCTAAAGACGACCTAAACCATGAAAAATTTATGTTAGCAATTGTAAGTTTCTTCGCCAACAAGCTTCATATCAGGTATGCATCGATTATAGAAACTTTCAGAATTAGACCCGTTTGCCCTGCCGTTCTTGTACTTTCATTTATTATTCCACTAAAGATGTAAGCAAGCCAAGGTGATACATGGGAGAAAAAATAAACACAATCAACGCAAATAGGATTGATTCTCATTTGCATTCGTGATTTAATTTGGTCCTTAACTAGCACTAACTAAAGAAAGAACCTTTGAAATGTCATTAAAACCATCACTTTTAAGTATAGCTATCAGCTTATCACTAATTCATTCTGCTGCCGTACATAGTGAAGAGAATGTAGAACAAATCACTATTTTTGGCTCACAGGCGGCAGTTGACTCAACCCCCGGCTCTGGCACTTACATTCCCCAATCAAAACTTCAAGATTATGCGATAACCGATATTATGCGTGTACTGTCTTCTGCCCCTGGAGTTTATTTTATGGAAGAAGACGGTTATGGACTGCGACCCAATATTGGTATGCGTGGCAACTCATCAGATCGCTCAGAAAAAGTCACAATAATGGAAGATGGCGTGTTGTCCGCACCGGCGCCTTATGCCTCACCTGCTGCTTATTATTTCCCAACGGTGGGACGCATGAGCGCAGTAGAAATTTTAAAAGGTTCATCCAGCGTTAAATACGGCCCAAGAACTTCAGGAGGTGTATTAAACCTAGTTTCAACAGCGATTCCAGACGCACCTTTAGCCGGCAAGTTTGATGTTTCAGGTGGCAGCGACAACTACCGTAAATTGCATGCCAATGTCGGCGGACAAGGCGAGCAAGCGGCTAGCTTGTTTGAAGTATTCCACTTTGCTGCAGATGGATTTAAAGAACTAAACTCCGGCCAGCATACTGGTTTTGAAAAAACTGATTTATTATCCAAATCTGAGTTTTACCTGGACAAAGAAAAACGTCACTCACTAGAGTTTAAAGTTAAGTATTCAACGGAGTCGTCTAATGAAACCTACGTAGGGATTACTAACGATGATTTCGAACAGAACCCTTACCAGCGCTATTCCGCATCCCAATTAGACAATATGGATGCCGAGCACAAACTATTCTCCGTGCATTATGATTACATTATCTCTCAGGATGTCGATCTCAGCGTCATTGCTTATCATAACGACTTTCATCGTAACTGGTACAAGGTACAGAAAATCGACGGAAAAAACCTTGGAAGCGGCGCTGAAGAAGCCGCCAGCGAGTTTGATAATGCGGTAGCAAGAGATGAGGCAGTAGAGTCCCTATCTGTTCGTTTAAGAGCCAACAATCGCGACTATTTGTCTCAGGGAGTGCAAGCCCAGTTAGGTTATCGAGTGGGTAATCATAATCTGAATTTTGGCCTTAGAATACATGCTGATGAAATGGATAGATTCCAGTGGGAAGATGATTATCAACTAAATAATGATTTAAGCATGGTTCTGGACACTGCAGGCCTACCAGGTACAAACTCCAATCGCATAGACAGTGCTAATGCCATCAGTTTGTTTATCCATGATCAAGTAGAGTTGGGTGATTTGACCTTGTCTGGAGGACTAAGATATGAAGATGTCACCCTAGAAAGGCATGATTGGGGCAGCGCTGATACGGCAAGACTAGGCGAACCTGCTACTTATCGTAAGAATTCCGTATCAGCACTGTTACCGGCATTGGGAGCCACCTATCAACTAGGGGAAGAGCTTATACTGTTGGCAGGTATACAAAAAGCCTATGCCCCACCCTCACCCGGTAACAAAGATGCCATAGAAGAAGATGGCTGGAACTACGAAGCCGGTCTGCGCATGAACAGCGGCAACTGGCGCGGTGAAGCGATTGCATTTTTTAGCGCATTAGATAATCTGCACGGCAACTGCACTGGCAGTCAGGGCTGTATTGATGACAACCCCGATGATCAATTTAATGCTGGTAAAGTAGATATCAGAGGCCTGGAACTAAGTCTGTCGAACAGCATACAGCTCGCTGAATTAAGCATTCCAATGAGTGTCAACTACACCTACTCCGACGCCGAATTTAAGGAAGATTTCGATTCGGTTCTGGATTTCTGGGGAGACGTAACCGCTGGCGACCAACTACCCTACTTGCCAAAGCAAACCCTGCAATTCGAAACTGGAATAACGGGAGAAAACTGGCAAGTATTGGCTGCGATAAAATACATTGATGATGTCAGAGTCAGTGCCGGCACCGAAGCGATCAACTTTGACAATGGCGTGCAGAGTCATACCGTGGTTGATTTGTCAGCAAATTATCAAATTGACGATACCCAGCAAATTTATGCTGTGATTGACAACTTGTTAGACGAAGAGTACGTGGCCACAAAACGCCATGGGGGCTTGCAAGTTGGAAAACCACGCACGGTGCAAGTGGGATATCGTTATCATTTTTAATTGAAGCTAATAGTAAAAAAGAACATAAGAAAAGCCAGCAAGTATCTCTACTTGTCTGGCTTTTTTATTAGATATTTGTTTCTCAATAGGTACTCAATGCTTAGTCTTATTTATTAAAAAAAATCAAATGTTCCAAATCTAAACGTATGCCAATCTGCTCACCCTGTTGATGATCATGATGGCTAGGTGCTAAACATAACACTTTTTCCTTTGCTGGATGATTTAACTGTAATTCATACAAAATATGGGCTCCTTTGAAGGCTCTGCCAATTACCTTAGCCACATTAGTACTCTCATCGTCATGTACAATGTCATCAGGTCTAACCAATAAATCAATAGTATCTTCAACCAGTAAATCTGAACTTACCGGAATTGAAAATAAACCTAAGCTGGTTTGAATTGCACCGTCGTCAGTTACTCGGCCATTCAGAAACACGCCATTGCCGACAAAATTTGCGACAAATCGTGTGCTCGGTTTATGATATAGCTCATAAGCGCTAGCCCACTGTAATAGTCTACCCTGATTTAATACCCCAATTTTATCAGCCATGGCAAAGGCTTCGTGCTGATCATGGGTAACCATCAAGGCTGTGGCACCTTCATACTTTAAAATCGCCCGAATATCTTGCGCTAATTCCTCTCTTAACTCTGCATCAAGACTGGAAAAGGGTTCGTCCAATAGTAACAAGTCCGGTTTCGGCGCCAGCGCTCGGGCCAATGCTACGCGCTGCTGCTGACCACCCGAAAGGGAATGGGAATATCGCTCTTCGATACCCCTTAAGCCGACCAGGTCCAGCAACTCTGTTACTCGCTGGTTTTTCTGCAGCTTTGACATAGACTGCAATCCAAAACTGATATTTTGCCCGACCGTCAAATGAGGAAATAAGGCGAAATCCTGAAACACCACGGCTACGCGGCGCTTTTCTGGCGCAACGTTTAGACCGCTATCGCTGACTAGTTGACCTCGTAAAGATATTTGCCCATGCTCAATTGCTTCAAAACCTGCGATTGCTCGCAGAATGGAAGTCTTTCCACAACCTGATGGGCCTAACAAGCAGCCGATTTGTCCGGCACTGAGGCCAAATGATACATCGTGCACCACGGTTTTTTGCTGATAAGCGAGGCGCAGCTCCTTAAGTTGTAACATGGCTATCCTTATTGGTATCGATTGCCGAAGCCTTGTGACTCCGACCACTCTGGGGGGGGTAAATCAAGCACCCGAGTTAACAAGATAACGGGCAGCAATCCAACGGCAACAATCGCCACTGCGGATAAGGAGGCGTCAGCTAAACGTTCGTCTGATGCCAACTCAAAGGTTCGTACAGCCAAAGTATTAAAATTAAAGGGTCGCAGGATTAATGTGGCGGGCAGTTCTTTTAGTACATCAACAAACACCAGTAAACCTGCACTTATCACGCTGGCACGTAGCAGGGGCACGTGAACGTGTTTAAGTACTTTTATAGGCGTCATACCAAGGGAGCGTGCAGCTTGATCCATACTTGGCTTAATTCTGGATAATCCTGCATCAACATTATGCAATGCGACTGCTAAAAACCGCACACTATAGGCTAATAACAGGGCAAACAAGGTACCGGAAAATACTAGACCGATACTCACATCAAACCAACGTTCGCTAACCCCATTAAGGGCCATGTCTAATCCACTGAGCGGCAACATCACGCCCACGGCGATAACGGTACCCGGGATCGCATAACCCAAACTGGCAATTTGTACCTGAACTTGCAATATGCGCCCACTACGTAAACGTTTGGCATAGGCAAACAGTAGCGCCAAGCTCACGGCAATAATTGCGGCCAAAGCCGCCAGATAAAAACTATTCCATACCAAGGCAAAAAATTGTTTATCAATGCCCTCTTCGGCAGTCTTAAATGCCCAATATAACAACTGACCGATGGGCAATATAAAGCCTAAAATCATCGGTAACGCACATAATATTAAGGCCAATAAAGCCTTGCTCCCATATAACTTTTCTCGGGGGGTGGCCTGGTGTTTTTGTCCCTGATGATAATATTGTATTTTGCGTCGGGAGTGTTTTTCCAGAAGTAATAATAGCAATACAAAACTGGTTAACACTGCCGCTAACTGGGCTGCTGCCATGCCATTCCCTAAACCAAACCAGGTGCGAAAAATGCCCGTCGTAAAGGTACTAACCCCGAAGTATTGCACCGTTCCATAATCAGCAAAGGCTTCCATCATCGCCAGTGACGTACCGGTTAATATCGCCGGACGAGCCAAAGGCAAAGCAACTTTAAAAAAGTGTTTACTTGGGCTCACTCCGAGACTTCGACTAACCTCAGACAAAGTGGTCGACTGCTCTGAAAATGCGGTTCGAGCCAACATATAAACATAGGGATAGAGTACCAGGGACAACATGGCTACCGCGCCCCCAAGAGAGCGAATTTCCGGAAACCAATAATCACCGTAAGACCAGGAAAATGTTGCACGTAACCAGGTTTGCAGAGGACCAGCAAAGTCCAGCAAACCAGTATAAGTATAGGCAATAATGTAGGCTGGCATAGCCATGGGTAACAACACCAACCATTGCAATTTTCCCCGTCCGAAAAAGTCATAGCGGGTAATAATCCAGGCCAGAGTCGTGCCAATAAACAAGGTTCCCAGGCCAACGCCAAAAGCTAGAATAAGCGAATTGCTCAGGTAATCACTGAGGACGGTATCCGCTAAGTGTTGCCACAGAGATATTTGTGGAAAAAGAAAACTGCCAAGAATGAGCAGTACGGGAATGGCTAATATTGAGCTGGTTAGAGACACACCCCAACCCCAGGGATCAGTCCAATTTCCTAAGGAGAATACACGTTTATCAGACACCGGCAATCGTTACTTCCAACCGGCCCTGTCCATTAACTTCACAGCCAGGCCATTAAGTTCACCTACCTTACCAAGCGCAACCTGTTCAGCTTTAAACTGACCAAAGCTAGTGAGTACCTTACTCCACTGAACACCATCACGCAGGGGATATTCATGGTTCGTCTGGGCATACCACTTTTGTGGCTCTTGCTGCACCATGTACTCGAGTAACTTAATTGCAGCCTCTTTGTTTGGCGCATATTTGCTCACCGCCGCACCGGAAATATTGACATGAGTCCCCCGGTCATCTTGATTAGGCCAGAGTACTTTTACCTTTTCTGCTACTTCACGAATACTCTGGTCTTTATCCGTTAACATGCCGGCTAAATAATAAGTATTAGCGATGGCGATATCGCATTGTCCTGCAGCAACCGCCTTAATTTGGTCGCGATCTCCACCTTTGGGTGGACGGGCAAAGTTTTTAACCAGACCGGCCACCCAAGCCTCTGTTGCCTCTTCGCCTATTTGCTCGATGAGGGCCGCTACCATGGATTGATTGTAAATATTACTGGAAGAACGCACACAAATTCTCCCGCGCCACTTTTCATCGGTAAGATCTTCAATACGCAGCAACTCGGTTGCATTAAGCCTGTCCGGCGCATACATGAGCGGCCGTGCGCGCAAGGTTAAAGCAAACCAGTGCTTGTCTGGATCCATATAGTTGCTGGCAATATTAGTGTTTAAGACTTCGGAATCAACGGCTTGGGTAAGATCTTGCTGTTTAGCACGATATAATCTACCCACGTCAGTGCTTATTAACAGATCAGCGGGGCTATATTTCCCCTCACTGCGCAAGCGTGTTATCAGGGTATCGGCCTTACCGGTGACTAAATTAACTGAGATACCCGTTTGCTGGGTAAACTTGTTCAGGAGGGGGTTAATGAGTGCTTCTTTGCGTGCAGAATAAACGTTCACTTGTTCTGCAGCAGCGCTGCCGGAGATCACTGTGCTCAGCACTAATATTACTTTTATGAAATTTTTCAAATGGATGTCCTACACGTCACTAAGACGAATAATGCTGAGATGATGGTTGATGATAATCTAATTGAGAATAGTTCTCAATACGAAATCACTTATCAAATTCACATCAGCTAGGACTGCTCAAACATCAGATAGTAGCTTTCACTCATACCTAGCGTTTTATAGGTTTGCTGGGCAATAATATTTTCTTTTTCCACATACAATCTGAAACTACAGACATTTTCCTCTTCGGCTGCCAAGGCCTTTACCTTGGTATACAATTTGGCATAAATACCTTTACGGCGGAAAGCTGGATCCACATAAACACTTTGTATCCACCAATAATCACCATTTTGCCAATCACTCCATTCAGTGGTGACCATTAAACTTCCCAATACCATGCCATCCTGTTCTGCAACCAAATAAAATCCTTTATTTCGATTTTTAATCAGTCTGCTTACGCCCTTTTTTAGGATGACATTGTTCAGTACCTTGTTTTCGGTTTCCATTGCCATCCGCTGGTTAAAATTAACCAGCGTGTCGATGTCATCTATACCCGCCAAGCGTATTTGCATATCATCCCCTAAATCTTAAAACTAACATTTACTGTTGTGCCGCTATCTGAGTATTCCACCGGATCACATAGTTCTTTTACCAAAGCAATACCGCGGCCATAACTCCCGTCTGCATCAACTATTTGACTCAAGTCACTCTCACAAAATCCACAACCGGAATCGTTTACTTTAAGACACAACCTTCTCTCTTCAGGAATATACTGAACCCCAATAGAAATATTGCCAGAAACAAGTTCGTTCAAGCGCTTCTCACGTAACTCAAAATATGCAAAAAAGCGGTTATCTGTGTGTTTGATACCTAGTCAAGCTGCAACAAACCGTGATAAAGGGCATTGTTAAACAATTCGCTTAAGACAGTGAAAAAATCAGAATGTAGACTACTTAGGCCTGTTTGACCACTTATCATATTCATTAACTTCTGTACAAGGTCGTTCTTTTTGATTTGCTCCACATTGAGATTTAAAGCAATATTGAACGGCATGTCAGATAGTTCATAACTGCGTTTTAAACCATCTATCGTCTGGCAATAATATGACACCACAGCCACATCATCGTCACGCTCCCTAGTGCCCAGATATTCGTTCATCTTGCTCATTAGATCGTCGATACTGATACCGGGACCTGCCAGCAGCCAATTCTTTATGCCACGTTCACCCAACATCTGTCCTTGTTCGTTTGACACTTCAAGCAAACCGTCGGAAAAACCTATTAGACGATCACCATAATTGGCGTCAAAACGTTCCACGTCACAATCAAATTCTCCGTCTTCAAGTATGCCCAATGACATATGCCGAGATTCAAAATGCCGGGTTATCTCACCACGCTCATCAAGCAACAGCAAAGCGGGCATGCCGCCGTTCCACACTTCAATTTGCCGCCCCGTATGATTGATTTTAACCCGCGCCGCGGCAGAAAACATATCACCAGGTAGCAGGGGCAATAATATTTGATTAAGGGTTTCACTCATCTCCATCAACGACAAGCCTTTTTTTGACATGGTTTGAAAGGTCTGCCCTACCTCATCAAAGCCAGACTAAGACAAGGATAACAATCCGAGTGGGTGTATTTTTAGGCGATAAGGTACCCAGTTCATCAGAGGCCAGTGTTGATTAAACCAACGCTAATAAAGAGCCTGAATATATGTCAGCTCATATCTGAAAAAGAGGGCCACTTTTAGACTGCCTTCAACACAACGGACTAGCGGTAATACAAGATTAAAAACGTCATTCATGCTAAAAATTAGCGCGAAGGGGCAAGTAGTAAGTTGACATCACGGGAGCGTCCATATATGTCCATGTAAACTTTTGTTAGCCGTTATATAGGTTAAAACACGCCGTGATTACGCTACTTTAATTCATCGCTGAGTGATCAGATATTTAGGTGGATTGGTATTATGCCGAGTTCGGCGATAAACGGATGAAAAAATTCGTCAGAATATCGTTCGCGCCGCACCGAATTATCGATATAAGACTTAAGTTAACCCTGACCTCAGTCTTAATGTGTGGCCAAAAAAATTATCAGTTTTTTTTCACAATGGATTTATTAGTAAGCAATTAATGCCTGGAGGGGAAAGCAATACAAGTAATCTATGAGCCAACATAAACGGGGTTTATTTAAACAAAATATTTTCCTTACTTTACCTTCGATAGTAGACGAAACCCCTGTATTTATGCTGAAATAAGCTTAACCCATTCTCGAAAAACGTTTATTCATCTTAAATGAATTCACACTTGGTCATTGTTGGCATTAAGGCAAGTGACGCGGTCCACACGACAGCGCCCACCCCAAGACATTTTTCTACCAACGCAAGGAAGTACAATGGATCATCTCAGCGGCGCTGATGCAGCCTTTTTACACTTAGAATCACCTGAAACCCCGATGCATGTCGGCGGCCTTGCCATAATGGAGTTGCCTGCGGATTATTCAGGAGATTTTATGGAAGATGTACGTGCCCACATCCAAAGCCGCTTGCACATGGCGCCCATTTTTCAGCGTAAGCTCATCAATATGCCATTCGATATCGCCAACCCCATTTGGGTTATGGACGAGGAACTGGATATTGATTACCACATTCGACACGTAATTGTACCGCCCCCGGTGACGCGTATGGCCGTCGATCGGTTGGTAGCCCGATTGCATTCCAGCTTGCTTGACCGCAGCCGCCCTTTGTGGGAATTTTATATACTCGACGGTATACCTGTACCTTCAGACCTGCCCAAGGGCACCCGCTACGTGGGACTCTACTCCAAAATGCATCACGCTGCACTAGACGGCATGGGTGGCCAGGTATTAATGGAAGCTATCATGGATGTGACGGCAATCCCGCGCAAGGCGAATAAACGCAAGTGCCGCAGAGATCCAGCCAGAAGCGACAACTACGGCATTGCTGAACTTGCGGCCTCAGGAGTGATGCACAACGTCAGTCAATCGATTAAATTGACCAAAAACTTGCCGAAGCTCTCTCGCAAAGCCTTTGATATGCTCAAATCGGCCAAGAACCCTGACGGTAGCAATGCCGAACGGATGAACTGGCTCGCGCCCAAGACTCCACTCAATGCGACCATCACCAATCAACGTAGCTTTGCGCGCTTTTCAATTCCCTACGCCGAAAGTAAAAAAATCGCCACCCTAAATAATGTCAGTCTGAATGACGTCGTCATGGCAATCTCTGGGGAGGGTATGAATCGTTATTTCGACGATGAAGGCTTCCACGCTAAAGAACCGTTATTAGCCGCTATTCCAGTAAGTATACGCCCTGAAGGCAACACTGAGATGAGCAATCAGGTGTCCATCGCCCGCATGAGCCTTGCAACTAACATCAAAGACCCACTGGAGCGACTCCAGGCAATCAAAGCCTCCTCTTCCCATGCCAAATCACTAATGTCCGATGTAAAAGCCATACTGCCTACCGACTTTCCTTCAATCGGTGCCCCTTGGCTGATGAGCAGCATTGCCTCGACATTGACGCGAGCCAGAGTTGCTAACTCCCTACCACCTTTTGCTAACGTTCTGATCTCCAACGTTCCCGGACCTAACGTTACGCTCTACTTTGCGGGCGCCAAACAGATCAGCACCTACCCGGTTTCGATCCCTTATCACGGTATGGGACTGAATATCACCTTGCAGAGTTACAACGGCTGGCTCGACTTTGGCATAATCTCCTGTCAAAAGCTGATGCCCGAAATACACGAACTGGCCCAGCACATGAAAGATGCACACAAGGAATTGCTCAAGCTCTCGCTGGCTGCCCACCCTGAAGTTTCCAAAATCGAAAGCAAGGGCGAAGGAGAAATTAAAAGCGAAAGCAAAATTGCGCCAAAGTTAAAAAAGGTTCAATGATTAGCTAATCTGCTCATTTAAGCTGAACAGCATTTTCGCTTTTGGTAAAAAATATCTGCAATCAATGGGCTCAGAAACTGAATGCACTTCCTACCCTCTCTCTAAGTGCCTTTTGACAAACTCATCCACACTTAAGTGGCATACACTGCTGACCGCTTTCACAGGTTATCATCACGTTCGTTTTGCCATTTGCGCCCCGACCTCGCTTGCCTTTCTGTCTTTCCCCAATCAGGGCGTCATCCAGCTCAATGATGCTACTTAATTGATACAAGCTATCTCTGTGACCCATAGCCACTCTGAGTTTCTTTAATATCAGCCTTGCTGTTCGCCAGTTCACTTCGATGAGCTTGCTTAATCTAAGGGCCGATATACTGCCTTTATCTGAGTCAAGGAAATAGATAGCCCAAAACCACTTAACTAAAGTGATGTGACGACCATGAAAAAGTGTCCCTGCCATCACCGATGTTTGTTTTTTACAGTGGGTGTATTCGTACAAACGACGACGGCTTATTTCATAGCTTTGGTTATGGGCACAGCACGAGCAAATAAATCCGTTGGGTCACTTCATTTTCTTCAAATAGGTTAAACAATCTTCTTTGGTACTAAACTGTTGTTGCCACCCTAAAAAGCTGGCTTCTGGCATGTTCATAGCAATGGTTACCTATACTGTATGTATTTATA